>DXDT01000170.1 GCA_019115335.1 Candidatus Brachybacterium merdigallinarum
GCTGACGAGGTCGGCGATGTACTGGGGGCTGATCGGCTCGAGGAACTCGGTCGCGGCGGGCAGGCCCAGCCGGGCGACCTCGAGCAGGAAGGCACGGGCGGTGCGCAGACCGGCGGCGATGTCATGGGAGCCGTCCAGGTGCGGGTCGTTGATCAGACCCTTCCAGCCGACGGTGGTGCGCGGCTTCTCGAAGTAGGTGCGCATCACCAGCAGCAGGTCGTCCTGCACCTCGGCCCGCAGCGCAGCGAGCCGGCGGGCGTAGTCGATCCCGGCGTCCGGGTCGTGGATCGAGCAGGGTCCGACGATGACGAGCAGCCGGCCGTCGGCCCCGGAGAGCACGTCACGGATCTGCCCGCGGTGGGCGGCGACCTGGGCGGTGAGCACATCGTCGAGCGGCTGATCGGCACGGAGCTCATCGGGCGCCGGCAGCGCGGTGAACGAGGCGACGTGGCGGTCCGCTGTGGGTGCTGCTGTGGGCGCTGTGGCGAGAAGGGTCATCTCTGGGGTCCTGTCCGGTGGTGAGGCGGACCCGCTCTGTGCAGAGCCCGCCGGGAATGGCGAAGGGCAGAGCGGATGCTCTGCCCTTGTCGGCTCTGGAGAGGGTTGGTGGCGCTATACGGCGGCCGGCCCCTCCGGAGCCGACATCGCATAGAACTGCCAACGCTTCTGCATGCGGATGACCATACACGGCGCACCGGGATGCGCAAGCTCCGGTTCGCGCACGGGCCCCGCCGGGCAGGGTGTGGCTGCTCGTGACGAGCCGCTGAGCGGGGGCGGCTCAGCGGTGCTGAACGGTTCAGCGCAGCCGCAGCCTCCGCCAGCGGTTCACCGCGGCGTGGATCTCCAGCCCGCGGGGCCGGGCGAGGTGACCGGGATGCCCGCGATGCGGTGAGAGGGTCTCGAGCCCGCCCGCATCGATCCGGTCCAGCAGCAGCTGCACCGCCTCCTGGAGCGAGAGGGTCGGCTGGTCGGTGAGCAGTTCGGCGAGACGGTCCAGTGCGCGGGCGACCGATTGGGTCTGGGCGGCATCGACCAGCTGGGAGACCGCCGCGAGGTCGAGGTGCTCGGTGCCGAGACGGATCGTTCCCCGTCCCTTGGCGGCGGCGGGCTTCCGCTTCCCCGGCGGGCGCAGCGCCTCACCGGCCGGCACTCGCGGGCGCGGCGCGCCGAACACCGCACTGGGTGCAGGGTCGTCGGGCCGGGCGCGGGAGTCTCCGGCGAGCAGCTGGGCCTGGGCGGTGACGTCGCGGGGCAGGTAGGAGTCCAGCGCGATCACGTGGTCGGCGATGTCGAAGAACGCCCCGGAGCCACCCGCGACCAGCACGGTGGAGACGCCGCGCTCCGTGTGCAGGGGGCGGATGCGGTCCACGAACGGGGTGATCGGTTCGCGCTCGGCGGGGATCAGTGCGCGCATCCGCTCGTCCCGGATCATGAAGTTCGTGGCCGAGGTGTCCTCGTCGATCAGCAGCGCGGACGCGCCGGCGTCGACCGCCTCCACGAGGGACGCCGCCTGGGAGGTGGATCCGGAGGCGTTGGCGGTGGAGAAGGCACGGGTGTCGGTGCCGGACGGCAGCCCGGTGATGAACGGGGAGATGTCCACGCCGGTCACGGCCCGGCCATCCTCGGCGCGGATCGCGGCGACATCAGCCCGAGTGATCACCCAGTCGCGGCCGTCGCCCGCCCGGTGCGGGTACACGCCCCGCTCGAGCGCGCGCAGCAGCGTGGACTTGCCGTGGTAGCCGCCGCCGACGATCACCGTGATCCCCTCCGGCACCCCCATTCCGGTCATGCTCCGGCCGCTGGGCAGGTCGAAGCGGATCCGCAGGGAATCCGGGCTCTCGAAGGGGACGGCGCCCTCCTCGAGCGGCAGGTTCGAGTCCCCGGCGCGGCGGGGCAGGATCGCGCCGTCGCCCACGAACGCGACCAGGCCGCGCTCGGGGAGCTGATCCCGCAGCGCCTCCTGGTCACGGTGGAGGGTGACGTGCTCGCGCAGGGCGTGGGCGTCGAGGTTCTCGTGGAACAGGGCCGTCTCGGCGATGCGGGGCAGGTCCTCGGTGAGCAGGCGGGCGGCCTGTCGGCCCCGGATGCGCCGGCCGGAGGCGGGCAGTTGCACGAACAGCCGTGCCTCGATCCCCTGCTCGGTCACGGCGACGCTGGTGCGCTCGAGCACTTCCTGGCCCGGGGCGCCGATGCTGATCCCCTCCTCGCTCCGCGCAGCGACGGAAGCGATGATCCGGGTCAGGAAGTCGGTGGTGGCGACCCGGCCGCGGTGATCGGACAGCAGATCCTCGGGCAGGCCCGCATCGGCGCGATCGACGATCAGGCGCATCAGGGACGGCGGTGCGTAGGGGTCGACCTGCACGTGGTCGACCTCAAGACGGCAGGGGCCGAGGTCGTAGCCGCCCTTCAGCTGCTTGTAGGAGCCGTAGCTGCGACCGTCGATCGAGGAGAGGGTCTGCTGCAGGGAGTACAGATCGGAGGTCATCGACAGACCATGCTAGGGGCGCAGGGCGACTGCCAGGTGGACGCGATGCCCCGGGGAGCGAGCTGTTCGCGGATCGCAGTCGGGTGGCGGGACCCGACCGCGCGCTGAGCGGAGAGATGCGGACGCTTCAGGCCGGACGACGACGGATCGGTCCCGCGCAGATCGACTCACGCACGAGCGGGCCGCCATCAGCTGGGGATGATCGCGGCCGCCGCCGCGCGCCACTCCTGCACCAGGTCGACACCGTCGGGGTCCCGCAGCCAGCGGAGCTGAAGCCCATCCATGGCTGCGAGCACGAGACGGGCGAGCTGAGCCCCTCCCCCACTCGCGACGCGAGCCGATGCGAACGTCCCCAGCGCACGCTCCTCGCGCTCCCTGAAGTACTCGTGGACGGGGTGGCCCGGTTGGAGGGACTCCGCGCTGAGCAGAGCGTAGAGACGCACGACCTCCGGCTGCTCGGCATTCCGCCTCACCATCGCCTCGCAGATCTCGGTCAGCTGATGGCTCGGAACGGCCTCGTACAGATCGGCCCGCCGCCTGCTGCTCCATCGGTCCTCTCCTCGATGCAGGCCCGCCAGGCCACCCGACTCCGCGACATCGGGGGCGCTGACCGTCCTTTGCTCGGCGGGGGTCGTCTCCCCTACTCTTCCTCGCCATGAGTTCAGAGACTCCTGAAACCTCCTCGGCGAGCGACAGCTCTCACGAGGGCCGGAACGGCCTGCTCAGCAAGCCCATCAAGGTCGCGCTGGTGATCGTGCTGGTCGTCGGCGTGGTGCTGCTGGCGCCGCGATTCGATCCCCGGGGCGGAGATGGCGAGCCGATCCCCGCGGACCTCGCAGCCTCCCCTGGCACTCCCTCGCTCCCCGACCCCTCCGAGCACGGGGTGGAGGGGGCCGAGACCGAAGAGGAGGTGGTCGCCGGGGTGCTGCGCTACGCGATGGAGAGCGCCGTCCTCGAGCAGGCGCAGGTGGACCTCGAGATCAGCTCCGAGTGCACCCCCAGCTCGGACACCGTCTACGAGTGCACGGTGACCTTCGACGGTCAGCCGGTGCGCTCCACGATCGAGGTCCAGGACGTCTCGAGCCTCGAGGTCACCTCGGGCGAGGCGACGGTCATGGACACCAGCCGGATCAGCTACGAGGTCGTGGAGCAGGAGGTCGTGGTCACCGACCGCGCCGTGCAGCTGGCGATGCTGGACGCCGTCGCCGCATCCCAGACCCTCGACACCACCGTCAGCAATCCTCGCTGCGATGAGGACCTGCCCCCCGTGCAGGTGGTGCCCGATGGCGAGCAGGCCGAGGGGAACTGCTACGCGGATGCCGAGGGCTGGCAGGCCTGGCCGAACTGGTCCGAGGTCTACGACCTGACCGGCGGCAGCGTCGGCCCGCAGGTGACTCACCGCTGAGCGAGCCGAGGCCAGAGCCAGGGCCGGGCCGGGGCCGGAGCCAGGGCCCGGACGGGGGCAGGGACCCCGCGGCGCTCGAGGAGCTCATCGAGTCCCTGGACCGCTCCCGCACCGTGCACCGGATGGTGCGATCGATGCTCCTGGACCGCGATGCGGCCGACGACGTCGCCCAGGAGGTCCTGATCTCCGTGATGGGATCGATCGGCAGCTACCGGGGTACGGGCAAGGTCACCAGCTGGCTGCACACCATCGTGAAGCGGCGTGTGGCGGACCATCTGCGGGCGCACCGGGAATCTCGACGGCTCCGGGGATCGCGAGTTCTCCTCCACCGCACGTTCACCTCTGCACGAGAAGGATTCCTCCCCCATGACGATTCGTCGCACCCTCACCACCGCCCTGGCCGCTGGCGCCGCTCTCGCCGTCGCCGAGGCCGCGCAGGACACCCTGGGCGGAGAGATCATCTCGATCTCCGAGGACGGGGTGGAGGCGGTCTGAGGCACCGGCCGGCGGGGAGCCGGTCAGCTTCCCAGCGGCACACCCGGACCGAGCACCTCGGGCATGGAACCGTAGAACACCGAGAGAGCATTGCCGTCAGAGCTGGTGGAGACGGTCAGGTGGAGCAGCTCCCCGTCGGCCTCCGCGTCGGTCACGTGCAGCCGGTCCTCGCGCTGCTCTGCCCCCGCGAGCACACGCTCGGCGTAGGCTGTCGCGTCCCCGACCACGCGGGCCACGCCGCGGGTGGTGTGCTCCTCGGCGTCCTCGAACCGGGTCGCCCATGCCCATTCGGAGGCAGCGATTCTTCGCTGGTGATCACGAGGTCGTCGCCTCGGCCCCATCGAAGGGCGCCGGGTCGATCCGGTCCGCCATCGCCTCGAGCCCGCCACCGCCGCCCTTGCCTCTTGCCATATCGACTCAGCGCCCGGGCGGGGCCGTCGTCTCGCGGACCACGAGGGTGGTGGCGAGCTGGACGTGGTGGGAGACCGGCGCGATGCCCTCACTGATGCCCAGCAGGGTCGAGAGACCCAGCCGCGCGATCTCCGACAGCGGGGTGCTCACGGTGGTCAGCTCGATCGGACCGGGCACGGCGGCGTAGGTGTCGTCGTAGCCGATCACGCTGACCTGCTCGGGCACGGAGATCCCGTGGTGGACCAGCTGGCTCACCACGAGCAGGGCGCCGGGGTCGGTGACGCAGAAGAAGGCGGTGGGCGGATCGGGCAGCTCGAGCATGGCGAGCGCCGCCGCGCCCGAGCCCTCGATGCCGGTCTCGGCCACGAGGGAGGCGTCCTCGGGGATGCCGGCGGCTTCGAGCGCGGCCCGGTAGCCGCTGCGCCGCTCGCGGAAGCCGGCGTGGCTGGCGATGCCGCCCACGAAGCCGATCCGCTGGTGCCCCAGCCCGATCAGGTGCTCGGTGGCCTGCTTCCCGCCGGACCAGGCATTGGAGCCGACGCCGGGGACGCTCGCATCGAGATCGTTGGTGGGGTCGATCGCGACCACGGGGAAGCGCAGCTCGGCGCAGACCGCGGCGGCGCGGGGCGGGAAGCGGGCGGTCACCACGAGCATGCCCGCATGACTCCGGCGGTGCAGCTCCCGGATCCGCTCCTCGGTGATCTCGCGGCCGTAGCTGCGGGCCAGGGGGTTGATCACCTCGAGCACGAGCTCCACGTCGCGGGCGGCCGCCTCGGCGACCAGGCCGTCGAGGACGGGCAGGTAGTACAGGTTCGCGAGGGTCTCCAGGACCACCACCACGGAGCGGCGGCCGCCGCTCCCGCCGGGGCCGGTGGTGCGCTCGTAGCCGACCTCGGCGAGCGCCTCCTGGATGCGGGCTCGCAGTGCGGCGGAGACCCCGGGCCGGTCGTTGAGGACCTTGGAGACGGTGGCCTTGGAGACGCCGAGGGAGGCGGCGACGGAGTCGAGGGTGGGCCGCTTCTGCGGTCGTCCGGTCATGCGCTCCTCCTCGGGCGGGTCGTCGAGATACCGTACCAACTCGGAAACAGTTTCGCTCGCACCCGTGGCGCACTTCACGTTGACCCCGTCGCCAGCCCGGAATACGGTCGCTCCATCGCAAGAAACATTGCGAAACAGTTTCTTCTGCAAAGGGGCATCGATGACTGACCGCACCACACCCGAGTACCCGGCCGGCACCTTCGGCGGCGTGGGCGCCCCGTTCCCGAACCCGGTGCTGCCGGGCTTCAACCCGGACCCCAGCGTGGTCCGCGTGGACGGCGTCTACTACATCGTCACCTCCACCTTCGAGTACCTGCCGGGCCTGCCGGTGTACCGCAGCGAGGACTTCGTGACCTGGGAGCAGATCGGCAACGTCGCCACCCGGCCCGAGCAGCTCGAGATCTCTCAGGTGCCCACCAACATGGGCGTGTGGGCACCCACCCTGCGCCACCACGACGGGCTGTTCCATGTGATCGTCGGCGTGCCCGGGGGTCGCGGTTGCCTCGTCTTCACCGCCTCCGATCCCGCGGGCCCCTGGAGCGACGGGATCGTGCTGGAGGGTCTGAACGGCATCGACCCCGACCTCGCTTGGGACGAGGACGGCACCGCGTACGTGACCTTCTCCGGCCTGATCCTCTCCGGGCCCGAGACCGGCAAGCACCTGGGCATCCAGCAGGTCCGCGTCGACCTCGCCACCGGGACCCTGCTCGAGGAGCCGCGTTCGCTGTGGTCCGGCTCCGGCTTCATGTTCCCCGAGGCACCGCACCTGTACCAGCGCGACGAGCACTGGTACCTGGTGATCGCCGAGGGCGGCACCGAGCGCGGCCACGGCGTCTCGATCGCCCGCGCCGACTCCCCCGTCGGCCCCTTCGAGGCAGGGCCCGCGAACCCGATCCTCACCGCCCGCAGCACCACCCGGCCCGTGCAGAACACCGGTCACGGCGATCTCGTGGAGGGCCCGGACGGCTCGACCCTGCTGGTCATGCTCGGCGTGCGCCCCCTGGGCGGCACCCGCGCGTTCTCCCCGCTGGGCCGCGAGACGTTCGCCACCCGCATCGAGTGGGTCGACGGCTGGCCGGTGGCCGAGCCCGTCGCGCTCGCCCCGCGCCCGAACCCCGGCGAGCAGGTCCGCTTCGACGCGCCGCTGGACAACCGCTGGATCGGTGTGCGGCGCCTGCCGCAGGAGATCGCGACCCCGGATCTCGCGGCGGGAACCCTGAGCCTCACCGCCGACGGCAGCACCCTCTCGGACCAGCACCCCGTCTTCCTCGGCCGCCGTCAGCTCGCCGTGGAGACCGCGGCGAGCACCACGGTGGACGTCTCCGCCGGGACCGGCGGCCTCGCCGTCCGCTACGACGAGGACCACCACTACTCGATCCGGGCCCAGGCCGACGGCGAGCGCGTGCTGGTGACCGCCGAGGCCGTGGTGCCCGGGATCCGCCAGGAGTGGACCGGCACCCTCCCCGCGGGCCCCGTCACCCTGCACCTGGACTCCGAGCGGCCGCGGAATGCGACCTTCGGGACCCTCGGCATGACCAGCGACGTCATCGCCCTGTGGGCCGAGGCCGGCGGTGAAGAGGTGCGCCTGGCGGAGGTCGACGCCCGCTACCTGAGCGCCGAGACCGCCGCCTCCTTCACGGGTCGCGTGCTGGGGCTGTTCGCGACCGCGGGCACCGCCGTCTTCCACGGCTTCGACGCCATCGGCACCGAGCATCCGGTCACGCCCTTCGGCGCCATCGACTGAGCACCGCCACCGACTGAGCAGCTCGGCCGGCCGACGCATCCCGGCCGGCCGGGCCTCTCCCCCACCGCGCCGACTCCCGGGCGCTCCCCGTTCGACAGCTCCGTCGAACGGCCCTGTTCGATGACGACACACCCCAAGGGACACCATGAGCCTTCACCCGACCTCCGTTCCCGACACCGGCGTGGCGCCGCAGCCGGACGTCACCTCCCCGGAAGCCATCGTCCCGGGCGGCGCCGCAGCTGACGGCGCCATCCCGGATGATGTCGCCCCTGACCTCGGCACCGTCCCCACCCGGGATCGGATGATCCGCTTCGGCGCCGGGTTCCTCGCCTTCGGGCTGCTGTGGGCGGTGGGCCTGGCGATGGTCGCCAACGTGCTGCTCCCCCAGCGGCTGACGGACATCGGCGTCGCCTCCCCGGATGCCTGGTTCGGCACCATCAACTCGGTCACCGCCGTGGTCTCCCTGGTTTCCAACCTCGTGTTCGGGAACCTCTCGGACCGGGTCCGCTCCCGCTTCGGCCGCCGCACCCCGTGGATCCTGGGCGGGGCGCTGCTGGGCGGTGCCTCGCTGTTCGCCGTCGGTACCCTGACCGACCCGGTGGCGATCATGGTCACGTACTGCGTGACCATGGTGGGGCTGAACATGATGCTCGCCCCCGCGGTCGCCGTGATCTCCGACCGGGTGCCGCTCTCGGTGCGCGGCACGATGTCCGCCTTCTTCGGGGCGGGCGCGACGGTCGGCTATCCGCTCGGCGCGCTGATCGGCGCCTCCTTCATCACCGCCACGCTGTCCGGCTACGCCCTCGCCGCGATCCTCCTGACCGCCGCGGGCGTGATCACCCTGTTCGTCTGGCCGCGCGAGCGCTCCGCCGCCCACACCGCCCCGCGCGATGCGGGCACCTTCAAGGACCTGCTGCTGTCCTTCCGCCCGCCCCGGAAGGCACCGGACTTCTACCGCGCCTTCGCCGGCCGCCTGTTCATGCTGATCAGCTACCAGATGATCGCCGCCTACCAGCTGTACATCGTGCAGAACTACGTGGGGCAGTCGGTGGTGGAGTCCGCCGCGACGATCTCCACGATGTCCATGATCACCCTGGTGGTGGGGCTGGTCGCCTCCCTCGGCGCCGGCCCGCTCTCGGACAGGATCGGCCGCCGCAAGGCACCGGTGATCGTGGCCAGCCTGCTGTTCGGGGTGGGCGTCGCGATGCCGTGGATCTTCCCCTCCACGATGGGCATGCTGCTGTACGCGGGCATCGCCGGCTTCGGTTACGGCGTGTACAGCTCCGTGGACCAGGCGCTGAACGTGGACGTGCTGCCGAACCAGGAGGAGGCCGGGAAGGACCTGGGCATCCTCAACCTCGCCACCACCCTCGGTCAGACCCTGGGCCCGATCATCACCTCCTCGATCGTGGTGGTCACCGGCTCCTACCTGCTGATCTTCCCGATCTCGATCGCGATGGCGATCATCGGTGCCCTCAGCATCGTGGGCATCAAGTCCGTCCGCTGACCCGCCTCTGAACGGAGCATCATGACCGTCATCCCCCTGAATCGCGACTGGACCTATCGCACGCCGCTGGGCCCCTTCCAGGCTGCCGATGCCGCGACCACCGCGGAGACCCCCGCGCACCTGCCGCACGACGCGATGCGCGACCTCGACCGCTCCCCGCAGGTGCCGTCGGCCGGTGCCATGGCGTACTACCCGGGCGCCGCCTTCGCCTACCTGCACCGCCTCGAGGTGCCCGCCGAGTGGGAGGGCAGCACGATCCACCTCGAGGTCGAGGGAGCGCAGCGCCGCTCCCAGGTGTTCGTCAACGACGAGTTCGTGGGCAATCGCGCCAGCGGCTACGCCCGCTTCTTCGTGGAGCTCGGCCCGTACCTGCGCTACGGGCAGACCAATGAGCTGCGGATCGAGGTGCGCACCGGGGAGGACTCCCGCTGGTACTCGGGGGCGGGCCTGCACCGTCCGGTGCGGTTGCACGTGCTGCCGGCTGTGCACGTGGTGCCCGACGGGGTCACGGCGGCGACCCTCGAGCTCGACGGGGAGGTGGCCACGGTCGAGGTCGCGATCACGGTGCGCAACGCCTCCGCGCTGACGGCGACCCGGCGGGTGCGCACCGCGCTGCGCGGACCGGATGGGGAGCAGGTGGGCGTCGAGGACTCACCGGTGACGCTGATCCCCGGCGAGGAGGCGCTGGTGCGCCAGCGGTTCTGGCTCACCGACCCCGCCCTGTGGTCACCGGAGACCCCGTACCTGCACACCGCCGAGGTGGCGCTCGGCGGCAGCGACGAGAACGGCACTGAGGAGGCCGGCGGTGAGGAGCTGGTCGTCGAGACCTTCGGGGTGCGGACGATCAGCGTCGACCCCCG
>DXDT01000171.1 GCA_019115335.1 Candidatus Brachybacterium merdigallinarum
TCGTAGGCCTGGTTGTCGTGCGAGACGAAGGTCTCCTCGTAGCTGTTGCCGGCGTTGGAGACGTACTCGATGGAGAGGCTGAAGCCGGGCTCGAAGGAGTCGGAGCCGTGGTAGACCACGGTGACCGGGACGATCACGTAGGTCTGGCCCTCGGCCGGCGGGTCGTTGAACTGGTTCGCCTCCATGATGGCCGAGGTGGCGTCCCAGTTGATCTCGCCGAGGGTGACGTCGAGGGTGCCGCCCTCGCCGTCGTTGACTGTGAAGGTCTCCCCCAGCGCGATCGGGTTGTCGCGGGTGCCGGTGTCGCCCGAGGCCGGGGCGGCGTCGGGCGACTCGTCGGTGGTGGGCTCGTCGGTGGTGGGCTCCTCGCCGCCCTCGTCCGAGCCCTCGTCGGTGCCGCCCTCATCGGTGCCGGTGTCGCCACCGTCGTCGGTGCCGCCGTCAGCACCCTCGTCGGTGCCCTCCTCCTGCGTGGTCTGGGTGCCCTCGCTGCCGGTGTCGTCGCCACCGCGGGAGAACAGCCAGATGCCGCCGCCGATGACCAGGGCGAGGATGATCAGGATCGCGCAGCCGATGCAGGCGAAGATCGCGATCTTGCTGTTGTTCTTCCCGCCGCCCTCACCGGTCTGCCCGGCGGTGTCCTCGCCGAAGGCGGGGGCGAAGCTCGGATCCTGGCCGTATCCGGAGTTGGGGGACGGCTGGCCGTAGGAGCCGTCGGCCGAGGGCTGGCCGTAGGAGGGCTGCTGGCTCATGTCCCCGTATCCGCCGTTCGGCGAGGACTGTCCGTACGGATCCCCGGACGGGGACTGGCCCCATCCGTTCTGCGGTGGCTGCGACATATGCTCCTCCGGCGCCAGGGTGCGGCGCCGACCCCTCTCTCACGACTCGTCCTTGATGTCGAATACCCACATCCGACCACCACATAGTACGGGTGCCTTCACAGTTTCAATACAGGGCCGGGTCCCAGATCTGTCACGATTCTGCGGTCTCAGCCACGGAACCGGTCTGCGTGGAAGGGGCTGCCGGTGACCCGCTGGGAGGCTCCGACCTGGTCCAGGCGGGGCGTGATCCCTCCTCGGTGCCGCGGGAAACCGGCCCCGAGGATCAGGGCGAGGTCGATCTGCTCGGCCCGCTCGACGACCCCCTCCTGCAGCATCAGGGCGATCTCCTCGGCGAGCCCGTCCTGGACCAGCTCGAGCAGCGCATCGCCCACCGGTGCCCCGTTCCCGGTGCCCGCGCCGGAGCTGCCGTCGGCGCCGCCGAACACCTCCGCCACGACCGGCGCCACCGCGGGGTGGACGGCGGACTTGCTCGGGCGGGTGAAGCGCTCCGTGCGGTCGGCCATCGCGGTCAGGCCCGGCGAGGCGTGGAAGCGGTCGCCCAGCTGCTCGCGCAGCACCGTGCCCACGTGGTCGGCGACCGCGAGTCCCACCAGGTCCAGCAGGGCGAAGGGCCGCATCGGCATGCCCAGGGGGTCCAGCGAGGCATCGACCTCGGCGGGGTCCGCGCCGGCGTCGAGGGAGGCCAGCACCCCACCGAGCACCCGGAACAGCAGCCGGTTGACGATGAAGCCGGGGGCGTCCGCGCTGCGCACGGCGAACTTCCGCAGCCGGCGCACCACCTCGAGGCCGGTGGCGAGGGTCGTCTCGTCGGTGGCGTCGGTGTGGATCACCTCGACCAGCGGCATCTTGGCGACGGGGTTGAAGAAGTGCAGCCCCACCACCCGCTCGGGGTGGGCGAGATCCTCCGCCATCGCGGTGACGGACAGCGAGGACGTGTTGGTGACCAGCAGGGCGTCCTCGGCGAGGACTCCCTCGAGCTCGGCGAACACCGACTTCTTGATGGCCAGCACCTCGGGGACCGCCTCGAGCACGAGGTCGCAGCCGGCCAGGTCGGCGACGTCCGTGGTGACCGAGAGGGCCGCGGAGACGGCGGCGGCGGTCTGCTCGTCGAGCGCGCCCCGGGCGGCCGCCTGCGCGATCACGTCACGGGCGTGGGCCAGGCCCTTCTCGGCGATCTCCGGGTCGAGATCGCGCATGATGACCGGCACCTGCAGGCCCAGTGCCAGCTGAGCGGCGATCTGAGAGGCCATGAGCCCGGCGCCGGCCACGCCCACGCGGGTGATCTCGCGGGCGCCCTCGACGGGGGTGCGGCCGGGCTTGCCGCGGCGCAGCAGCTCGGCGGAGTACAGCGAGCCCGCTGCGGCCGGTGAGGTGGTCAGGTCGGCGAGCGCCTCGGCTTCGCGCTGCAGGGCGTCCTCGAGCCGGGATCCGGGCAGCTGCTGCAGCAGCTGCAGGGCGCGGCCGACGGCGGGGGCGCCCTGCAGCTCGAGGCGGGCAGCCCATTCCCGGCGAGTCTCGGCCGGGCTGTGGGCGGCGTCCAGGGCGTCCAGCAGCTCCTCGGCCTCGGGGGACTCCGCCGCCGGGATCGGGGCGGTGCGACCGGGCCAGGCGGGGCGGTCGTCGGCGGAGGCGGCGTCCTCGTCGCGGTGGGCGGCGACCAGGGCGGCGAACTCGTCCAGCGCGGCGGGGAGATCCTCGGCCAAGGCGTCGACGAGGCCGATCTCGGCGGCCTGGTCGGTGCGCAGCTGCCGGTCTCGGGCGGGATCCTCGAGGATCATGCGGGCGGCGAGCTCCGGGCCGACGACGCTCTGCAGCAGCGTGGTGCCGCCCCAGCCCGGCAGGATGCCGAGGCCGGTCTCGGGCAGGCCGATCCCCCGCACACCCGGAGCGGCGGTGCGCACGTCCGCCATCAGGGCGACCTCGAGGCCGCCGCCGAGGGCGACCCCGTTGAGGTGGGCGAGGATCGGCACCGGGCTGGTGCGCACGCGGACCTGCAGGTCATGGGCGGCGCGGGTCATCTCGCCGACGTTCTCGACTGCGGTGGGGTCGGAGAACATCGACAGATCCGCCCCCGCCAGGAAGGTGCGGCCGCTGCCGGTCAGGGCGATCGCGTCGACCTCCCCGGCCTCGGCGCGGTCCAGCGCGGCCCCGATCGCACCGGTGACAGCCTGGATCGACTCGGGTCCCAGGGTGGCCGGTCGGCGCTCCTCCCCCTCCGGCGGCGCGAAGGTCAGCACCTGGACGGTGCCGAGGCCCTCGTGCTGCGTGTCCTCGGTGAGGACCCGGGTGATGTGCTCGGTGTAGCTGCTCATGGGTGACCTTTCGCAATCTCGTCGTCGAGGACAGTCGGCGCCCGCACCATGCGACTCCGCGCCATGCCTCCGGGTGCTGCGTCCCGGGTGTCGCGAGATGCCTGATACTGCGAGTTTCACATAGAGCATGCCTCATGCCGGGCACGAGTGTCCACCGCGGAGCGGTCCTCAGCGAGCGTCGTAGTACATGATCTCGCCGTCCATCGTCTCCACGGAGACCAGCAGGGTGTCCGCGGCGTCGTCGGGGAGCACGAAGGCCGCCTCGAAGGTGGCGGTCTGTCCGTCGGTGAGGGTGTCCGCGTCGACCAGGGGGTGCGGGAGCAGGCCGGCGGCGATGTCGGCGACGTAGTAGGGCGCGGCTTCGGACTCCGCCGCCAGGTAGATCTCACCGTCCGGCAGGTACTCGCCGGCACCCGCGTATACCGCCTCGAAGGTCACGGTGACCAGGCGGTACCCGGGCTGGAGCACCTGGGCGCCCGCCGCGCCGGGCACTGTGGCGTCGGTGTCGATCGCGGTGGCGGCGAGCTCGAGGGTGCCCCCGGTCCAGACCTCCCAGCGGATGGTGTGCTCGCCGACGATCGCGGGCGTGTCGTAGCCCCCGGTGCTGTCGGTGACCTCGTTCCCCTCGGCGTCCAGGACCACGGCGGGCTCGATGGAGTACTGGCTGCCCTCGTCCCCGTAGACCACCTCCGAGGAGCCGCCGATGAGGCCCACCACGGTGGACGCGACGATGCCGAGCCCGGCGACCATCCCCGCGACCACCACCAGCACGATCGCCACGATCGCGAGCGGCGGGAAGCGCCGCCGGGGCGGGGGCACGGGGTCTGGGGCGGGCACATGCTCGTCCTCGGTGGGCAGCGCGTCCGTCGCGGGCGCGGTGATGTCCGGCAGGTCGCTGCTTTGCAGATCGTCGGGCCGCTCGGAGGTCAGCGGCGGCTCCCAGTCGTAACGGGGAGCGGCAGGGGGCTGTGTCGCCATGGGCGGATCATAGAGCTCGCCACCCG
Organism: Candidatus Brachybacterium merdigallinarum; assembly: GCA_019115335.1. Classification (GTDB taxonomy): domain Bacteria; phylum Actinomycetota; class Actinomycetes; order Actinomycetales; family Dermabacteraceae; genus Brachybacterium; species Brachybacterium merdigallinarum. The sequence continues at coordinate 4,159 of DXDT01000171.1, forward strand.
GTGGGAGGAAGTCACGACCCGCTGTTCCCCCTGGCCGGCGGGCGAGCCCTCGCCGTGGCCCTGTCGGCGCATGAACCTCCCGGCGCAGGCCCCGGCGCAGGACCCCTCCTCAGCTCCGGCGCGCGGTGAGCGAGGAGGAGATCTGCACCGGGCTCGCCGGGCGGGGCGCGGCGGCGGATTCGCGGACGTCGAGGCTCGGGCGCAGGACCACCTCTCGGTCCTCCCTCCGTCCGTTCCAGCGCTCGCGGAGCAGCGTGATCGCCGCGGCGCCCATCTCGTGGCGGGGCTGTGCGACCGAGGTCAGGCGCGGGCGGATCATCTCGCACTGGCGGGTGCTGTCGTACCCCACCACCGAGAGGTCCTCCGGCACCCGCAGTCCGGCGTCGACGGCCGCCCCGATGAGGTCGATGGCGACCCCGTCGGTCTCGACAAACACCGCGGTGGGCGAGTGGGTCTCCTGCAGGACCGAGAACAGCAGGTAGCGGATCGCCGGCTTCACCGTCTCCAGCGCGCCGCCCTCGATCTGGGCGTAGTGGGCGAGCCCCGCCGCCTCCATCTGCCGGGTGTACCCCTCGGTGCGCAGGGTGCCCTTGGCGAGGTGCGCGATGCGGGAATGACCCAGGTCCACCAGGTGCTGCACGGCGAGCCGGGCCCCGTAGAGGTCGTCGTTGCGGACGATGTCCGCGCCGGGCACCTCGTGCGGCATCTTGGCGACGATCACGACCGGGGTGCGCTGCATCATCTCGGTGAGGTCCTCGAGCGGGACCACAGTGCTGAACAGGATGATCCCCGTCAGCTTCTGGGATCTCAGCTTCGCGAACTCGGCCCGGATATGGTCGTCGTCCCCGCGACCGTCGATGAACAGCAGCCTCAGCCCGCTGCCGCTGCGCTCGATCTCCGCCTCGATCCCCGCGACCACGTCGTGTGAGAAGACGCTGACGATGTCCCGCAGCAGCACGGCGACGATCCCCGCAGCGGCATCGGGTCCCCTCCTGGCGACGGGCCGGTAGCCCATCTCCTCCGCGATCTCGACGATCCGGTCACGGGTCTGCGGGGAGACCCCGGGCTGGTCCCGCAGGGCCAGGGAGACGGCGGTCGTGGACACCCCGGCACGGGCGGCGACGTCCTTGAGCGTGACCTTCGGGGTGCGGGGATGCATGTCGTCGAGCTCCTGGGACCGAGGGCGCGGCGGGTGCGCGGGACACCATCGATGCTAGCCAGCGCTGCTGCCGGGACCGGGCGCGAACCTGCCCGCCACCTGCACTCTTCTGCGGCCGTTCACCGCGATTCCATCTCTGGGGCCTCCCGGGGACTTGATCAAGCGATCGGCACCGCTGAATAAAGGTGGATTTCAGCACTGTCCGGGGAACTCTTCACCCGCCGCGGGAAGCCCGTTCACCGGCCGGACCTCTTGGCTTCGTAGCGTCGCCTCTCGTCAGATGCCACTGGACCCGCCCCGGGTCGGCACTCTCCTGCTCGACTCTCCTGCTCGACTCTCCTGCTCGGAAGGGACGCTCACGACCATGCGCGGACATCGCCCCAGCGCTCTCACCATCACTCGACGCACCACCCTGGCCACGATGGGGCTGGTGCTGTTCACCGCCTGCACCGCCAGCTCCGGCGGAAGCGGAGGCGGCGCCGACGTCGACGCCATCAACGACGTCACCGCCATCGACTCCGCGGAGAACCTCAAGGAGTCGCCGATGCTCGCCGAGCGCGTCTCCTCCGGCGACCTCCCCCCGGTGGCCGAGCGCATGCCGGTCCTCGAGGACATCATGATCGAGCCGGTCGCGGAGCAGATCGGTGTGCACGGCGGCACCTGGAACTTCCCGACCCGTTCGGCGCAGGAGGGCCCCTGGGACATCGGCAAGCCCACGGAGGAGGCGCTGTTCCGCTTCAGCCAGGACGGCGACACCGTCGAACCGAACGTGGCCAAGGGCTACGAGGTCAACGACGATCTGACCGAGTACACGATCACCCTGCGGCAGGGCATGAAGTGGTCCGACGGCCACCCCTTCACCTCGGCCGATGTGCTGTTCTGGTGGGAGCACATCATGGTCCCCGAGCTCTTCGGCCGCAGTGTGTACGACGCCTTCTGGTCCACCGATCCCGAGACCGGCGAGCGCGCGATGGCGACCTTCGCCGCTCCCGACGAGACCACTGTGACGGTCACCTTCGAGCATCCGCGCCCGATGTTCCTCGAGCGCGTGGCGATCGACGCGAAGTGGCTGTTCGCCCCCGCGCACTGGATGGAGACCGTGCTGGACGAGTTCATCGGTGAGGAGGCGGCCCTCGCGATCGCCGAGGAGCGCGGCTTCCAGGACCTGGCCGCCTGGTACGAATCGGCCTGCTACTACTACTGGTTCTGGTCGGACCGCCCGACCCTGCGCGCCTGGTGGCCGGTCGAGGATGCCGGCCCCGAGCAGGTCACCTGGGAGCGCAATCCGTACTACTTCAAGACGGATCCCGAAGGCAACCAGCTGCCCTACATCGACAACCTCTCCCTCGAGGTGTACCAGGATCCCAGCCATGTCGAGCTGCAGACGCTCAACGGCCACTTCGACATCTCGCCGTTCGAGTTCTCCTCCTTCACGCTGCTGCAGGAGAACGCCGCCCAGGGCGACTACCGGGTGCTGCAGTGGAACACCGCCGACTGGTACTCCAACGGCATCCAGTTCAACATGGAGCCGCAGAACCCGCAGCTGCGCGAGCTCTTCCACGACGCGCGCTTCCGCGAGGCGCTCTCGGTGGCGGTGGATCGCGAGGCCCTGTCCGAGCAGCTCACCCTGGGCCTGGGTGCGCCCCAGCAGGGATCGATCAGCGAAGGCATGTCCTTCCACCAGGAGGGCTGGGCCGAGCAGTGGGCCGAGTACGACGTCGAGCGGGCCACGGCGCTCCTGGACGAGATCGGCCTGCCGCTGACCGGGGGCGTGCGCACCTTCGCCGACGGCTCCGAGCTCCGCCTGGAGATCACCCAGGAGTCGGAGGCGCCCCAGGCCGGGCCGTTCGAGGAGCTGCTCAAGCACTACTACGAGGCGATCGGCATCCAGACCGACATCCAGCTCGTGGACCGCGGCCTGTACGGCGAGCTCAACGAGAGCGGCGGCCTGCAGGGCACCACCACGCAGGGGATGGGCGGCATCCACCCGATGCTGCGTCCGGACACGATCGTGCCGCTGCGGGCCGGCACCCCCTGGCACACCCAGTACGGCACCTGGTACGCGTCCGAGGGCGCGGAGGGCATCGAGCCGGAGGGGGACATCGCCGAGCTGATCGACGTGTACCGCCAGATGTCCGCTCAGCTGGAGCGGGCCGACATCGACGCCCACGCCGAGCAGATCATCCAGCTGCACCAGAAGAACCAGTGGTCCATCGGCTACACCGGTCCCACCCCTCGCCTGTACGCGGTCAGCAACAACGTCGCCAACGTCCCGGCGGAGGCCGTGTTCGCCGATGAGTACCGAGACCTCGGCCACGGCCACCCGGCGCAGTTCACCTTCATCGACCCCGACGCTTCCTGAGCCGTCGGCCGCTACCGAGCCGTCTGTCGCTCCCGAGCTGTCGGCCGCACCGCGCCGGTTCTCGCTGCGAGGGCCGGCGCGGGGCCGCGCGACGCGCCGCCATCCTTCCCCGTTCCTGCAAGGAGGCACCTCGGTGCTGAAGTACATCTTCCGACGCATCCTGGTGATGATCCCCGTGGTGCTGGCCATCACGGTGATCGTCTTCTGGATCATCCAGCTGCCGCCCGGCGACTACGCGGACACCCATGTGCGCCAGCTCCAGGCGGAGGGCGAGTCCCTCTCGCTGGCGGACCAGGAGCGGCTGCGGGAGCGGTACGGCCTCGATCAGCCCTGGTACCAGCAGTACCTCACCTGGATGTGGGGGATCCTCACCCAGGGCGATCTGGGCTACAGCTTCGCCTACAACCGGCCGGTGACCGCCGTGATCGACCAGTACATGGCGACCACGCTGATCGTCGCCGGGGCGTCGATGCTCTTCACCTACCTGGTGGCGATCCCGATCGGCGTGTACTCGGCGGTCAAGCAGTACTCGCTGGGCGATTACGTCTTCACCACGATCGGCTTCCTGGGGATGGCCACGCCGAACTTCCTGCTCGCCATCATCCTGATGTACCTCTCCTACGTCTGGTTCGGCGACCCGATGGTCGGGCTGCAGTCCCCCGAGCACGCCGGTGGGGAGTGGTCCCTCGCCCGGGTGCTGGACCTGCTCAAGCACCTGGTCATTCCCGTCGTGGTGATCGGCACCGCCTCCACCTGCGAGCTGATCCGGGTGATGCGCGGGCAGATGCTCGAGGAGATGGCGAAGCCGGACGTGGTCACCGCCCGCGCCAAGGGCGTCAAGGAGTCCAGGATCCTGCGCAAGTACCCCTTCCGGGCCGCGGTCAACCCCGTCGTCTCCACCCTGGGATGGTCGCTGACCGGCATCTTCACCGGCTCCACGATCACCGCGATCGTCCTGAACCTGCCCACCCAGGGTCCGGTGATGCTCGATGCGCTGCTGGCGCAGGACATGTACCTGGCCGGGGCCTGGCTCGGGTTCATGGCGATCCTCACCGTGATCGGGACCCTGATCTCGGACATCCTCCTGGCCTGGCTGGACCCCCGCATCCGTGACGAGAGGATCGCGCGCTCATGAGCATCTCCTTCCCGAACCTCGGGCTCCTGCGCCCACGCGCGGCGCAGGATCGCGACCTCGAACGTCGTGAGAAGTCCGGCCGCGCCCGGCAGGGCAGCGCCGCCGCCGAGGCCTACTACTCCGCCTCCCAGTGGCAGCTGATGCTGAAGAAGCTCTCCCGCCACCGCCTGGCGCAGATCTCGCTGGTCCTCCTCGCCGCTCTGTACATCGCGGCGGTCTTCGCGAACTTCATCGCCCCCTACTCGCTGGGCAGCTACGACGCCGAGTACGTCAACGCCCCGCCCACCCGGATCCACTTCTTCCACGGCGGTGAGTTCATCGGGCCGTTCGTGTACGGGCTCGCCTTCGAACGCGACCCCACCACGCTGCGGCCGATCTTCGTGGAGAACCTCGATCAGATCCACCGCCTGCAGTTCTTCACCACGGGCGAGGAGTGGTCCTTCCTGGGCATCTTCTCCTCGAACCTGCACCTGTTCAGCGCCGAGGGCGGCGGGCGCGTGTTCCTCTTCGGCACCGACAGCCTGGGCCGCGACCTCTTCTCCCGGATCCTGCTCGGAGCTCAGGTCTCGCTGTCGATCCCCCTGATCGGGGTCGCGATCAGCTTCGTGCTCGGCATCGTGATCGGCTCGGTCGCCGGCTACTTCGGGGGCACGATCGACTTCGTCATCCAGCGGGTCATCGAGATCATCCGCTCCTTCCCGACGCTCCCGCTGTGGATGGCGCTCGCGGCCGTGATCCCCTCCAGCATCCCCGTGGTGCAGATGTTCCTGTACATCACGATCATCATGGCGTTCATCGAATGGACCAGCCTGGCCCGCGTGGTGCGCTCGAAGTTCATCTCCCTCAAACAGGAGGACTACGTGATGGCCGCCCGGATCTCCGGGGTGGGCCCGATGAAGATCATCCGGGTGCACCTGGTCCCGGGGTTCATGTCCTATCTGGTGGTGGCGATGACCCTGGCGGTGCCCGCGATGATCCTCGGCGAGACGTCCCTGAGCTTCCTGGGGCTGGGCATCCAGGCCCCGGCCACCAGCTGGGGCGTGCTGCTTCAGGAGGCGCAGAACGTCACGAACGTGGCGGTGTACCCCTGGAAGCTCATCCCGCTGGGCTTCGTGATCGTCACGGTGCTCGCCTTCAACTTCCTCGGCGACGGGCTCCGCGACGCCGCCGATCCGTACAAGTGAGGGGGCCCGATGACTCCGCAGAGGTCCCCGAGGCTCCCCGGATCCTCGAGCGCGCCCGAGCCCTTCGCAGACCACGACGAGAACGAGAGCACACTGTGACCGCAACCCGGATGACCGTCCTCCCCTCCGCCCCCGCCCCGGGCACCACCGTGCTCGAGGCGGAGGACCTCAGGGTCCAGCTCCCCACCGAGAACGGTGTGCTCACCGCGGTCGACGGGGTCACCTTCACCCTGCAGGCAGGCCGCACCCTGGGCCTGGTCGGCGAATCCGGGTCGGGCAAGTCGCTGACCGCGAAGACCCTGCTGCGGCTGAACCCGAAGCAGTTCGAGGAATCGGGCCGAGTGACCCTCCACGAGACCTCTCAGGAGGATCAGATCGATCTGATGGAGCTGCGCCGGGACGGGGCGGCGATCCGCTCGGTGCGCGGGCGCCGGGTGGCGATGATCTTCCAGGAGCCGATGTCCGCCTTCAGCCCGCTGTACACGATCGGCAACCAGATCATGGAGGCGATCCTCCTGCACCGCACCAGCGACCGGGTCGAGGCTCGGGAGATCTGCGTCGGGATGATGCAGCGCGTGGGCATCGCCGATGCGGAGCGCCGGGTCGATCAGTATCCGCACGAGTTCTCCGGTGGCATGCTGCAGCGTGCACTGATCGCGATGGCGCTGTCCTGCGAGCCCGAGGTGCTGATCGCCGACGAGCCCACCACCGCCCTGGACGTCACGATCCAGGCGCAGGTGCTCGAGCTGATGCGCGAGCTCCAGCAGGAGTTCGGGATGGCGATCCTGTTCATCACCCACGACCTGGCCGTGGTGGCCGAGATGTGCGACGAGGTCGCTGTCATGTATCTGGGCCGCATCGTCGAGCGGGCCCCGGTCCGCGAGATCTTCAAACACCCGAAGCACCCCTACACGAAGGGGCTGCTGCGCTCCATCCCTCGGATCGGCATGGGCCGTCAGGAGCGCCTGTACGCGATCGAGGGCACTGTCCCGCAGGCGATCGACATGCCGCCGATGTGCGGCTTCGCCGATCGCTGCACGATGCGGATCGACGGGGTGTGCGACACGGCGCGACCACGACGGGTCGAGGTCTCCCCCGAGCACGAGGTGAGCTGCTTCCTCCACGACGAGGACGGGACGCGTGACGCCCTGGCGGCCGGGCACGAGAGCACCGGCGACGAGCCGGGAGCGACTGCACCGAGAGCGGACGAGCCCAGGACGGACGGGCCCCGGACGGACGGCGCCGCAGCGGAATCGCCGGGATCGCAGGGTCCCGTGGAGAGGACGAGATCATGACCGAGCTGCTGAGGATCGAGAACCTGACCAAGGAGTTCAGCGTCGCGGGGAGCACGTTCCCGGCGGTCGACGACGTCTCCTTCACCCTGCACGCCGGGGAGACGCTGTCCGTGGTCGGGGAGTCCGGCTGCGGCAAGTCGACGCTCGGCAGGGTGATCGTGCGCGGCATCGACGCCACCAGCGGCAGGGTCCTGTACTCCCCCGACGCCGCAGCGGACGACCCCGCTCCGCAGGATGCCACCGCTGGGAAGGAGATCGACTTCCTCTCCCTGAAGGGGAGACAGCTCAAGGCGGTGCGGCAGGACATCCAGATGATCTTCCAGGACCCGCTCTCCTCGCTGGACCCGCGGATGACGGTGTTCGACATCATCGCGGAGCCGCTGCGCGCCACCTCCCGCCCCTCCCGCTCCGAGGTGCGCCGGAGGGTCTTCGACATCGCGCAGAAGGTGGGGCTGGATGCCTCTCACCTGCGTCGTTACCCGCACAGCTTCTCGGGCGGTCAGCGTCAGCGGATCGGGATCGCGCGCGCTCTGGTGACCGGGGCGAAGGTGATCGTCGCGGACGAGGCGGTCTCCGCCCTGGACGTCTCGATCCGTGCCCAGATCATCAACCTGCTGAAGGATCTGCAGGACGAGCTGGGCATCGCGTACCTGTTCATCGCCCATGACCTCTCGATCGTCGAGTACATCTCGGATCGGGTGGCGGTGATGTACCTCGGACAGGTCGTCGAGCTCGCCGAGACCGACCAGCTCTTCTCCACCCCGCACCATCCCTACACCGAGGTGCTGCTCTCCGCGGTGCCGCAGCCGGATCCGGAGGTGCGCCGGGAGCGGATCGTGCCCCGGGGAGAGGTGCCGAGCCCCACCCAGCGACCGGCCGGCTGCCTCTTCTCCACCCGATGCCACTACGCGACCGAGCTGTGCCGCAACGAGACGCCCCCACTGCAGGAGGTCGAGCCGGGCCACTACTCGGCCTGCCACTTCGCACGGGAGCTGTCGCTGCGGGGGCTCGCCGCGGTCGCCCCGGAGCGGGTCGAGCAGCCGCAGGTCGAGGCCGAGCACTACTCCGAGGTCCCGGCGGAGGAGCACCTGAGCTCCCCGAAGCCGGCATGAGGTCCGCACGCGGCATGAGGTTCGCGGTGCGACCAGCCGCGAAGACCGCACGGCGGTGACGCCGTGCGGTCTGTGCTCCTCCGGAACGGGTCAGATCACTTCTCAGATCATCTCGATGGTCTCGAGCGCACCGCTGCGCGCGCTGCGGTAGGCCGCCAGGATGATGCTCAGCACGTCGATGCCCTCGGCCTCGGTGTGCAGGGGGCGGCGCCCCGTGGTCAGGCAGTCGACGAAGTCGGCGATCTCCGCGACGAAGGGATCGAGGGGCTTGTACTGGTAGACGTGCTCCGCCTCGGACTCGCGCAGCGAAACCCGCAGGGTGGTGCCGTCCGAGCTGAGCGATCCCTTCTCCCCCACCACGGAGAAGCGCTCGGTCCCGGGGGCCTTCGGGTGCGCCCAGGAGGTCGCCAGCTGCCCGACGCTGCCGTTCTCGAACCGCACCAGCACCTGGGCGGAGTCCTCCCCGTCCATGAACGTGAGCCGGTGGGTGGACAGCATCGCGAAGACGGCGGCGGGGCGGGCTCCCATCAGGTGCATCATCAGATAGGTGGGGTGGTAGCCGGTGTCGATGTACTCCCCGCCGCCGGAGGTGGCGGCGTCGGCCCGCCAGCCCATCGTCGCGGGGTCGAAGTCGTTGAAGAACTCGTCGGTGGTGCGCACCCCGTGGATCGTGCCGAGAGCTCCGGAGTCCACGAGTTCCTTCGCCTTCGCGACCGCCGGCAGGAAGAGCTTGTTGTGCGCGCACATCAGGGTCACCCCGGCCCGCCTGACCGCCTCCCGCACGGAGCGGCCCTCCTCGGCGGTCAGGCACAGCGGCTTCTCGCACAGGATGTGCTTGCCGGCTTCGGCGGCGGCGACGATCGCCCGGTGGTGGAGGTGATGGGGCAGGCAGATGTCGACCGCGTCGACCTCCGCAGAGGCGATCAGCTCCAGGAAGTCGGTGTAGCCGGTCGCCCCGGTCTCCGCGGTGCGGATCGCCAGGGTCTCCGCATCGGTGTCCGCGATCGCGGTGACGCGCGCCCTCGTGCCCAGTGCCGCATAGCCGCGCAGGTGGGCGCGGGCGATGTTGCCCCCACCGATCAGGCCGATGCGGACGGGCCCGTCCAGCGGGATCGAGTGCGGGGCGGGGCCGTTCGAGGACCGGCCCTCAGGTGCAGGGGTGTGCGGGGTCGGGGTGTGCGAGGCCGGTTCGGTGCTGCTCATGACGGTGCTTCCTCTGCTGCGGGGATGGAGGTTCTGCGGGGTGCGTCGGGTGATCGTTCAGCGCGCGGAGGCGTTGGCCGCGACGATGAATCCGGTGAGGTCGCGGGCGCGCTCGAGGTTCTCGGTGGTGCGAGTGCCGGCATCGATCGCGTCGACCCACTGCACGAACGGATGGGGAGCGTTCTCGGGGAGAGGGACCTCCTCCCATCCCTGCTCGGTGCCCAGGCGCAGGTGCGGTTCCCCGAAGCCGTGGAACACCGAGCCCTCGGTGCCGTGCACTTCGAGGGTGAAGGGGCTGCGCGGGGTGACGAAACCGGTCTCGATCACTCCGATCGCGCCGTCGGCGGTGGTGACGGTGACCGAGGCGTTGTCCTCGACGCCCCGGCCGGTCATGTCGGTGAAGGTCGTGGTCATGGACGTGAACTCGGTGCCGAGGATCAGCTGGGTGAGGTACACGGGGTGCGCGCCGAGATCGGTGAACGCTCCGCCCAGTGCCTCCTCGGCGTCGTAGAAGCGGTCCGGGAGCCAGTCGCCGATCGAGCCGTTGTGGGCCAGACGCACCCGGGAGTAGGTGATGCGGCCCAGGCGGCCGGCGTCGAGGATCTCGCGCAGCGCCAGCGTGACGCCGTACGACAGGCGCGGCAGCGAGACCGTCAGGACGATCCCGGCCTCCTCCGCCCGGCCGATGAGCTTCTCGCAGCCCGCGACCGTGGGGGACAGCAGCTTCTCGGAGAAGACGTGCTTCCCGGCGGCGATGGCGGCGCCGAGCACGGCATCGTGATCCCGGGTGGCGGCGGTGACGGTGACCGCGTCGAGGTCGGTGCGCGCCAGCAGCTCGTCGAGGTCCGCGGTGAACTCGATGCCGAGCTCAGCGGCGAGCGCAGTCCCGCGCTCCTGGTCGTCGTCCCAGAGCGCGATCAGCTCGGTGCGGGGGTGTTCGACGGCGGCGCGGGCGTAGTCCTTCGCGTGGACGTGCCAGGCGCCGAGGACGGCGATGCGAAGCGGCGGGACCATGGGGAGAGCTCCTTGGTGCGGGGTCACGGTGATCACTCCCCACACATGTACACGCGTTGTCGCGCAGAGGGCATGCCGGGAATGCGATGTTCACCTGACATTCACTCCTGGAGTGAATGTCTCAGAAGTTCAGCGTTCGAGTGCAGGGAAGTTCACCCGGCCCGCTCGAGACGTTCAACATGGGGACACCGCCGATCCGTAGTGTGCATTATTGCCGGGCACTCCGGCGAGCATTCGAAGTGCATTTTCCGCGCCTTCTGCCGCTTCTGCCCTTCTGTCTCCACCGCCCCTCTCGCCGCTTCGGCGGCCCCCACCTCAGGAACAGGAAACCCGTGACCGAGAAAACCCTGATCGTCCTCCTCGACAGCGGCGACACGATCATCGACGAGGGCACCGAGATCCGCGACGATCACGACGTCGTGCTCTCCGGAGACACCCTGCCGGGCGCCGCCGACATGGTGAAGAGCCTGGCCAGCGCCGGGTATCGTGTAGCCCTGGTGGCGGATGGCCGCTTCGCCTCCTTCGAGAACCTGCTGTCGCAGCACGGGATCCTGGACCTGTTCGAGACCATGATCTGCTCCGAGCAGATCCGCGCCTCGAAGCCCAGCCCCCGGATGTTCAAAGCGGCGCTCGGCGCACTCGACCTCTCCCCGGAGGATGCCTGGCGCTGCGTGATGGTGGGGAACAATCTCTCCCGAGATATCCTCGGTGCAAATCAGCTCGGCATCACCAGCATTCACCTGGCCTGGACCGAACGATATCCTCGAACACCTTCTCGTCTCGAGGAGACACCGGATCACACGATCATGCTTCCCGAGCAGCTCCTGCCTCTGCTGGAGGAATTGAATCGGAATCTCGAATACGGGACGTCGCGCATCACCGGCGACTCCGTGTCCGCGCTTTCCGATGCGGTGAGCGAGCCGGTGCAATGAGCATCCCGGCAATCCCTTCCGATGCCGTGATCGGGTTCGAGGAGGTCGTCCCGCACCTGCCGCGGCAGCTCCACGCCACCCGGTTCCAGCCCTATCTGACCCCGCTCACCGGCTGCGTCCCCCACCCCGGGGTGGACGCCGAGGGCCGCATCAGCGCGGGGCTCGGGCTGGACTCCGTCTCCGATGGCTGCACGGACTCCCCGGGGCAGACGTACTCCCGCTCGGTCGCCATGGACGAGTACCGCGCGATCGTCTATGCCTGGTACTTCCCGCGGGACTGCCCCTCCCCCGGCCGCGGCCACCCCCATGACTGGGAGGGCGCGGTGGTCTGGCTGCGCGGGGAGGGCGAGGCGGCGGAGATGATCTCCTTCAGCTACTCCCAGCACGGGCGGCTGTTCACCGTGGCCCCCACCTCGGAGAACACTCATGAGGGTCGCCCGATGCTGGCCTACAGCCGGTACGGGGAGAGCGTCACCCACTCGATGTGGCTGCACGACTCTCCCGGCTGGCTGTATCCGCTGATCGACTGGGAGGATCTCACCCCGGCCGCACGGACCGCGCTGAACGAGGGGGACTACGGGGCCGGGACGCCACTGATGCGCGACGGCGCCTTCGAGAAGAACGTCTACCACTCATGGGCCGGAGATCCAGCTCTGATCATGGATCTGCGCAACGGCACCCGCGGGGGCCGCTGATCACCGGAGGTCGATCGGTGCCATCCTGGAGGCGCACCCGCCCCGGTGCCACCGACCGGACCCTTGGAGCAGCATGTCGCCGTCCCCCGCCCCTGCCGAGCATCCGCCTGCCACGAGCTCGCCCATCACGAGCTCGTCTGCCGAGGGCTCTGTCGCCGATGCCGCCGCAGGCGGGGCGATCGTGGTGGTGGGGTCGATCAACGTGGACCTCACCGCGACCGTCCGCCGCCATCCGCTGCCGGGCGAGACCCTGCACGGCACCGGCGGGGAGATGACCCCGGGCGGCAAGGGCGCGAACCAGGCCGTCGCGGCCGGCCTGCTGGGCGGGAGCGTGACGATGATCGGCGCCGTGGGCACGGATGCGCAGGCCGAAGTGGCGCTGTCCGCTCTGCGCTCCAGCGGGGTGGACACCTCGCAGGTGACGGAGATCAAGGGGCCGACGGGCCTGGCGATCGTGACCGTCGCCGAGGACGGCGAGAACACGATCGTGGTGGTCCCCGGCGCGAATGGCGCGATGGATGCCGACGCTGTGCGCCGGCACACTGAGGTGATCAGGGCGGCGGAGATCGTGGTGTGCCAGGGCGAGATCCCCCGCAGCGGCATCGAGGCGCTGCCCGCCCTGACCCGGGGCCGCCTGCTGCACAATCCAGCGCCCGTGATGGAGCTGGATCCGGCAGTGCTGCGCAGTGCGGACCCGCTGGTGGTCAACGAGCACGAGGCCGCGCTGGTGCTCGCGCAGCTGAGCGACAGCACCGCAGAAGCAGGGGCCCGGTCAGAGTCCGAGCTCGAGTCCGAGTCCGGGCCCGCTGCCGAGCACTCCCCGGGGAGCGTGCTGCGCGCACTGCTGGCGGCGGGGGTGCCGTCTGCGGTGCTGACCCTCGGGGCGGAGGGGTCGCTCATCGGTGACGCCGCGGGTATCCACCGGGTCCCGGCCGCGCCGGTGCAGGCGGTGGACACCACGGGAGCGGGCGATGCTTTCATCGGCGCCTTGGCCGTGGGGCTCGCCCGCGGGGAGTCTCTGCCGGAGGCGGCGCTGCTCGCCTCCCGGGTGGGGGCGTTCGCGGCGACCGGGCACGGTGCCCAGCCCAGCTATCCCGGTCGCCGCGACGAGCTCCCCGCCCTGGCCGAGGATCCCTCCGTCACGGCAGGCGGGTGAACAGGTAGGCGGGCACGTCGCCGTCGAATCCGTTCTGCGCGGTGGCGTACCAGGTCCCGTCGCCGCCGCCCTCGGGGGTGCCGGTCACCTCGCACAGTCCGTGCTGGCCCTCGTCGCTGACCTCGCAGGTGATCTCGAGCGATTCCGGGAGGTCGCCGTCGTTGCGGTCCCCCATCATGACGGCGCCCATCGCAGCATCCGCCATGGTCTCGGCGGTGACGTCGGCGTGGCCGCCCTCGGCCAGGCTCTGGATCCCCACCTCGGCCCCGGGGGCGACGGTGTACTCGGGCATGGCCTGGTCGTTGACGCCGAACATCAGCGCGGTGTTCCCGAATCCGGTGGGGACCAGGTGCACCAGGGCGTGCACCGTCTCGCCCTCGTCGTTGACGAGGGTGCAGGTCGCAGCGGCGCCGTCGATCTCTGCAGTGCCCTCGCACTCGGGGCTGTAGCTCACCGCGAACTCGACGCCCTCGATCTCCTCAGCGGTGAGTGCGGTGACCCCCTCCTCCGTGTTGAAGTGGTTCAGCGCGATGTAGCTGGTCCCGCCCTGATCGGGCAGGGTCTCGGCGGAGACGGTGCCGGCCCACTCCTGCGGGACCTCCGGGCCGTCGCCCTCGGGCTCTTCGGCGTCCTCGGAATCGTCCTGGCCGTCGTCCTGGCCACCCTCGGTCCCCTCACCGTCCTGGCCGGAGTCCTCGGTGCTGTCCCCGCCGCCGTCGGAGGGCTCCTCGGCGGTGTCGTCGGCGGTCTCCTCCTGCTGCGTCTCGAGGTCATCCGGTGCCGGCGCCCCCGAGCTTCCCGAGGAGCAGCCGGCGACGAGCGCCGCGGCGGCCCCGATGGCGAGCACCCCTGCAGCACGCCGGCGAAGCGTGGATGCGATGGTCGTCCTGCTCATGAAGGCGTCCTTCCCCCTGGAGGCCCGTCCGCGAGCTCGCCGCAGAGCCTCGTGTCATGAATGCCAGGCAGCACCCACGCGGAGCACTTTACGAACACTTGACCATCCTGGGAAGCCCTCTTTGCAGAGTCCCCTCATCTGCGGCCCTCCGGATCCCTCCGGTGATCGCGGCCGACAGCGGCAGCGCCCCGCCTCAGCTCAGCCCGTAGTGCTCGAAGAAGTGACCGAAGGTGACTCTCTCCACCTGGTCGGCGTACTCGGGGCCGAGCAGTGCTTTCGGGGCGAGCGTGGAGCCGTCGGACCCGTTCGCGGTCACATGGACCTCCCGGTTCCCCTCCCCCTCATCCATCTCGAAGACGTACTCGGTGACCACGCGCCATGCAGGATCGAGGGCGTCGAGGAGCTCGTCCTCACCGGCATCGAAGTGGATGTCGCCCGAGAGGCCCGTGCGGAGCCCGCCACCGCCGGTGCGGCCGATGTCGGAGCTGGTGACACCCGAGACAGCTTCAACCTCGCTGTTCAGCCGCTCCTTCTCCGAGGGGCCGAGCCGGCCGCACCCTGCCAGGGCGGCGACGAGCCCCGAGAGCCCTCCTGCCATCACCGTCCGCCTCCTCATGCCTCGCCGCCCTTCGCATGTCCGCGCACGGTGCGAGCCTAACCGGTGCGGGTCATGACGTCGTGGCCGAGCCGCGGGGTGGGGACAACTCCCCATGGTCATCACGCATCGGGCTCTCTAGGCTCCAGGAGCACAGACCGCCTTCCTGAGGGGGACCCGATGGCTGTGTTCACCGCTTCTCTCGACAGCGCACTGGTGCGTGAGACGGCCGCACAGGCACGCGCCGACGGCGCGGACCTCAATCCGCTGTGGCAGACCATGATCACCGTGCCCGATGCCCCCTCCCCCGGAGCGGCCGAGCACGATCCTGAGCATGCGGCGCTCATCCGGCGTGCTCTGACTGCACCGTGCGTCGCCGCGATCAGCGTGACCCCCGCGGAGGGCCCGCGCACCGAGCTGGAGATCTCTGTCGATGGCGTGGGAACCGTCGTCTGCGCCCGGCGCAGCGGCGGGGAGGCAGGCTGGTCGCCGGTGGAGACGGAGACGCTGCCGGAGATCATCATGTCGCTGGCCCCTGAAGGATCTCGTCTGGCAGCCCCCGCGTCGATGACCACCCGCTCGGAGGCGACCCGACTGCAGCTGAGCAGCACGCAGGTCGATCAGGTCCGCAGCCGTGTCGACCGGGAAGACTCGGCACAGGCCGCCATCGAAGCCCTCCCCGACCTCGATCCGGGTCTGCGCGATGCGCTGACCAGCACGGGTGATCGGGCGAGCCTCGCGATCCATCTCATCCCGCCCGCCCCGGAGCAGAGCGTGACCCTCCTGCGCCGCTGGACCAGCGGTGAGCACGGGCTCTACAGCGCCGACGGTCCGGCCGGCCCCCTCGCCGGAATGCACCTCGTCGAGGACGGGGACTTCTTCGGCACCGTGATCCCGCTGCTGCATGAGGGCGCGAGGATCGCCCAGGCCGACTCTCGGGCGGGAGGTGCGGCATGAGCGGCTTCCTGGGGATGGACCCGGAGCAGGCGCGCAGCCACGCCGATCGGCTGCACACCGAATCCCAGCGGGTCGAGGAGCTCCATGCCGAGATCGACGCGTTCGTGCAGGGTGTCGACTGGGTGGGACCGGACCGCGAAGGCTTCGTCCAGGAATGGGGCGGTCGGGTCGGGCCGCAGTTCAGTTCCTTGAGCGAGCGCCTGCAGGGGCTCGGCTTCGACCTGGAGGCGGAGGCCGACCAGCAGGAGATCGCCTCGGAGCCCGGCGGCGACGGCAGCGGTGACCCCGAGAGCCTGCTGCCCGAGTCCGTCACCGATTTCCTGGACCGGCTCGAGGAAGGCATCCGCGGACTGCCCGAGGGGATCCAGCGGCTCATCCCGGACACGCCCTGGGCGGAGATGATCGCCGGTGGCGTCGTCGACCTCGCCGAGGGGGCCGAGAGCCTCCTCGAAGGCGGCCGCGACGTCCTGAAGGGGCTGCCTGGGCCGCTGGGGGATCTGTTCGACGGTCTGCCCGATGGGGACATCGAGATCCTCGACGAGCGCGCCGAGATCGAGCTCGGGGAGGAGCCCCGTCATGTGCAGGACAGTGAGGCTCCCCAGAATCTCGCTGACCTCATCCTCGCGAACGACGAGACACGCAGCGAGATCCGCACCGAACCTCCCGGCGGGGAGTACAACGCTCAGGATTCCGCGCAGATCCGCATCCAGACGATCCAGGGCGCCGACGGCACCGAGCGGTACATCGTGCACGTGCCGCCCACGCAGGGTGCCCCGCTGGCACCGGAGGACGCATCGTCTCTGGGGGAATGGCCGGGCATCATCGACGGCTGGAACCAGCAGGGCCAGCCCTTCGGCTGGGCCAACAACATCTACGCGATGGCAGGGCGGGAGAACGCCGGCGCGAACGCAGTCACCGCCGCGATGGAGGAGGCCGGCATCCCGCCGGGCTCGGACGTCGCCTTCGTCTCCCATTCCCAGGGCGGCCTCGTCGCCTCGCAGCTGGCCGACGATCCCGCCTTCAACAACTCCTCGGGCGCGGACGGCTCCTACAACGTCACCGACATCCTCTCCGTCGGCTCCCCGGTGCAGACCTACACCCCGGCGCAGAGCTCCACCGATGTGATGAACGTGCACCACGTCCAGAACGGCGAGACGAGCGGTGACTTCGTCCCGACCCTGGACCTCGAGGGACGCTCGTTCCGGTATCCCGGCGGCAACCCGGCGGAGAACGTCCAGGACGTGCCCATGCTGACCCCGCACGAGGACCCCGACTATCCGCAGGGCAGTCCCGACCACAATGCGCACGAGTCGGTGCATCGCGGCCCCGACGGCTCCTACTCCGACACCTCCGGCTACTACGGGACGCTCACCCAGCACGCTGACCATCCCGCGCTCGCGGACAAGGCCGACCGTATGGACGGCCAGTACCTCGGAGAGGACGTCGTGCTCGTGGACGATGTGGTCATCGACGCTCGCAGGATCTGACCCGCGCCACCGGTGCAGCCGCCGGGTCACCCTCGACGGGCCCCGCTTCCTCTTCGCATCGAACCATGCCCCCACTCCTGGTAAGCGACGAACAGCCGAGCCCACTGCTCGGCTGTGAGCTCCTTCGGCAGCGCGGACGCGGCGATGCCCTCCCGCCCCAGCTGCTGGTTGACGTGCCGGCGCTGACGCGGCGGCACCAGGCGGCCCAGGATCTGTGCGATCCCCTTCCCTCTCCCGGTGAAGGCGGCGTGGACGAACTCCCGGTAGGCCCGCCGGTCCCGGGCCGGCACCAGCTCCTGCGAGCGCCGGGTCGTCGTCATCAGGCCGCCGCCGACGCTCGGGGCCGGAGAGAAAGCGCTGGCGGGCACGCGCCTCACCAGGTCGAACTCCACCCAGGGCCACCACTGGGCGGTCATCATCGTCGCCCCGCCCACGCCCGCCCGGCGGCGCGTCACCTCCCACTGCACCAGGAGGATCGCATCGGTCCAGCCGGGGCGTGCAGCACGCGCCGGAGCATGGCGGTGGTCTGGTGGAAGGGCAGGTTCCCGACCACCACGTGCGGTGTCGAGGGCAGGCGCCAGTGCAGGAAGTCGACGTGGATCAGCCCGACCGCGGGATGCAGCCGCGGAGCGAGCCGGTGCACGGTCCTCTCATCGATCTCGACGGCGGTGAGGGGCCGGCCGAGGTCCTGGAGATCGAAGGTGAGGGCGCCGCCGCCCGGGCCGATCTCGATGATCGGCGCGTCGGTCCGGGCGACCAGATCGATGATCGCCTGGATGGTGCGCTGGCCGGTGAGGAAGTTCTGGCCGTGCTCGTGCCGGCCGCCACGATGAGTGGGCATGGGGGGATCTGCTCCGGAGGTGCGAAACCGTCCGGGCGCGCGAGGGCGCCGCCCGGCTGGACATGCGGGCGGCGGAGCTGGGTCAGGTCAGTGCTGAGCGAGGTCCGCCGCGGTCAGCGACGGAGCCGGACAACGGCGATGGCGGGGCTGCACATGCGGGCACCGCAGCAATGCCGCGTCGGACGGTGCACATCATTTTCTGCCCACCGAATCTACCGCCCAGCGGATGCCGCGCGGACCAGCCGGTTCCCTGCCCCGGACCGGCCGAAGAGTCATCACACGATGGGAGTAGCGTGGCCCGGGCACGCCCCGTCGGGCGGCGGTCCGCGGCACTCCCGACCGCTTCCCGCTCCTTCCCGCACACGAGGACCCGCATGTCAGCTCCCGACCCCCAGCCCGTCGATCCCGCTACCCGCCGTCCGGGTCCGGAGCCCCGCCCGGCCGAGGCACCCGCGCCGCTGCACATCGCAGCCCGAGCACCGGAGGCCGCCCCGAATGGCTCCTCCCCCGGCGCCCCCTCCCCCGCCGCGGGAGAAGCCGTGCTCGACAATCCCGCCTGGTCCTCGCTCACCGGCGCGCACTGCCACCTCGCCCTCGGCAACGAGCACGTGCTGCGCTACCCCGACGACGTCTCCCCCTTCGTGGGCGTGCGCGACTGGGAGCATCCCGACGTGTGGGACGCGATCATCGAGGAGTTCGGGCACGACGCGGTGGTCTCGGTCTCCCATGCCGATCCGCTGCTGCCGGAGGGCTGGCGGCCCGAGTTCTCGATCCCGGGCGTGCAGCTGGTGGAGACCGAGCGCCTGGCTCCGCGGCCGGACGAGGAGGCGATCGAGCTCGGCGCGGAGGACAGCGACGAGATGCTCGCCCTGGTCGAACGGAACCGGCCCGGCCCCTTCAAGCCCCGCACCCACGAGATGGGGCGCTACGTGGGCATCCGCCGGGAGGGTCGGCTGATCGCCATGGCCGGCGAGCGCCTGCACCCGGCGGGGTGGACCGAGATCAGCGCGGTGGCCGTCGACGCCGACCATCGCCGTCAGCACCTCGGCTCACGGCTCGTGCTCGACGTCGCCTTCCACATCCGCGAGCGCGGCGACCGCGCCCTCCTGCACGCCGCCGCCGAGAACACCGCCGCGATCACCGGCTACGAGAAGCTCGGCTTCGCGCTGCGGCGGCGCCTCACGTTCGGGGCGCTGCGCACGCCCTGACGCCTGCGCGGCGGCGACCCCGCTACCACCTCTGGCGACTGCCCGGCTGCTGACTCACGCGAACGCGCTGGTCCCGGTGATGGACCGGCCCACGATCAGGGACTGCATGGTGTCGGTGCCCTCGTAGGTGTGCAGGGCCTCGATGTCTGCCTTGTGGCGGGCCACCCGGTTCTCCAGCAGGATCCCGGAGCCGCCCAGGAGGTCGCGGGCGTTCGCGGCGATCTCGCGGGCGGCGCGGGTGTTGTGCACCTTGGCGAGCGAGGCCTGCTCGGGGCGGATGGTGCCGGCCGTCTCGAGCTCGGCGAGCCGCAGGCAGTACAGCTGCATCGAGGTGAGGGTCTGCAGCATGTCCGAGAGCCGCACCTGGACGTGCTGGGCCTTGGCCAGTGGGCGCCCGAACTGGATGCGCTTCGTGGCGTGCTCGAGCGCGGCCTCGTAGCAGGCGAGCGCGTGGCCGAGCGCGCC
>DXDT01000172.1 GCA_019115335.1 Candidatus Brachybacterium merdigallinarum
AGGCCTGGGGCGGGGGCGGGCCGGCCACCTGACCCCTCCGCACTGCACGATGGCAACCCCCCGCCGTTCCTTGTCGTGCCCGGTCAGAGGACGCATAGTAGAGAGATGAGCGAGACGACGGCGACCCCGCAGCCCACCATCCCCCCGATCCCCGACGGTCTGGCCGAACGGGCCGCGCTCCTGGGCGGCCCCGAGGGGATCCTCAGCGACGAGCAGATCACCGCCTTCGTCACCGAGCAGCTCGCCGCCACCGACTACGACGGCAAGTCCGTGTGCCTGATCATCCCCGACGGCACCCGCTCCGTCCCCCTGCCCAAGGTGCTGCCCGCGATCCACGACGCGCTCGCCGGCCGCGCCGCCTCCGTCACCGTGCTCATCGCGCTCGGCACCCACGCCGCGATGAGCGAGGAGGCCATCGACCAGCTGCTCGGCTCCACCGAGCGCGGCGCGCAGGCCACCTATCCGGAGTGGACCGTCGTCAACCACGCCTGGGACGACCCCTCCCAGATCGCGGACCTCGGCGAGATCTCCGCCGAGCAGATCTCCGAGCTCACCGGCGGCCTCCTGAACGATCAGCCGATGAATGTGCAGATCAACAAGCTCTGCGTCGAGTCGGACGTGAACCTGATCGTCGGCCCCGTCTTCCCCCACGAGGTGGTCGGCTTCTCCGGCGGCAACAAGTACTTCTTCCCCGGCTGCTCGGTGCACGACGTCATCGACATCTCCCACTGGGTGGGCGCGCTGATCACCGCCAGCCGCATCATCGGCACCCTCGGCATCACCCCCGTGCGCCAGCTGATCGACGCCGCGACCGCGCTGGTCCCCTCTGAGAAGTTCGCCTTCACCATGGACGTCGTCGCCGGGGGCGAGGACCTCAACGCCATCGCGTACGGCGACCCGCAGGCCGCCTGGGCGGCGATGGCGAAGATCTCCGCCCAGACCCACATCACCTACGTCGACAAGCCCTACCAGCGGATCGTCGCGCTCGTGCCGGAGATGTACGAGGACATGTGGACCGGCGCGAAGGGCTTCTACAAGTCAGAGCCCGTCTGCGCCGACGGCGGCGACGTGATCATCTACGCCCCGCACATCACCGAGGTCGCCGCCATGCACCCCGGCCTGCGCAAGATCGGGTACCACAACATCGAGTACTTCACGAAGCAGTGGGACCGGTTCAAGGACCACCCCTGGGGCGAGCTCGCCCACTCCACGCACGTGACGGGCCTGGGCACCTACGACCCGGAGACCGGCGAGGAGAAGCAGCGGGTGAACCGCTACTTCGCCACCGCCATCCCCCGCGAGGAGTGCGAGGCCTACAACGTGCCCTACATCGATCCGGCCTCCCTCGACATCGAGGCGCTGCGACAGGATCCCGACACGCTCGTCATCGACCACGCCGGCGAGGTGCTGTTCCGCCTGGCCGCCGAGCGCGACGGCGCCGACGGGCAGGCCAAGTGACCAGTCTGCGCCAGCCCGTCCCGCTCACCCTCGGCACCGCCCGCTCGGCTCCGACCTCGCTGTTCGCGCCCGGCCATCCCGGCTTCGAGGCCGAGGAGATGACCCCGGAGGCGCTCACCGGCGAGGCGCTCGAGCTCGCCGACGCGGTCTCCGCCGAGCTCGCGGGCGTGCGGAAGCTCGGCGTCGCCTACTCCGGCGGCGTCGACTCCGCGACCCTGCTGGCGCTGGCCGTCCGCGCCCTCGGCGCCGAGAGCGTGGTCGCGCTGCTGGGTGTCTCCCCGTCCCTCGCCCGGCGCGAGCGGCGCCTCGCCCACCAGATCGCACGCGTGATCGGCGCGGAGGTGATCGAGGTGCACACCCACGAGGGCGAGAACCCCGACTACCGGAAGAACGACGGCTCCCGGTGCTTCCACTGCAAGGACGAGCTGTTCACCCGCATCGGTGAGGACGTCGTGGGCGAGCAGCAGCTCGACGCCGTCGCCTACGGGGAGAACGCCGACGACGCCACCCGCCGCGACCGCCCCGGCGCGGGCGCCGCCACCCGGCACCGGGTGCTGCGGCCGATGTCCGCCATCGGGATGACGAAGTCGCAGGTCCGCGAGGTGGCGCGGCAGCTTTCCCTGCCCGTCGCGGACAAGCCCGCCGCCCCTTGCCTCGCTTCCCGCATTCCCTTCGGGCAGGAGGTCACCCCCGAGAAGCTCCGCCAGATCGACGACCTCGAGGATGCCGTCTACGAGCAGGGCTTCAGCGACTGCCGGGTGCGCCATCACGGCGCCGTGGGTCGCATCGAGCTGCCCACCGATGAGCTGCCCCGCGCGATGGAGCCCGAGATCCGCGAGGCGCTCGTCGCCGCCGGGAAGGAGACCGGCTTCCAACACGTCACGATCGACCTCGACGGCATCCGCTCGGGCCTGTTCTCCCTGCAGATCATCGGGAAGAACGCGCATGGCTGAGGCCGCAGGCCCGGCCGGCGGGTCGGGCGAGGCCGACGGGACGGGAGTGGCCGACGGGCCTGGGCGGATCGAGGGCTTCCTCGACCTGGATCTCGACCGCGCCACCCGCCGCGGCGCGCCCGAAGCCGTGCTCTGCGACGCGAAGAGTGCCGAGCAGGTGCGCGAGATCGCCCGGACCTATGCCCGCCTCCATGCCGAGGGGCGCGAGGGCCTCGGCCCCGTGCTGTTCACCCGCGCCGACGAGGCCCGGGCGGGCGCGATCCTCGAGGCCCTGCCGGACGCCTCCCACGACCCCTCCGCCCGGTTCCTCGCCTGGCCCGCCGCGCCGCCCGCGCCGAGCGGCGGTCTGGTGATCGTGGCCTGCGCCGGCACGAGCGACCTGCCCGTGGCCCGCGAGGCCGAGCTCACCGCCCGCCATCTGGGCCGGCCCACGACGCTCATCGCCGACATCGGCATCGCGGGCCTGCACCGGCTGCAGCGGTGCCTGCCGGAGCTGCGCGAGGCCGCCTGCGTGATCGTCGCCGCCGGGATGGACGGGGCGCTGCCCACCGTAATCGCCGGCCAGATCCCCGCGCCCGTGGTCGCCCTGCCCACCTCCGTGGGGTACGGCGTCGCCGCCGGCGGCCAGGCGGCGCTGATGACGATGCTCTCGGCCTGCGCCCCCGGCATCGGCGTGGTCAACATCGACAACGGCTACGGCGCCGGCCACCTCGCCGCCCAGATCGCCCGCTGGGCGCCTGCGCCGGCGGAGTAGACGGGAGGAGAGCTGCCTCACGCGGGTGCCGTGCCCGGCTTGCGTTACTTAGCCATCCGGTAGGTAAAGTAACGGGTGCTCCTCTCGGAATCGGAGGTCCCATGGAATCCGCACGCTCCACCCGGCCCGCCCGCCCCGCGCACCGTCCCTCGGGCCGTGAGGCGATGCTCGATGCCGCCGAGGCGCACCTCGGCGAGGGCGGCACCCTCACCCTCGACTCCGCGGCCCGCGCCGCCGGGGTCACCAAGCCCGGGCTCATGTACCACTTCTCCACCAAGGAGGAGCTGCTCGGCGCGATCCTCGACCGGATGACCGCGCGCTACGAGCGGGAGATGCTCGCCCTGGTCTCCGCGCGCCACGGCGCCGAGATCGAGGACTTCGCCGAAGCGCCCGCCGAGCAGCGCGTGCTCGCCTACCTCGACTGGGCCTGCACGGGCGATCTCGACGCCGCTGACCTGGTCATCTTCGCCGACCACCACCTGCGCGTCACCCTCACCGAGCGCTGGGAGGAGCAGCTCGCCCGCTGGCTCGGCATCCCCGCCGGGGTCGACGCCGAACGCGGCGCCGGCCTCCTGGCCGTGCGCCTGATGGCCGACGGGATCTGGTTCGACCGCGCCAGCGGGCTGGACGTCGCCTCCGAGGAGCAGCTGGACCGGATGCGCGTGCTCGCCCGCGACCTGCTCGGAGGTGGGGCATGACCGCCTGGCTGCTGCTCATCGGCGCGATCCTCAGCGAGGTCACCGCGACCCTCTCGTTGCGCGGCGCACTCGACAACCCTGCACTGTACGTGCTGGTCGTCGCCGGGTACGTGCTCGCCTTCGCCCTGCTCGGGCAGGTGCTGCGCCGAGGCATGTCCCTCGGCGTCGCCTACGGCATCTGGGGCGCCTCAGGGGTGGTCCTCGCCGCCCTCGGCTCCGCGCTCCTGTTCGGGGAGGTGCTCACCGTGCTCAAGATCGCCGGCTTCGCGCTGGTCGCCGCCGGGGTGGTGGTCGTCGAGATCGGCTCCCAGCGCGCGCACCGGCAGAGTGCCGCACCGGGCCTCGACCCCGCCGCCACGGCTCCGACCCCCGCGGCCGCCCCCAGCGGCGGAGAGGAGACCCGATGAGCTGGCTGCTGCTCGCCCTCGCCGTCCTCGCGGAGGTCGGCGCGACCCTCTCCCTGCGCATGGCCTCCACCGGCGGCGATCGCCGCTGGTACGTGCCGCTCGTAGCCGGCTACGTGCTCGCCTTCACCCTGATCTCCGGGGCGCTCTCGCTCGGCATGCCCCTCGGCGTCGCCTACGGCGTCTGGGTGGCGGTGGGGATCGTCCTGACCGCCGTGCTCTCCCGGATCCTGTTCCGCGAGCCGCTCACCCCGCTGATGCTCGGCGGGATGGGGCTGATCGTCGTGGGCGTCCTGCTCGTCGAGCTCGGAGGGGTGCACTGACGGCAGGGTGCGCTGACCTGGCGCGGCTCCCGAGCCGCGAGAGGGGAGAATGGGTCCCATGACAGGCGGATCCGGCAGCGCGACCTCGCCGCGACGGCTCCGTCGTGGCGCGGTGCCCGCGGCGATCCTCGCCGTCACCGCGCTGCTGATCGCGACCGTGCTCTGGCTGCGCCCCGGGCCCGACGACGGTTCGGATGCGCCAGAGGCCGCTGCGACACCCGTCGATCTCGCGGACCTCCCGCACCCCTCCGCGGTGGCCGTCCCCGACTTCAGCGGCGCCGAGACCCGCGACCCCGCCGACCCTCTCGCCGAGGGGCCCGCCGACGCCCCCGTGGTGCTCGTCGTCTTCACCGACTACCAGTGCCCCTACTGCGCCCGCTGGACCGAGGACACCCTGCCCGCCCTGCGCGAGCACGTCGAGGCCGGCGAGCTGCGCATCGAATGGCGGGACGTCAACGTCTACGGCGAGGACTCCACCCGCGCGGCTCGTGCGTCCCTCGCCGCCGCCCTCCAGGACCGACACGAGGACTACCACCAGGCCCTGTTCGCCGACGGCGAGGTGCGCCCCGCCACCGAGCTCGACGAGGACTCCCTCATCGGGCTCGCGACGGAGCTGGACCTCGACGTCGAGCAGTTCACCGCGGACCTCCGCTCCGAGGAGGTCGTCCGCACCATCGAGGAGCACGCCGCCGAGGGGATCGCGCTCGGCGCCGTGACCACCCCCTCGTTCGTCCTGGCCGGCACCCCGACCGTCGGCGCGCAGCCCACCGAGGTGTTCCTCGACCAGCTCGATGAGGCGCTCGAGGAGGCGGGAGCCTGACATGGGGATCAGCCTGCTGCCCGCCTTCCTCGGTGGCGCCCTCGCCCTGCTCAGCCCCTGCGGCGCGCTGCTGCTGCCCGGCTACCTCGCCTCGACCGTGACCCGCCGCGCGGGCCTGCTCCTGCACGGCGCCGTGTTCTACGCCGGGCTGCTGCTCACCCTCGTGCCGCTCGGGGTGGGGGCCGGGGCGCTCGGCGGCCTGCTCGCCCAGCACCGCGCCGTGCTCGTCGTCGTGACCTCGGTGCTGCTGATCGTGCTCGGCGCGGTCCACGCCCTCGGCCCTGTGCTCGGTCTGGAGCTGGATCCGGCGCGTGTGCTGCCCGGTGCGGACCGGCTCCGCCGGGCCTCCGCACGCGGTGCCGGCCTGCCCCGCACCTTCCTGCTCGGCGCCGTCGGCGGGGTGGCCGGGGTCTGCGCCGGGCCCGTGCTCGGTGCGGTGCTCACCCTCGCCCTCGGCCAGGGTGGCATCGCCCGTGCCGCCGTGCTGCTGGCCGCCTACGGCGCCGGCATGGTGGTGCCGCTGCTGCTGCTCGCCCTGGCCTGGGAACGCCTCGGGCCCCGCTCCCAGCGGCTCCTGCACGGCCGGGCTCTCACCCTCGGCCCCCTCACCCTGCACAGCACGCGCCTGCTCACCGGGCTGCTCATCATCGCCCTCGGAATCCTGTTCTGGACGACGAACGGACTGGTCACCCTGCCCTCGCTCGTCCCGACCCGGATGCTGGCGCAGTGGCAGGAGAACCTCGCCGCGCTGAACTCGACCGGGGTGCAGATCGCGGTCATCGCGGGCCTGGCCGGGCTCGCCCTGCTGCTGTGGTGGCGAGCGGAACGACGCGCGACCTCGCAGACGACAGAGGCACCGGGCGACTTGGCACCGACGGGCGAGGCGCCGACGGATGAGGTGCCGACGGATGAGGCGTCGACGGATGAGGCATCGGCCGACGGGAGCGACCGATGACGCTGCGCCGCCGTCCGATCCGGAGGTGGTCGAGCCCCCGACCTCGCCCGATGTCGCGCCGAGGCCTCCTGGGCGCCCTCCCGCTCGGCGCCGCCGGGATCGCCGGCCTCGTCGCATGCGAGCCCGGCGCCCGGGAGCGGGCGACACCCAGCCCCACCGCCCCGCCGAGCCCCGTCGACCCCACGCCCACCCTCCTCGGAGAGCAGGCCGCCGTCGTCGAGCCCGGCACGCTGCGGCTCCCGCTCGAAATGACCGTGATGATCGTGGTCGACCCGGGCTGGACCGCCGCCCCGCAGCAGCTGGACGGAATCTTCCTCGGCCACACCCGCGACGGCGACGCCCTGCGCTTCACCGCCGCGGACCAGGCCGGCACCCTCCTGTGGAGCGCGCGCCGCCCCCTGGGCTGCGAGACCGCCGTCCTCACCCGCGACGCCAGCACCCGCACCGTCGCCGTCCTCCCCGACCTCACCGCCGACGGAGCGACGACCCTGACCGGATACCGCCTGCGCGGGGCCGAGCGGCTCTGGGGCCCTCTCGCGGTGCCCGGCCCGCCCGTCGGCCCCGGGCTCCTGGTCGCCGCGGCCGACGGAACCGGCCGTGCCGCCCTCGACGCCGGCACCGGCGAGACCCTCCTGGCCGAGGCCGACCTCGACGGCGACCGCCTCCTCGCCGAGCATCACGGCACCGTGCTGCTCACCGACGGCGACGAGCTCGTCGCCCTCGCCGGTGCCTCCGTGCGCGATTCCGCCGCTGCCGGCGACGGTGCTGCTGTCGCCGAGCGCTGGCGGATCACGCTCCCGGCCGGTATCGATGCCACCTCCGCGGAGATCGCCGGTCCGATCGACCCGATCACCTCCCATGCGGTCCTCCGCGGCGCCGACGGGACCGGGGCGCTGCTGGACCTGCGCGACGGCCGGATCCTGGCCGAGGGCGTCACCGCGGCCGCCCACGATCACGCACTGGACGTCACCGTGGTCGTCTCGGGTCGCACGGTGCGCGGCCTCGCCGCCGACGGCACCGAGACCTGGCAGCACCAGGACCCAGAACCGGTCGTGCTGATCAGCGCAGGGGAGCGCCTCGCCTACGCCCAGCGGCCCGAGGAGGGCACCCTGCTGGTGCTCGACACCTCGCAGGGGCAGCTGGTGAACCCGTACGATGTGGACCTCGAGGGGCCGCTGGCCGTGCCCGAGCTGTTCTCCGCCGACGCCGCGACCTCCGTCTACGTCGAGGACACCCGGTATCTCGTGACCACCGCCCTCGACGAGGACTACGGCCTGCGCGACGAGACGAGCTGAGGGACGCCGCGAGCTGAGTGACGCTGCGAGCTGCGTGCCCGTGCGAGCAGCGTGACGGGACGAGCTGTGCGGCGGGACGACGGTGCTCCTGCCGGGTCCTGCCGCGCCGGAGATCACGCTGTTGCCGCCGGTTGCCGGGCGTGCGAGGTAGGATCGGCCCCGCATAGCAGGCGAGGAACGGAGCCGGCCGAGTGGCGGACAAGCGCGTGACCATCTACGACGTGGCCGAGGCCGCGGGGGTCGCCCCGTCCACCGTCTCCCGCGCCTTCTCCCGCCCGGGCCGGGTCAGTGCCGCCACCCACACGAAGGTCATGGCCACTGCCCGGGAGCTCGGATATCGCCTGAGCGCCCCGGCCTCGCAGGAGCGCACCCAGCGCCACCACCGCCTCGGCATCGAGGTCCCCGACCTGACCAACCCGTACTTCGCCGAAGTGGTCTCCGGGATGCAGGAGGCCGCGCAGGAGCACGGCTACCTCCTGCTCCTGCTCGACAGCGTCGAGGACGAGGAACGGGAGCGAGAGAGCCTCGAGAGCGCCCTGAACGTCGTCGACGGCCTGGTGTTGGCCGGCACCCGGCTCTCCGACGCGACCCTGAACCATCTCACCAAGCGCATCCCGGTGATGGTGCTGAACCGGCGGGTGGCGGGGCTGGACTCCCTCACGCCGGACTACGAGCACGGGATGAGCCAGGCGATCGCCCATCTCGCCGAGGGCGGGGCGCGCAGCATCAGCTACCTCTGCGGGCCGGTGAACTCCTGGTCCGACGGGGAGAGATGGCGCGCCGCGCGGGCCGCCGGCCGGACCCACGGGATCCCCGTGCACCGCACCGGGCCCTACCCGCCCACCGCGCAGGGCGGGGAGCAGGCCTTCGAGGAGCTCAGCGGCGACATCCCGCCTGCCGTGATCTGCTACAACGACCTGATGGCGATCGGCTTCCTGGTCAGCGCGATCCGGGCCGGGGTGAAGGTCCCGCAGGAGCTCGCCGTGGTGGGGCACGACGACATCCCGCTGTCCCGCTTCGTCGGCGGGG
The DNA here is from genome assembly GCA_019115335.1 of Candidatus Brachybacterium merdigallinarum. Taxonomy (GTDB): domain Bacteria; phylum Actinomycetota; class Actinomycetes; order Actinomycetales; family Dermabacteraceae; genus Brachybacterium; species Brachybacterium merdigallinarum. Next base: position 8,690 of record DXDT01000172.1, read on the forward strand.
GGCTCTCGACGCTCGTGACCATGAAGCGGGCCAAGGGGCGAGCCGCGATCGAACGGCTCGTCAGGCGCGTCGAGAACCCCTCCGCCCACCGCACCCCGGTGGAGGGATCGCTGCCGGTGCGGCTGGTCACCCGCGCCTCGAGCACCGTCCGCCCCGGTGCCCCCATGCGTGGCAATCGCTGACAACCCCCTGCTCGTACCGCAGATCCTTGCGAGGATGGCCCGCATGAGCAACGAGGCCTTCACCCCGCACCCCGATCGACTCCTCCCTGCGGACCCCGGCGTCCGCGACATCGCCCGCTCCCTCTACGAGCGCATGCGCGATCAGCCGATCATCTCCCCCCACGGCCACGTGGACCCGCGGCTGCTGCTGGACGACGAGCCCTTCCGCGACCCCACGTCGCTGTTCATCACCCCGGACCACTACGTCAACCGCCTCATGTTCTCCCGCGGCGTGGACCTCTCCGAGCTGGGTGTGGGCCGCGGCCCCCTGGACGAGCAGGACTCCCGCGCGGCCTGGCGCCTGCTGGCCGAGCACTGGCACGCCTACGCCGGCACCCCCTCCCGGTACTGGATGGAGCATGAGTTCTCCGAGGTCTTCGGCCTGACCACGGGGCTGTCCCCGCAGACGGCCGACGCGATGTACGACGAGCTCGCCGCGAAGCTCGCCCAGCCCGAGTTCGCCCCCCGCGCCCTCTTCGACCGGTTCGGGATCCAGGTCCTGGCCACCACCGATGACCCGGTCGACGACCTCGCCCCCCACGCCGCGCTCGCCGCCGACGGCTCCTTCACCGGGCTGGTCATCCCGACCTTCCGGCCCGACAAGTACCTCGAGCCCGCTCGCGCCGACTTCGTGGAGCTCACCGACGCCCTGGGCGCCGCCGCCGGCGTGGACACCGGCACCTACGACGGCCACCTCGAGGCGATGCGCATCCGCCGCCTCTACTTCCGCGACCACGGTGCGGTCTCCTCCGACCACGCCCACACCGATCCCGGCACCCAGCGTCTCTCGGTCGAGGACGCCCGCCGCCTCTATGCCGCCGCCCGCAACGGTCAGATCGGTGCGGAGGACGCCGTGGCCCTGCGCCGCCACCTGCTGGCCGACCAGGCGCGCCTGGCCTCCGAGGACGGCCTGGTGATGACCATCCACCCGGCCGTGTACCGCAACCACCACACCGGGATCTTCGAGAAGTACGGTGCGGACGTCGGCTTCGACATCCCGATCGCGGTGGACTACGTCCACTCCATCGCCCCGATGATGAACGACGTGGGACTCTCCGAGAACTTCCGGACCGTCCTGTTCACGATCGACGAGACCGTGCTGTCCCGCGAGATCGCGCCCCTGGCCGGCGTGTACCCCTCGGTGTACGCCGGTGCCCCCTGGTGGTTCATCGACGCCCCGGACGCGATCCTGCGCTACCGCCGCGCGGTCTCCGAGACCATCGGATACACCCGCACCAGCGGCTTCATCGACGACACCCGCGCGTTCTGCTCCATCCCGGCCCGTCACGACATGTCGCGCCGCCTGGACGCCTCGCACCTGGCCGGCCTGGTCGCCGAGCACCGCATGCGCGAGGAGGACGCCGCCGCGATCGCCGACTCCCTGCCCGATGAACAGCCCCGTCAGGTCTTCAAGGTCGACGGGTCCGCCTACGCCAAGGAGAACTGAGCACCATGACCAGCTCTGCCGCTTCCACCGACGAGGGACGCCTGGTCCATCTCGGCATCGGCAACTTCGCCCGCGCCCACACCCTGCATGCCACCGCCGTCGCAGGCTCCTGGTCTGTGGCCGTGTTCACCGGCCGCTCCGCCGCGATGGCCGATGCGCTGAACGCCCAGGGCTGCGACTACGGCCTGATCGTGCGCGGCGCGGAGGACGACGCCGTCGAGATCATCGACGTGATCGACGAGGCGCATCCCGCCGCGGACGTCGATGCGCTGGTGCGCCTGATCGCCGACCCCTTCACCGCGGTCGTCACCCTGACCATCACCGAGAAGGGCTACTCCGCCGGCTCCGACCCGGCCGAGTCCGCCGTGGCCCGCCTGGCGCTGGGCCTGAAGGCCCGCCGCGAGGCCGGGGTCGAGGAGCCGATCGCCCTGGTCTCCTGCGACAACCTCACCGGCAACGGCGAGGTGCTGCGCGAGGCCCTCGTCGCGCTGCTCGACGAGGAGACCCGGACCTGGTTCGAGGGCCATGTCGATGTGGTCTCCACGATGGTCGACCGCATCACGCCCTCCGCCGACGAGGGCGCCTCCGTCCTGGTCGCCGAGCGCACCGGCTTCGCCGACGCCATCCCGGTGGTCACCGAGCCGTTCAGCGAATGGGTCATCCAGGATGCCTTCCGCGGCCGCCGTCCCGCCTGGGAGAAGGCCGACGGCGTGCAGCTGGTCGAGGACGTGGAGCTGCACGAGCTGCGCAAGCTCCGCCTCCTCAACGGCGCCCACACCCTGATGGCCTATGCCGGTCAGGTCGCCGGCGTGGAGCGGATCGATCAGGCCATCGCCCACTCCGAGGTGCGGGCCCTGGTCAACGCGCTGTGGGACGAGGCGCGCTCGACCCTGCCCCTGCCCCCGGAGCAGCTGGACGCCTACACCGCCTCCCTCGAGGAGCGGTTCCGCAACCCGCGCCTGGCGGATCAGCTGATCCGCATCGCCGCCGACGGCACCGCGAAGCTGCCCGTGCGCGCCCTGCCGGTGATCGCCGAGCGCGGCGGACCGGACCAGGCCCCCGGCGAGGTCGCCGCCGTCGCGGCCTGGACCGCCTGGGTCACCGACCGGGTGCGGGCCGGCCACGAGGTCCAGGACCCGCAGGCCGCCGCCATCGCCGCGGCCGCGCCGATCCAGGACGCCACGGAGCGGGTCACCGCCCTGCTGGCACTGCTCGGCGTGGACTCCGCTGATCCGCTGGTCGCCGCCGTGGTGGCCGAGGAGCAGCGCCTGCCCCGCCCCTGACACCGGGCACGACGCCCCCGTGGTCTCCCACGGGGGCGTCGTGCTGTCCATGCCTCCAGTGCGCCGACCCGGCCACGGCTGCAGCGCCCCAGGAGAGCTCTCTCCCGCCGCGGGTCAGATTCTGAACCGGATCCGAGCCGAAACTGGTTCAGAACCTGACCCGAGCAGCACGGCCGCAGTGCGGAGGGGTGCGCCGGCCCGGCCGGACCGGGCCGGCTCAGGCGAGGTCGGCGAGCTTCTCGAAGCGCTCGAGGCGCTCGCGATAGTAGTCCGCATGCTCCGCGACCGGGTCGATCCGGGTGAGCACGGGCACCTCGGCGACGGGGACGTCCGGCGCGGCCTGCTCGAGGGCCATCACGGCCGAGCCCCGCATGGTGGAGCGGGAGACGGCGACGTGGTCGATGGGGGAGCCCAGGGCGTCGGCCAGCAGATGGAGCCAGCCGGGGATCGCCCCGGTCATGCCCCCGGAGAGCACGATCCGCTCGGGCTCGCCGCCGGCCTCGCGCATCTGATCGGCGATCCGCAGGAAGGACAGCGCCACACCCTCCAGCGCACCGCGCAGCATGTCCTCCGCCGTGGTGGACGCGCCCACGTTCGCGAAGATCGCCCGCGAACCGCCCCGCCACTTCGTGCCCCGCTCCCCGGAGAGGAACGGGATCACCAGCGGAGTGCCCGAGCTCGGGGGCGCGGAGAACAGCGGGTAGGTGTCGGTCTGGCCGATGTCGAAGGGGATGTCCAGCTCGTTGCGGCACCAGTCCAGCACCCGGCCGCAATCGCTCATCGCGGAGCCGACCAGCGTGCGGCGGGCATCGACCCGGTAGGCCCACAGGCCGCTGGGCAGGGAGGCGATCTCGGTGTCGAGCAGCTGACGGATCGCCCCGGAGGTCGCGGTGGAGATGCCCCAGGTGCCCGGACCCAGCGCCCCGATGCCGAGGTTCGCGGCCAGGCCGTCACCGATCACCGGCAGCCACACCGCACCGGCGAGCTTCGGGAAGTCCTTCGCCAGGGGAGTTCCGGCCACGGGCAGCGCCTCGTCGGGATCCAGGGGCGGGCCCATCGTCGAGGCGTCGACCCCGACCGCCTCGAGCAGCTCGGGGACGTACTCACCGGTGCGGCGGTCGATCATCCCCGACCAGGCGGCGGAGGCGGTGCCCAGGGCAGGGGTGCCCAGCAGCTTGAACGCCACGTACTCGCCGAGGGCCATGAACCGCTCGGTGCGGGCGAAGACGTCCGGCTGGGTCTCCCGCAGCCAGGCCAGGCGGGGCGCGGTGTAGGAGGAGTGCAGGCGGGCACCGGTCCGCTCGTGCAGCGCATCGACGTCCAGGCGCGAGGAGAGCTCGGCGACCTGCGCATGGCAGCGGGTGTCCGCATAGGTGATGCAGGGGGTGATCGCCCGGCCGGAGGCGTCCACGGCCACCAGGGAGGAGGCGAAGGTGTCGAAGCCGATGACCTTCACCTCGCCGGGCAGCTTCTCCTCGAGCACCTCGCCGAGCGCGATGCGGATCTCGCTCACGATCTGGTCGGCGTCGATGGTGGAGGTGCCGTCGTCGCGCACCGTGAAGCCGTGCTCCTCCTTGTGGTTCCGCTTGCCCACCTCGCGCCCGCTGACGTCGTAGACGGCGGCACGGGTCCCCCCGGAGCCGATGTCGATCCCGACGACCAGGGGCCCCTGGGCGTCGTCGGCGGGGATGTGGAAGCGGGGCATGAGACTCTCCTGCGGGTCGGAAGCGGCACCTGCGCACCGACGAGCACCGATGCCTGAGCGCAGGCGTCGTCCCAGGATAGGTGCTCACGGAGGGATCCGTCAGGGTGCGGCCACCGCTTGCCATCGGGCCCGCCGGGGAGGATCTCCGGCAGGCCCGAGGGCAGCGATCGGGACGCCACCCGCGCGACCGGTCGCACCGGTGTCAGCGCACCGGTGTCAGCAGACCGGTGTCAGCAGACCGGTGCGGTCACGCGAGCACGCTCTCGCCGACGTACTCGCCCTCGGCCACGCCCGGCGGGATCGCGAACACGGCCGAACCGATGGGGGTGGTCCACTGGTTCAGCAGGTCCAGGTCCGCAAGGCGCTGCTGGATCGGCAGGTACTGCGCGAGCGGATCCGCCTGGAAGGAGACGAAGATCTGCCCGGCCTCGGAGATCGCGTCGGACCCTTCCGGGGGCGTGACGTCGTAGTTGTACGGCCGACGGAAGATCTCCTGGTGCTCGCCCTCGTCCACACCGTTCGCACGGCGCATGTGGGAGAACTCCGGGATCACCGCGAAACCGTGCTCCGAGACCTGCTCGAAGTCGGCATCGCTGAACTCGGTGCCGCCGCTGAGCGGAGCGCCGTCGTCCAGCCGGGTGCCCGTGGAGGTCTCCCGCGCAGAGCGGTCCACCTCGTCCCAGCCGTCGAGGTCCATCCGGATGCGGCGCATCACCATGGAGGTGCCGCCTGCCCAGGGGCCCTCCGGGATCCACACCACCTCGGAGAAGTGCTCGCTGCCCAGCTGTGCGTTCGCACTGCCGTCGATCTGCCCGAACAGGTTCCGCTGGGTCGTCGCCGGAGCCTGGGTGCCCGGGGAGCGGCGGAACCCGCTCTGGACCCACCGCACCCGGGTGAAGGCGCGCGCATCCTTCAGGAGCATCCGCGCGGCATGGGAGACCGTCAGCGGGTCCTCCGCGGCGACCTGGAGCATGAGGTCACCGCCGGTGAAGCGGTCCTCGAGCGCGTCGATCTCGAAGGCGGGCAGCGGAGCCAGCCACGCGGGTGCCTCCCGCTCCGCCCGCGCCATGAGGCCCGGACCGAAGCCGACGGTCACGGTGAGCGACGCCGGCTGCGCGGCGAGCTCCGGCTCGGTATCCGCCAGAGCGGGCTCCCCGCGGGTGAGCCGGGCGGCGTCATCGGTCAGCAGGCGCAGCATCCGGATGATCCCGTCCCGGTCCACCTCCTCGCGCAGGTCCAGCCCCAGGAACGTCGCCGAGGCCGGGGCGGGGGTCTCGATCCCGGCCTGATGCTCCCCGTGGAAGGGGACGGTCCGCGTGCCGTGGAGAGCGGGTGCCGCGGTGGCCGCCGGGGGATCCGGGCGCAGGGCACGGTCCAGGCCGACGGCCGCTGCCCCCACGCCGAGGGCTCCGGCGCCGGTCGCGCCGACGCGCAGCAGCTGCCGCCGGCCCGGGCGGGAGGCATCGCGCCCCCGGCTGGACATGTCGCGCTGCGGGCGGGGCATGTCGTGCTGCGGCCGGTCGGTGGTCACTCGTCCTCCCCTTGCTCTGCGTGGTCATCGTGCTCTGCATGCTCGCCGCCGCCGTCCGAGGCGCCGTCCTCGCCGTGGCCCGCGTGCTCGTCCTCGACTCCGCCGTACTCCTCCTGAGCGCCGGCGAAGTCCTTCACGGTCGCGGTCACGGGGTGCTCGGTGCCGTCGTCGAGGACGAGCACCAGCTCGACCTCGTCACCGGGCAGCAGCGGCTCCGCGAGGTCCATCAGCATGATGTGATCCCCTCCCGGCTCCAGCAGCAGATCCTCGCCGGGAGGGATCGGGAAGCCACCCTCCTTCTCCTCCATGCTCATCCCGCCGGAGCCATCGGCGGCGGTCTGGTGCAGCTCGACCACCTCGGAGGCAGGCGTGGTCACGGAGACCAGCACCAGCTCCGTTTCGCCAGTATTTGTGATGGTGGCGAAAGCAGAGGTCATCCCGTCATCCGCGGCCTTCACCCAGGGGTCGACGACAGTGAGGGGAGACGTGCCGGAGGTGTCGGAGCCGTCTGCTCCGGAGCCACCGGCCGGGTCGCCGCCGCCGTCCGAGGCGGAATCCGCGCGGTCGCCCTCGCTCCCCGCGGCGCTGCAGGCGGCCAGCGGCAGCAGGGCGAGGCCCAGCAGGGCGGTGCGGCGGCGCGGCCGGGTCAGCGGAGCGCGAGCAGAGGCGGGGTCGACCGGGGTGGTCTGGGCAGAGAGGGATAGGGCATGCTTCGACATGAGGGGTCCTTCCGAGGAGCCCGGGCAATCCGGCACCGCGAGATCACGGCGCCCGGACCCGTTCCCGGGCAGGGAACTGGTGGGAATGCGCGACGCTGCAGGTCAGCGGGCGCACGGTGATGACCAGTGCCGCAGGAGCTCCATGGGCGCAGCGCACCGCATCGACACCGCACCGCCGGTGCACACAGCCGCCGTGCGGGCGGGTATCGCAGCGCCGGGACCGCACCGTGGGATGGTGCCGTACCGGCCGAGGGAGCTCAGGCGGCGAGGACCAGGGGCGGGCCGCGCAGCTGCCGGGGTGCGAGCTGGGCCCGCTGGGTGTGCGGCAGATGGTCGGCGTCCGGGACAGCGGGCACCGAGGTGGGAGGCACGAACCGTCCGAGCGGGCGGAGGTCGACGGCGGGGCACAGGAAGGACAGGGCCAGGCGCGCGAAGCCGAGGCAGCGGAACAGCATCGTCTCGCCGCGGTGCAGCAGCAGCGTGGTCACCAGGGCCGCGACCAGGTGCCCGAGCAGCATCTGCGTATCGAGGTGGGCGGCATGCAGGTGATGCTCCACCCCGGTCAGCCCGTCGGCGGTCCCCGCCCCCTGCGCATGCGCGCCCGGGGCCCCGTGGCCGAGCGAGCCATGGCCGTGAGCGGCCCCGTGTCCGAGATGCGATCCGGGCGGGGAGACCAGGGTGGAGGTGGCGTCACCGGGGGTGCCGGCCATGAACAGGCCGTGGAACAGGGCCTGACTGGTCAGCACCGCCGCACCCATCCGCGGCAGGGAGAACTGCGACCCGGCCAGCACCGTGCAGGCGGTGACCGACAGCCACCAGGGCAGGACCACCCCGAGCCAGCCGGGCACCTCCCCGCCGCCGAGCACGTGGCCGAGCAGAGCGACCGCGGTGGCCAGCGTGGCGGCGATCGCTCCTCTCAGCGCGCGCAGCGGGGAGCGGGTGGAGGGCATGGATCCATTGTGCCCGAGCCCGTCATCCGAGCGGTGGGTCAGCGGGCCCGTCCGGTGGAGCGAGGGTGCCCGCGCCGCCCGTCAGCGGGGCCGGCGCGGATCGTGCTCGGTGCGCGCCGGATCCAGGTCCGGCACCACCATCACGGGGCCCTCGGCCCGCTCCAGCACGGCGCGGGAGACCGAGCCCAGCAGGGCACCGGTCCAGCGGCCGAGGCCGCGGGTGCCGAGCACGGTCAGCTGAGCGGTCTCGGTCTGCTCGGACAGCCGGTGCACCGCATCGCCCATCAGCACCTCGCTGGTGACGGTCAGGCCGGGGAAGTGCTCCCGCAGCTGGGCGGCGCCCGTGGCGAGGTCCTTCTCGAGGTCCTCCTGGCGGGCGTCGATCGTCGCCTGATCCGGGACCATCACCAGGTAGCCGGCGCTGAGGGACTCCAGCGGCGGGATCACCAGCACCACATGCAGCGGGGCGCCCAGGTGCTCCGCCATCAGGGCCCCGGCCACGGCGGAGACATCGTCGACCGCGGCGGAGTCGACCCCGAGCACCACCCGGGCAGCGGCGTCGCGGTCACCGGCACCGGTGCGGGGCAGCACCACGGTGGGGCAGTGCGCATGGGCGGGCAGCGCCTCGGAGACCGAGCCCAGCAGGCGGCCGAGGAAGCCGCCGCGGCCCCGGGCGCCGACCACGGCGAGGCGGGCCTGGGCGGAGAGGTGGACCATCACGCCGGCGGCATCGCCCTCCTCGGCACGCAGGTCCAGCGGGCCGTCATGGTTCTTCAGGTGCGCCGCGGCCTCGTCCAGCACCTCCTGGGCGGCGGCGCGGCGGGCCACGTCGTCGGGGACCGGCGGCATCGACGCCATGTTCGGGTACACCATCGCCGGCACGGTGTACGCGGTGACGACGGTGAGCCGGGTGCCCATGCCGGTGGCGGCCTGCGCGGCGAAGTCGAGCGCCTCGAAGGAGTGCTCTGAGCCGTCGAACCCGACCAGGACGCCGAGTTCGCGGGTCAGGGGATCGTACGGGAGCGAGTAGGTGGGAGTGTGGTCGTCGGTGCTCATCGCAGCCCTCCTCGTCGGGGGCGGTGCGGGGCCGACGGCGGTGCCCCCGGGGTCCGAGCGCCGACGGTCCCCTCCAGGGTACTCCCGCTGCCGCGACCCCCTCGAGGAGGAGGTCCCGCGCCGCGGCCCCGCCCTCCGCAGCCCCGCCCGACGCGACCCCGCCCGCCGGGGGTCGGAGGGCGAGGGTCGGCGGGCGGCGCCGGGAGAGGAGGTCAGCAGGTCACGAGGACCGCCAAAGACGGCCTGCGTCGACGGTGGCCTCAGTCGGCGGTGCGCCCGAAGCGCGGGGCCGGCAGCGGCGGCGCCGTGGCGGCAGGGGTCTGCTCCAGCAGCAGCAGCGCCTCGGTGACACCGCGGGCCAGCTGCGGATCCTCCCCGGCCACCCATTCGTTGGGCGGGAAGGGCACCTCGATGTCCGGCTCCACGCCGTAGTTCTCGATCTCCCACTCCACGCCCTCGAACCAGCTGGCGTACTTGGGCTGGGTGATGCCGGTGCCGTCGACGAGGTCGTAGCGGCCGTCGATGCCGATCACGCCGCCCCAGGTGCGAGTGCCGATCACGGGCCCGATCTGCATCGCCCGGGAGACGGCGCCCACGATGTCGCCGTCGGAGCCGGCCTCCTGGTTGGTCACCAGCACCACGGCGCCGCGCGGGGCGAAGGCCGGGTACGTGCCGGGCGTCTGGTAGCGCGGGTAGTCCCAGGACAGCACGCGCCGCGCCAGCCGATCGGTGACCAGCTGCGAGGTGTGGCCGCCGCTGTTGTAGCGCACGTCGACCACGATCCCCTCCTTGGTGGAGGCCTCGCGCAGGTCACGGTGCATCTGCGCCCAGCCGGAGGAGACCATGTCCGGGATGTGGAGGTAGCCCAGTCGCCCGTCGGAGAGCTCCTCGACCCGTTCGCGCCGGGAGTCCACCCATGCCTGGTAGCGCAGCGGGTTCTCGTCCGCCAGCGGCGTCACCGCCACCCGACGCTCGGCGCCGTCGCGGGAGAGCACCAGCTCGGTGGGCCGGTTCGCGGCCCCGATCAGCAGGGGAGCGACCCCGTCGGCGCCGACGGCGCGGCCGTCGATCCGCACGATCGCATCGCCCTCGCGAGCGGCGACCCCGGGGGCCAGCAGCGGGGAGCGGGCCGCGGGGTCCGAGGAGTCGCCGGGCAGGATCCGGGTGATCACCCAGGCCTCGCCGCGGCGCTCGAGATCGGCGCCCAGGTGCCCGGGCAGCATCGGCGGATCCGCCTCGTAGACGGCCCCCATGACATAGGCGTGCGAGGTACCGAGCTCCCCGGCGACCTCCCACATCATGTCGTGGAAGTCGTCGTCGGTGACCACCCGCTCGAGCGCCGGCTCGTACCAGGAGGTCATCGCGTGCCAGTCCATGCCGTCCATGTCCGCGCGCCAGAACTGCTGGGCCATGATCCGGTAGTTGTCCCAGAGCATGCCGCGGCGCTCCAGCACCGGATCCACGGTCAGGCGCAGGCGGTCGGTGGAGATCACGATGCGCGCCGGGTCCTCGTCCTCGACCTTGCGGCCGGAGGGGACCTGCACCCAGTCCTCGCCCTGCCGGATCACGAGGCTCTTCCCGTCCCCGGAGACGGCGAGGTCGGTGACACCCTCGGCGAGGACGGTCAGGGTGCGGGTGGCGAGGTTCCAGTGCTCCAGGGTGGGGGCGGGAGCCTTCCCCTCGACCCCCGCCCGGGTCGTGCCGAGCACGCCCTGCTGGGGGTGGCGCAGCCAGACGAAGCCGTCCGCCACGGCGCTGAGATGGGAGTAGCTGCCGGAGACGACGGGGAAGGGGACCACTCGGGCCTCGGCGTCCTCCAGATCCACCACGGTGGCAGGGGAAGTCTCCGCATCGGCCGCGCCGGCTGGGCTGGTCGCGCTGGTCGGCTCGGTCTGCCCAGAGTCGGCTTTCGCAGTGTCGACGTTCGCGCCGCTGCCACCGCCGGGCTTCTTCGCCTCGTCCTCGCCGGCCTCGCCCCAGCCGTCGGCCAGCGGCCCGAAGGGATCGGCGGTGGTCCGCTCCAGCGGGATCAGGAAGGGACGCTCGGCGTTGACGAAGCCGAGGTCGAACACCATGTCGTCGTAGACGGTCTCGAAGGTGCGCATCGAGAGCATCGCCAGGTGCTTGCCGTCCGCGCTGAACGCCGGGGCGGAGTCCTGGTACTTCCCGGAGGTGAGGGCGCGGCCGGCGGGCTCGGCGTCCGCGGTGTCCGAGATCATCAATCGGCCCAGCTCCCAGGAGTTCGGCTCGGCCCACACCAGCCAACGGCTGTCCGGCGACCAGGCCAGGTGCCGGATCTCCCCGCCGGTGGAGCGGGAGATCTCCCGGATGCTGTCCAGCACCGGGGTCTCCGGGACGGCTTCGGCGTCCTGCTCCCACGGGGAGGGGGCGGCGCCGTGCGCAGTCTCCTGCGCGGGGGAGGAGGTCTTCGCGGGGTCGGTGATGCCGCGCAGGGTGACCAGGCGGATCGTGTTGTCGTGGGTGGAGATCGCGATCCGGGTGCCGTCGGGGGAGGGGAGGGCGTGCAGGATCCGGCCCACGTCCCCCAGGTCCAGGGAGATCTGCTCGCCGCCGCCGTCCAGCCGCCGCAGGGCCAGCTGGTCCGAGCCGACCCCGCCCTCGGTGCGATCGGCCTGGGCGGCCTCGTCGGTGACGAACAGGGCGAAGGGGGTGCGTCCCAGCGGTCGCACCTCCCGCAGACGCAGGCCGCAGGAGCCGGCCAGCAGGCGCCCGGGCCCGCCGCGGTGGGTGAGCAGGTGCGCGCTGCCCCGCCATTCCACGACGCTCGCGCGGCCGTCATGCACCGGCCGCATGGCCAGCAGGTTCCTGCTCGGCGAGGCGGGCCGCGGCAGTCGTGCGGCGCCCACCCCGGAGGCGAGGATCTGGACCTCGCGCGGATCGGCGTCCAGCGAGTCCATGGTGAACAGGCGGCCGCGGGAGGTGAACACGATGCTCCGGCCGTCGGTCGCGGGCTCGCGCAGGTACCCCTGCTCGGAGGTCAGGGAGGTGTGGGAGCGCAGGTCCGAGCCGTCCCGGGCGACCGACCACAGGTTCGCGGTGGCGCGATCGGTGCGGGCGGCGCCCGGCCCGGGGGTGTCCGAGGCGAAGAGCAGCCGGTCGCCGTACCAGGCGATGCGGGTCTTGGGGGCCAGCAGCTCGTCCAGCAGCGGCTCCCAGCTGCGTGCGGCATGGTCCGCCAGCGGGGCGTCGAGGGGGACCTCGGTGTGGGAGATCCACAGCTTCGGCGCGGTGCCGCCCTGGTAGTGCTTCCAGCTGGAGTACTCACGGCGCCACGGGGTGGTCACGACGGTGGTGCCGGAGGGATGGATCGCGGCCTCGGCGCTGCGGCCCAGCGGCAGCTGCTCGGCGGTGCCGTCCAGCTCGATCGCCCACAGCACCAGGTCACGGGCCAGGGGCGCACCGTAGTTCGAGGTCGCGAGGATCCGGCCGTCCGGCAGCCAGCCGGCGACGCGGGTGGTGGCCCGGCCCCAGGCGGTGAGGCGACGCGGGGCTTCGGCACCGTCGGCCGCGGTCACCCAGATCTCGGGGCCGCCCGAGGTGCGGGAGGTGAAGGCGATGTGCTGGCCGTCGGGGGAGAAGCGGGGGTAGGAGACCGGGGCGCCCTCGTCGGTCAGGCGCCAGGCGCGACCGCCCGCGAGCGGGGCGAGCCAGATGTCGTTCGCAGCGGTGAACACCACCGAGTCGCCGGAGACATCGGGGTGGCGGAGGTATGCGGCATATGCTGGCGTCGTCGTCGTCATGCTCCCACCCTATGCGCGGGTGCCGACGACGACACCGACTCCGCGGTCGCGATCCAGCGCGGGAGAGCCGGGGCGCGGGACCACCGCTGGGCCACAGTGCTGCCGTGCTGCCGGGCTGTGCTGCGTGGCGGGGTCAGGCGACCGCCGCGGCCACCACCGCGTCCACCTGGTGCAGGATCTGCGCGAGGTCGCCGCGGGTCACGCTCCCCGGCTCCTCACCGCTCGCTGCGGGGGAGGGGGCGCCCAGGGAGCCGGGCAGCAGCCCGGCGGCGGCCAGCCAGCCGGTGGCCTCCGCATCCTCGCCCTCATCCTCGCCGTCCGCGCTCGGCGCGGGCAGCTCCCAGACCGCCCCCACACCGGTCAGTGAGGGGCGGAGCAGGGCGGTGAGGGTCACGGCCGCCTCGGTGGCGGTGATGTCGTCCGCGGGGCGCGCCCGCAGATCCCGGTCGCCCCACAGTGCGCCGAGGCCGTGCAGCCACAGCAGTGCGCTGGCCTGCTCGACGTCCTCGCCGAGATCCGTGAACAGCGTCGGGGCCGCATCGAGGGGAAGCTCCGGCGTCCCGGCGTAGCGGTGCAGTGCGCTGGCGAAGGCGCCGCGGGTCAGGACCTGGTCCGGGGCGAAGGTGCCGTCCTCGTCGGCGGGCAGCACTCCGGTCTCCTCGGCCCAGCGCATCGCCTCGGCGCCGGGGGCGTCGGCCGGGACGTCCGGGAAGGGCCCGGGATCCGGGGCGGCACCGCCCGGCCCGCTCCCTGCGGCCGACGGGCTCGGGGCGCTGCCCGTGGTCGTCACGGCCAGTGCGAGCCCCGTCGTGGTGAGGGTCGCGAGCACGCCGCCGGCGAGGACGAGCCGCCGACGGGGCCGCGAGGCCGGAGGAGTGGAGGACGGGACGGCAGCGGGCGCCGGCGGGGCGGCAGCAGGCAGTGCCGGGGCGGCAGCGGACAGGGCCGGGGCAGCAGGCAGTGCCGGAGCGGCTGCGGGAGCCGGCGCGGCCGTGGGCGCTGTCGACGGCGCCGCGGGGCGGGCCGCGTCACGGAGACGAGGGGCGGGTGGACGTCTCACAGCCAGCGCAGCTCCCGCATCCGGTGGATGATCGCCCAGTTCACGGCGAGATTTCCCCAGCCGTTGAGGTGGATCGCATCGGAGGCCACCAGGATCGGCGGGACTACCTCGAGCGCCAGGGACTCCTGGGTGGATCCCTGCGCGAGGACGTCCAGCGGGGCCAGCGGGGAGCAGCCGAGCCCCTCCTGCTGAGTCAGCAGTGCGCCGAGATCCAGGAAGTGCGCGCCGTAGCGGGAGCGCTGCTCCGCGTTCACCGCCGCCAGGGCATTCGCGGTCGCCGAGCCCACGGGGTCGTGCTCGGTGGGCCACTGGCCCAGCACCAGGGTGTCGTGCTCGGGGTCGTCGGTGGCGTCCCACATCCGCTGGGTGTCCTCTAGCACCCCCTCGACGTCCAGGATGTTGTTCTTGCCCATCCACAGCACCTGCCGCGAACCGCGGGCCGTCTCCGCCAGAGCGGAGGTGAAGGTCTCGGCCTCGACCTGCTGCGTCGGATCCGACGGGGTGAAGATCCAGCGCCCGGAGGAGCCGTCCAGCTCACCGGCGACCGCCCCGATCGTCCCCGGGACGCGGATCGGGCCGGCGGGCGCCAGCCCGGAGTCGAGGGTGACCTCCACCGCGCCGGTGCCCGGGTCGGGGGAGGAGGCGGGGCTCGCGACGGGCGTGTCCAGTCCCCGCATCAGCACGGTGTGCCGGGAGGTCGTCGCCCCCACTCCGAAGGCGTGCACCACCGCAGGATGGGCGGCGAGGGTGAGGTGGTCGTGGATCCGGATCGGCACCGGGGTGCTCTCCTGCCCGCCCTCCGAGCTCATCGAGGAGGACCCCCACAGGGAGATCGGGCGGGCCGCCTCGGGCGGGGCGAACAGGGACCGCGAGGCCGCGGTGCCGGTGGCGGACGAACGGGGTGCAGCAGGCGCGGCCGGGGCGGCAGGCTGCTGCGGGGGCATCGTGGTCCTTCACCGTGGTGCTCTTCAGGCGCTCCGACCGGGCGCCCACGATCCCTCATCTTACGGGAACACTCGCCTCCTGACCAGGGTCGGGAGGGGCGGGCAGGGCATAGTCGACGACGACGGGGGAGTGGTCGGACAGGCGCTCCCCGGCGTGCTCCCGATCCACCTCCGCGCGCACCGCGGCGCGGGCCAATCGGGGCGTGGCCAGGTGGTAGTCGATCCGCCAGCCCGCATCGCTCGCG
>DXDT01000173.1 GCA_019115335.1 Candidatus Brachybacterium merdigallinarum
CGACGGTGATGACGCCCTCGGCGCCCACCTTGTCGATGGCCTCGGCGATGAGCTCGCCGATGGCCGGGTCGGCCGCGGAGATGGCGGCGGTGTTGGCGATCTGGTCCTTGGTCTCGATCTCCTTGGCCTGCTCGAGCAGGGTCTCGGAGACGGCGGCCACGGCCTTGTCGATGCCGCGCTTCAGAGCGATCGGGTTGGCGCCGGCGGCGACGTTGCGCAGGCCCTCCTTGACCAGGGCCTGGGCGAGCACGGTGGCGGTGGTGGTGCCGTCACCAGCGACGTCGTCGGTCTTCTTGGCGACCTCCTTGACGAGCTCGGCACCGATCTTCTCGTAGGGGTCCTCGAGCTCGATCTCCTTGGCGATGGACACGCCATCGTTGGTGATCGTGGGGGCGCCCCAGGACTTCTCGAGCACGACGTTGCGGCCCTTGGGCCCGAGGGTGACCTTGACGGCGTCAGCGAGCTGGTTCATTCCCCGCTCGAGACCGCGCCGGGCCTCCTCGTCGTATGAGATGAGCTTGGCCATTGTGGAATCTCTCCCGTGTGGTGTGTGTCCACCCGACCCTCGTGCCCGCGACGGACGGCACCGGGCCCACGAGTTCAGGTCACTCGGGGCTCGATCCCTCACGGGGTCGGAATGCCCCCATCATAAGCACTCTCCGCCTGAGAGTGCTAACCGTGCTCCACGGTGGCGCGATCAGCCCTCGCCGTCCGATTCGCCCTCGCCATCACCCGCGCCGCCGTCCTCGCCCTCGCCCGGCATGCTCACGGCCACGAAGGTCACGGTGGCGTCGTACTCGTCGCTCTGGCGTGCCTCCCCGGCGCCGACCTGGTCGGCGAGCGCCTGCGCCGAGACGGCATCCTCCTCGGAGCGGTAGAACACCACCGGCTCCTGCTGGCGGTTGTCCGCGGTGGAGACCCCGACGTCCTCCCAGCCGGCCTCGGTCAGGTGCTCCTCCCAGGCGCCGGCCATCCCGTTGATGCCGCCGGCGTTGACCACCAGGATCGGGGTCGAGTAGTCGGGCTCCGCGGCGGGCTCCTCCGTGGGCTCCTCCTCGGTGGCGCCGGGCTCCTCCGCGGCGGGCTCCGTCTCCGTGGCGGTGGTGGGATCGTCCGCACGGTCGTCACCGCCGCCACCCATCCCGCCGATCAGGAACAGCAGCACCACGAGCGTGACGACGGCCGCCGCGATGATGATGATGTAGATCAGGTTCTGGCGCCAGAACGGCTCCTCGGCGCGGTGCGCGCCGTGGAATGCGGCGGCATCCGCCTCCTCGTCGAAGCGGTCCGGGGGGTACGGGTACTGGGAATCTGCCACGGCCCCCATTAAACCTGCTCAGCGTCCTCGATGCAGGAGCACACGCCTGGGAGGCGGGAGAATCAGGCCACGCGGCCGGTTCCGCGGCCGCTGCCGTGATGCGCCGGGGCGTCGTCAGCGCTGGTGCGGCGGGCCTGCAGCCGGTGGATCAGGGCCGGTGCCGCGCGCAGGGCCGCAGGGTCGTCCAGCAGCCGGTTCAGCCGCACGTAGTACGCGATCCTCGAGATCCCGATCTGCTCGCGGATGGCCCGCTCCTTCGCACCCTGGTAGCGGAAAGTGCGCGCCTCGAGCTCGAGGATCCGCCGGTCCTGATCCGACAGCCCGGCCGGAGCGGGGGTGCCGGCGGGCTCGGGATCGGCGGACGGATCGGACATGGATCGAGGGTACGCAGGTCGGGACGCGGGCGACGGGCGGCGCGCCGCGGCGGACCTGCGAGGGACCTCACCCGGCGGACCGGGTCGACGAATCGAGGGAGCAGGCGATGGAACACTGGCCCCATGCCGAAGCCACTGTCCGAGATCCTCAGCGCCGACTGGGCCGCCGCGCTCGCCCCCGCCGAGGAGCGCATCCATGCACTGGGCGAGTTCCTGCGCGCCGAGGCCGCCTCCGGCCGCGGCTACCTGCCGGCCGGGGAGCGGGTGCTGCGGGCCTTCACCCGCCCGATGGCCGAGGTGCGGGTGCTCATCGTGGGGCAGGATCCCTATCCCACCCCCGGCCATCCGATCGGGCTGTCCTTCGCGGTCGAGCAGGACGTGCGCCCGCTGCCGCGGTCCCTGACGAACATCTACAACGAGCTGGAGGCCGACCTCGGGATCCCGCCGGCTCCGCACGGCGACCTCAGCGCCTGGCAGGAGCAGGGGGTGCTGCTGCTGAACAGGGTGCTGACGGTGCAGCCCGGCACCCCCGCCTCGCACCGTCGGCGCGGCTGGGAAGAGGTCACTGAGCTCGCGATCCGCAGCCTGGTCGCCCGGGGCGGTCCGCTGGTGGCGGTGCTGTGGGGCCGTGACGCGCAGTCCCTGATCCCGATGCTGGGCGAGGTGCCGCATGTGGCCAGCGCGCACCCCAGCCCGCTGTCGGCCTCCCGCGGCTTCTTCGGCTCCCGGCCCTTCTCACGCGTCAACGAGCTGCTGAGCGCCCAGGGCGCGGACCCGATCGACTGGCGGGTGCACGAGGAGGCCTGATCGGCCGGCGACCGGTCAGCCGGCGGCCTCGGTCCACTCCCAGCTCGCCCACATGCCCGTGACCTCCGCCGGCAGGGCCTCCTGATCGTAGACCTCCGCGGAGACGGTCACGATGGTGCCGTCGACGTCGAGGCACATCATCTCCCCCAGCGCATCGAACCCGGCGGCGGTCCCCGTGACCCGGTAGTGGATCGTCTCCCGGCCGGCCAGCTCCGAGGGGCCGATGTCCACCGGGTCGTCCGCCTCGCCGCCCGCGAGCCCCCACACGAAACCGAAGGAGATGGTGTCGAACCGGCACTGCTCCGCGACGCCCATGCTCCCTTCGAAGGCGTAGACGCTCGCGGTGGGTCTGATCACCTCGTCATCCTCCCCGATCACCGGCTCGCCCTGCAGGTCCAGCACGATCCCGGAGTTGTTGTCCGCCTCGATCTCGAGGATCTCCCACTGCGGCGGGACGATCACGGTGAACAGCTCGTGCTCGAACAGGGTCCCCTCCACGGCGGTGGGCTGGGGATCCTCGGTCTCCTCGCCGCCCGAGGGGCGCACGATCAGATAGGTGACCCCGCCGGTGACCACCAGGAGCAGCAGCAGCGCCACCATCCCGGCGCAGGCGACCGCGATCCACATCGGGGCGCGCGAGCGGGAATCGCCCTGCCCCTGCCCGGCCGGCTGCGGCGGCATCGGTGCCCGGTGCATCGGATAGCTCATCTCTCCCCCGTCGTCTCGAGGCGGCGCACCCCCGGCGCCACCTCGCCCATCGTACGCAACGAGGACGGG
The DNA here is from genome assembly GCA_019115335.1 of Candidatus Brachybacterium merdigallinarum. GTDB lineage: Bacteria > Actinomycetota > Actinomycetes > Actinomycetales > Dermabacteraceae > Brachybacterium > Brachybacterium merdigallinarum. The sequence continues at coordinate 3,277 of DXDT01000173.1, forward strand.
GCAGCCCCGTGCTCCGGGCACCGCGCGCCCTCGCCGACCGTGCGGGGTCGGTGCCATCCCCGGAGTGACCCACGCCTCTCGCTCCCCGGCCGGGATGCGCGGATATGGCACCCTCGAAGGTCTGCACCCGCGCCGGACGCCCCGGATCGGCGCGCCCCGAGCCCGATGGAGCAGGATGTGACCACCCCGAACCCCGGTTCCCCGCGCCCGCACGGCGCCGACGACGCTCCCGAGCCCGACGCCTGGGCGCTGCCCGCCACCCCGGCACCGGGCCCCGGCGAGGACGCTGCGGAGACCGGGCCCGGCGGCTGCAGGGTCCGGATCGCCTCGGAGGGCGTGGTCCCGCTGGGTCCTGCCGAGACCGCGCCACCGGTCGCGGCCGCCGCGGCGGTGCCGGCGGGGAGCGCACCGGCGGCGAATGCCCCGGGGGCGAGCACGCTGGGGGCGAGCACGGCGGAGGAACGGGTCGAGGACTTCGACGACGAGGACGATCCCGGTGACCGCCGCCGGGCATGGTTCGCGTGCGGCGGCTGCCTGCTGCTGGTGCTGGTGCTGCTGATAGGCATCGGCCTCGCCGGCAGCGCCCTGCTGGGCGGGGGCGAGGAGGCGGGATCCGCCGACACGGTCAGCGAGGAGGGGGACGCGGATCCGGATGCGCAGGACGATGCGGGCGCGGAGCCCTCCCCGAGCGAGGAGCCCGAGCCGGAGCCGGTCTCCCCCGCGCCCGACAGCGCGGCGGAGGTCTCCGCCGTCCAGTCCCCCACCGGCAACATCCGCTGCGAGCTGGACGGGGAGACCGCGGGCTGCACGGTGCTCGAGACCCGGTACGGCGATGAGGTCGAGGACTGCGGCGAGCAGCCCTTCTCGATCCAGGTGGGGGCGGAGGACGCCGCTCCCGACTGCGGCAGCGCCTACGGCTCCGAGGCCGCCCCGACCCTGGAGTACGACTCCAGCGCCGTGAACGGCGACCTGGCCTGCACGAGCCGCTTCGACGGCATGACCTGCTGGAACATCATGACGGGCAAGGGGTTCATGGTCTCGCGGTCGGCCGTGGAGACCTTCTGAGCCCGAGGGCGCGGACAGCGCGGGGCGATACCGGCGAGCGCGGGGCGATCCTGCTCACAGCGTTCATGCATCATCGCGCGGCCTTTGTCGCCAGCCCAGCCGCTCCGCCCACCCGTCCTCTCGGACGGATCGGCGTCGTGGACGGCTCAGCCGCCCAGGGCGCCGATCGTCGTGATGACCACCACGGCCAGTCCGCCGATGATCGCGAGGATGCCGACGGCCTCCATCGGGATCCAGAACAGCGAGTGCGGACCGTGCTTGCCGATCACGCGGCGGCCATCGGCCAGGACGGACTCGATCATCTGATCGGCCTCCGCGCGGCTGCTGGGCTGCACGTTGCCCACCACGAGGTTCCCGCTGGCGGCGGCCGATTCGAGTCGCGGCCGCTCCGCCTCCTCCCACTGCGCGGCCCGCTTCTTCGGGCCCATGATGTTGAGGTAGTAGCCGTGCAGCGCGGTCAGCACGCCGCCCAGGATGATGCCGAGCCCGGCGAGCGGTCCGGCCGCCGCGGAGCTCTGGAGGGCGCCTGCTCCCAGCGCACCGCCCAGCAGCATCGCCAGCACTGCGATGTACACGAAGGCCAGGACTCCCCAGCCGCGCCAGATGATCATGTGATCCCCCTGTGAACGTCGTCGTCACGGCGCCCCTCGCGCCGAGGTCCGCACCCCTGCCGGACGGGCCGAGAATACCCGATGCCGGGTGCGCGCACGCCGGAGCGCGCCGGAAGCGCACCGGACCGAGTCCGGGCACTGCCCTGCGCGGCGGAGTCCACCTGCGGGAACATCGAGCTGGAGACGGGAATCGAACCCGCAACCTACGGTTTACAAGACCGTTGCGCTACCGTTGCGCCACTCCAGCGTGGGGGCCGGCCGGATCAGCGATCCGACCGGCCCCGAGGATACCGGGAGACTACCCGAGCGGTCTCAGCCCTCGCCGCCGTCGGACGCCTCGGCCCCACCGGCGTCGGAGGCCGTGGAGCCGCCGGCCTCCAGCACCGTCTGACGCAGCACCCCGGGGGTGTTCGCCTGCTCGATCGGGACCTCAGTGCCGTCCAGGCTGATGTACGGCGTGGAACCGCCCTCCTCCGCGCCGTAGGGCTCGGAGACGTCGCGGACCCAGTCCCGGTAGGTGCCGCCGTCGACGCAGCTCGCGATCTCGTCGGACGCGCCGACCTCCTGGGCGAAGCCGATCAGCTCCTCGTTCGTCGGATCGGATCCGGTGCCGTCCGGCTGGTTGGCGAACACCAGCTGCTGGAAGTCAGTGACATTGGCGGGATCGTCCTCGAACACGCACACCATGGCGTTCGCCGCGCGGGTGGAGAAGTCGCCGCTAGTGGACTGGGCGTCCATGAACCGGCGCGGCACGAGGTTCACCGTCGCCTCCTGGTTGTCCACCATCGTGGAGATGTCCTCGCCGTTGATCTCCTCGAAGGTGCCGCAGTGGGGGCACATGAAGTCCAGGTGGATCTCGAGCACCGGGGCGCCCGAGCCCTCGGGGGCGCCCAGGCTGAGGTAGGGCTGGTCCTCGCTCATCCCGGCGGGGACGGCGACGGGGCCGTCGGGCTGCATCGAGCGGTAGATCAGAGCGCCAATCCCGGCCACGATCACGAGCGCCACGACCGTGATCGCGGCAATCACGAGGGTGCGGATGCGCTTCTGGCGTGCGAGCTCTGCCTGGCGCTGCTTGCGCAGCGCCTCCCGCTGGGCTTCGCGACGCTCCTGGGTGGAGGTCGCGGACTTCGAGGACTTCGAGGACGAGCTGCCCTTCGAAGCCTTCGAGGAACCGGAGGCGGCCATGGTGATCTCCTCACCCCTGGACTGGGATCGGTCGGTGACGGGTCGGTGCGATGGTAACGGTTGAAGTCTGAACGAGTCCGGCGGAGGTGGCGCGTCTCATCGGCGCCACAGGGCGATGTCCGAGAGGCGGGGACCGTCGGGGAACGGGAAGTAGTCCACCATGCCCTCCCGGGCCAGTGCAGCGGTGACCACGGCCGCCAGCAGCAGGAGCAGCAGCCCCAGCAGGACCGCCGTCCACACCGCGTCAGGAGCGGCGGCGTCGACCATGCGATGGGCCCCGTTGCGCGTGGTCCGGCTGCCCAGACCCACCCAGGTGATCAGCAGGGTGATCGCCATCGCCGGCACGAACACCGCGACCTCGGGCGGCGGCGAGCCCAGGGACAGGGTCACGGCGGCGTCGATCGCGATGCCCACCAGGAGCCCCAGCACCAGCGGCAGCACGACCTGCAGGCCGATCTCGAGCAGCCCCTGCAGCAGACGGAAGGGGGCCGCGAGACCCGCGGCCCACTGCGGGCCGCTGCCGCTCGCTCCGCGCATGCGCTGCGCGGAGACCGCGCGATGCGAACGCTCCCAGGCGCGTGCCGCAGCGCCCAGGAGCAGCAGCAGGACCAGCGAGACGTACGGCGCGACGGCCGCCAGGGAGACCAGCAGCAGATGCCCCGTCCACACCAGGGCGCGGCGCCGGGGCGGCGGCGGGATCGGCATCGCCCAGGCGCCGTGCGCCATCATCGGGCCCGCGCCGGGGGCCGGATATCCCTCGGGCCAGCCCTGCGGGCTGGGCTGCTGCGGCGGCTCCGCCTGCTGCACCCCGGGGTACAGGTACTGGCCGGGGTCGCGGTGGACCGGGCGCTGGGCGGACGGCGGCGGAGCGTGCTGCGGGGTCGGCTGGGCAGCGGGGTGCGGGGCGTGCGGTGGGGCATGCTGCGGCGGGATCTGATCGGCGACCACGGGCATCTGCCGGGTGGGCGGGCCGATCGAGGGCAGCACCTCGGTGGCGGGCTCGGCCCCGGCTCCGGTGACGGGAGGCAGGGCCTCCGTCGGAGCCTCGGTGGGGGCCTCGACGGGCGTCGGGACGCGGGCCCCGACGGGGAGCTGGGCGGTGACCCCGCCGGCCTCGTCCCCACCGGCCCCCTCCCCGGCGGCCTCCGCGGAGGAGATCGCCTCGGTGGGCTGCTCGTGATGGGCCGAGCCGATGACGGCGGGCAGCACGGCGGTGCGGCCGCGGGCGTCGAGCACCTCGGTGGGACCGGGATCCTCGTAGACCGTGAGGTCCAGCTCGGCGAGCTGTTCGAGCAGCTGATCCGGCGGGGTGCGCTCCTCGGGCTTCGAGCGCAGAGCGGAGCGCAGCCAGGCGGCCAGTTCACGGGGCGCGCCCTCGACGTCGATCTCCCCCCGATCGGCACGCAGGAACACGAGGTCGGCGCGCCCGCGGCCGAAGGGTTCGCGCCCGGTGGCGG
>DXDT01000174.1 GCA_019115335.1 Candidatus Brachybacterium merdigallinarum
GGATCCGATGGTGAACGGCCCGTGGTTTCGCATCAGCACGGCCGGTGACCGGCTCTCCCGCAGGGTGCTGACGATGCCGCGGCCGATGGAGTCGTCGCCGATGATCGCGAAGGGTCCGATCGGCACCGGGCCGCCGAACTCGTCGGCCATCATCGTCAGCACGCAGGGGATCTCCTCGCCGCGGGCGGCCCAGGCGGTGGCGTAGGTCGAATGGGTGTGCACCACCCCGCCCACCTCGGGCATGTGGGCGTACACATAGGCGTGCGCGGCGGTGTCCGAGGAGGGCACGAGCGCATCCGGGGTGCCGTCGTCGATCTTCCGGCCGTCCAGGGTGCACACGACCATGTTCTCGGGGGCGAGCTCGTCGTAGGAGACGCCGGAGGGCTTGATGACCATCAGGCCCGGCACCTCCGGATCGGTGGTCGGCACCCGCTCGGAGACGTTCCCGGCGGTCCACACCACCAGCTGGTTGCGGGGCAGCTCGGCGTGCAGAGCGGCCACGCGCTCGCGGGTCGCGGCGACGGCGTCCTGGAGCGACGGGGACAGTGAGGTCAGGGCGAGGGGCATTGTGCTCTCCGGTGAGGTGAGGGGGTGGGAAGGGTCAGCGCAGCGTCTCGCCGGCCAGGCGTTCGACGGGCAGGCCCTCGCGATACGAGGCGAGCCAGCGGGCGTGACCGGCGGCTCCCGCGGGATCGGGGTCGAGGGTGGTCTGGGCCTGATCGCGGAAGACCACATCGGTCAGGAAGGCCGAGAGGGACGGGGCACCGCCGGGGGAGTCGCTGCTCTGCCCGGCACTGCTCTGCACGGCATAGTTCTGCGCGGCGCCCTCCTGGGAGGTGCGGGCGGTGAACGCCGCGAGCAGGGCCATGCCCCAGGCGCCGCCCTCGCCGGCGGATTCGCCGACGGCGACGGGAGTGTTCAGCGCATCGGCGAGGACCTGCTGGGCGATCCCGGCGGTGGTGAAGATGCCGCCGTGGGCGAAGATGACGTCCAGGTCCACGCCCTCCTCCTCCAGCAGCACCTTCATGCCGACGGCGAGCGCCCCGAAGGCACCGTACAGCTGGGCGCGCATGAAGTTCTCGAGGGTCAGGCTCGCGCCCTGCTCGCGCACCAGCAGCGGACGCCCGGAGGGGACGCCGGTCTGGTGCTCGCCCGAGAGGTAGTTGAAGCTGAGCACCCCGCCGGCGTCGGGCTCTCCCTGCGAGCCCGCGTCGAACAGGGTGCGGTACAGCTCAGCGGGCTCCACGGGGCGACCGATCAGCTCGGCGAAACGGGAGAACATCCCGATCCAGGCATCGAGATCACCGGTGCCGTTGTTGGTGTGGATCATCGCCACCGGCGCCCCGGCCGGGGTGGTGACCAGGTCGATCTCCTCACGGGGACCGGAGAGTGCCCCCTCGAGCACCACCATGGCGAAGGCGCTGGTGCCGGCTGAGACGTTGCCGGTGCGGGGATCGATCGCATGGGTGGCGACCATGCCGGTGCCCGCGTCTCCCTCGGGAGCGGCGGCGACGGCGCCGGGCTGCAGGGCACCGCTGGGGTCCAGCAGGGCGGCGCCCTCGGCGGTCAGCGTGCCGGCGTCCTGCCCGGCCAGCAGCACCTCGGGCAGGATCTCCGGCAGCGACCAGGGAACGCCCTGGACCTGCTCGAGCCCGGCGAAGCGCTCGAGCAGCTCGGGGTCGTAGCGGTCCCCGGAGGCGGCGATGGGGAACATTCCGCTCGCGTCCCCGACCCCGAGCACCCGGCGGCCGGTGAGCTGCTCGTGCACGTAGCCGGCGAGGGTGGTGATCGCGGCGATGCGCTCCACGTGCTCCTCGCCCTGCATCACGGCGTGCAGCAGGTGCGAGATCGACCAGCGCAGCGGGATGTTCAGGTCGAAGGTGCGGCTGAGCAGGGCCGCGGCCTCGGTGGTGTACGTGTTGCGCCAGGTGCGGAAGGGGGCGAGCTGCTGCCCGTCGGCATCGAGCGGGAGATAGCCGTGCATCATCGCCGAGACCCCGATGCTCGCCAGCGCGGTCAGCTCGACGTCGTGGCCCTCGCGCACGGCGCGGGCCAGGTCCGCGTAGCAGGAGCGGATCCCATCCCGGACGGCGTCGAGGGAATAGGTCCAGTTGTCCTCGACCAGCTCGTTCTCCCAGCTGTGGGAGCCGGAGGCCAGCACGGTCCCGGAATCGTCGATCAGGGCGGCCTTGATCCGGGTGGAGCCCAGCTCGATGCCGAGGTGGGCGCGACCGGCGCGGATCTGCTCGGCAGCGTCGTTCGAAGTCGCAGTGTCGTGCGCGGGCACGGTGGTCTGCGCGGGGGTCGAGGCGTCGTCGCTCATGTTCTCAGCCAATCAGTCGAGGGCGGTGATGTCAACGTTCACATCGCAGCGGGGGACGGTCGTTTCGAAGGTGGCGGGTGGTGGCGGGAGGGCGCTCAATGCGTCCGCTCCGGTCGGGTGGAGCGCCGTACGGCGAGTCGCGGTGGGAGCGCGTGCGGCACGTCGGCCGGAATGACTCGGTTCTCCAGCGCGTCCACCAGTCGTCGCAGCGCAGTGCGGCCGAGCTCGGCGAAGGGCTGGGACACCGTGGTCAGAGCAGGGATCAAGAACTCCGCGCCGAGAGTGTTGTCGAAGCCGACGACGGCGACGTCCTCCGGGACACGCAGGCCGAGCTCGTGAAGGGCATGCAGCACGCCGATCGCCATCATGTCGTTCGCGGCGAAGATCGCATCGGGCAGCCCCTTCGTGGCCAGCGAGTTCGCCATCTCGTAGCCCGAACGGGGCGTCCAGTCACCCGGCCCGAAGACGTCCCCGTCGATCCGGTTCGATTCCAAGGCCATCTCGAACCCGGTGCGACGGTCTCGGGCGTCGAACCAGTCCGAGGGGCCGGAGAGGTGGACGACCGAGCGCGCCCCGGTGCGCACGAGGTGTTCGACGACATCCCGGGCACCTCGCTGCTGGTCGACGCCGACGGCCTCGACGCCGGGGACGCCGGGGAGATCGGCGGAGACGGCGAGGACCGGGGTGTGCTGTGCGGCGGACTCGACCACGGGGATCATCGCCTCGTGAGGGGCCACCACCAGGATTCCGTCGACTCCCGAGCCCAGCAGCTCTGGCACCACCCCGCGCTGCCCTGCCTCGGACGCTCCCACGGTGGTCAGGAGCACCGAGTAGCCGGCCGCGCGGGCGGCGTTCTCGATCGCTGTGGTGGTCTCGGTCGGGCCGAACAGCGATGAGCCGTCGTTCAGCACGCCGAGCAGGGATGAGCGAGTCGTCTTGAGCGCACGGGCGGCGCGATTGGGTGTGTAGCCGAGTTCCGAGATCGCCTCCAGCACCCGGTCCCTGGTCCCGGGGCGGACGACCTCGGGGGTGTTGAGGACACGGGAGACCGTCTGATACGACACGCCCGAGCGCGCAGCGACATCCGCCATCGAGGTGCGGCGCGGTGGAGTGCTCATGCGAGTTCCCTTCTGCGATCCGGGTCATCTTGCCCGATTCTGCGAGCGCGTTGCGGCGCAGCTGTCGGAAGGGCAGGACGTACCGGCGCTTGACATCCAATAGGATGTGAACGTTAGCATCAGTGATGTACGGCACGACCGCCCCCCCCGGATATGTGGGCTTCTGCGCAGGCAGCAGGTCGCAGAGTCCAAGCGTCATCAGTGTTTTCAGGAGGATCGCTGCTCCTGGGCGCGACTGATGCGCCAACTGGGCCCGGCATGGGTGGACCGACGTTTCAAGGAGGAAATGGGAATGGGCTCTCGAGGCTAGAGGCCGACCAGAACAGCGTTGCCCACGGCGCGCGTCCCGCTCGGGCCGGCGTCTGATATCTCCCGGAAGTGATGCCGGGGTGTGAGCAGGGAACCGTCCGCAGCAGGACGCCGCCGCGCCCGCTGCGGGGAGCGCGATGCAGAGCCGTGAGGAATGGCCGAGTGCTCAGCCAGGGAGAACCGTGCCGCAGTGGTCACACTCCACTGGCGGACTGTCACCGCAAAGGAGAGGGGACGAAATGACGTACGAGAGCGAACCGCGACGGCGTGTGCTCGGCAGGCGAGGACTGCTCGGTGCCGCCCCGGCCGCGACGCTGGGAGCACTGTCGCTGGCCGGCTGCGGTGGCCGGGCCGGCCAGGAGCAGACCGGCGTGCAGCTGTGGCACCTCTTCACCGGAGGCGACGGCGGCATCTTCACCGAGATGCTGGAACAGGCGGGGGCGTCCCTCCCGGATGTCGCCATCGATCCGATCGTCCTCACCTGGGGAGGGCCGTACTACACGAAGCTCGCGATGGCCTCGGTGGGCGGTCGAGCTCCCGACGCGGCCGTGATGCACGCATCCCGCATCCCCGGCCATGCCCCGGGCGGACTCCTGGAGCCGTGGGACCTCGAGGAGCTGGCCAAGGCTGGAGTCCGAGAGGAGGGGATCTCCCCCGCCATCTGGGAGAAAGGGACTTACGAGGGGGACCTGTTCGGAGTCCCTCTGGACTTCCACGCCTTCCCCCTCTTCTACAACACGCGGCTCTGCGAGGAGGCCGGCGTGCTGGACAGCGACGGGAAGCTGATCGGCATGGACTCGGTCGAAGGGTTCTACGACGTCGCCGATGCGATCGTCGAGGCGACCGGGCAGCACGCGATCTCCTACGGATACACCGGAAGCGGCGCCCAGGTGTCCCGTCTGTTCTGGGGGCTCTATGCGCAGATCGCCGGGCAGGTGGAGTTCACGCCGGGCGAGCCCGCGGACTTCGACACCGACGCGGGCACCCAGGTCGTGGAGTTCATCCAAGGGCTCCTCGACGATGTGCGGGCGCCGCGGAACCTGAACGAGGACTCGGCCATCGCCGCCTTCAGCAGCGAGAGGAGCGCGATCCTCTTCTCCGGGAACTGGGAGGTACCCACCTTCCTCGATGCCGGGATCCCCTTCGACGTGATGCCGATGCCCACCGTGTTCGACCAGCCGGCGACATTCGGGGACTCCCATGTGTTCGTGCTCCCGAAGCAGGACAACCCGGACCCGGAACGGCGTGAGGCCACCTACAGGGTGGTCGCCACGATGCTCGCCAACTCCCAGCTCTGGGCGCAGGGCGGTCACGTCCCGGCGAGCACGGAGATCCTGACCTCGGCCGACTACCAGAGCATGGTCCCGCAGTCCCATTACGCCGCCGCTGCGGAGACCCCGGCTTTCCCGCCGGAGGCATGGTTCACCGGCTCGGGGTCGGACTTCCAGGCCCGCGTCTCGGAAGCACTGGAACCCGCGTTCCTCTATTCCGACGATGCGGCGACCGCTGTCGACCGGCTGCGCGCCGCGATCGATGCCTCTCTGCAGTCCACGCCTCCCTTCTGAGAGTACGGAGAGAACGATGACGATCAGCTCCACGCATCAGGGATCGATGAGCGAAGCCTCTTTCGCTCTCGACGCACGCGCCGGTGCCGCACCCAACCGGCGA
>DXDT01000175.1 GCA_019115335.1 Candidatus Brachybacterium merdigallinarum
AGGGGCACAGCACGATCGTCATCAGCGGCACCTTCTCCATCGCCGCGGGCAGCGGCACCCTGACCCTCTACGGTGACGACGACGAGGGCATGGAGTACGAGCTGCGTCCCGGCGAGCCCGTGGTGGTCGAGAACCTCACCCTGCCGCTGATCCAACGCCCGGGCTCCGAGAACGAGACCTACGCGATGCTGCGCACAGACAGCATCGAGCCTATCGAGGACTTCTCTGCGGAGTACACGTTCGTGACGCAGTGAGCAGCGGCGCTCGCCCCCGGGGCGCGCGGAGGGCCGACGGGGCCGTGGCCCGGGGAGTGATTTCCCCGGGCACGGCCCCGTCTCCGGTCCTACTCGCTGCGACTCTGAGCACCCTTCCCGGACCTCAGCAGCACCGTGCCGGCGGCGAGCAGCGCCAGGACCACGAGCGACAGCAGCCCCGCCTCGGCACCTGTGACTGCGAGGGCGCCACCCTTCTGCGCTGAGACGCTCCCTGAGCCCTCCTCTGATCCGGCCGCCGGATCGGAGTCCTCGCCAACGGGGGCGTTGTCCGCAGAGCCCTCGCCGAGATCCCCGTCGGTCGTGCCGCCGTCGGTGCCCTCACCACCCTGCCCCTCTTCGTCGTCCTGCTCGCCACCGCTCTGGCCCGGGGTGAGAGTCGGGAGCAGCTCGATGACGGTCGGATCCGGGTTGGCTCCCATGCGTGCTCCCGTCCCCGCAGGCGCCGCCTCGGTGAGCTCGAACAGGCCGTTCATCTCGATCGAGCCGTCCTCGGCGATCTCGGGCCGGAGGGTCTCGAAGTCCGTGGAGACGAACCAGTCGTCGGTCACCTCCGTGGGCTGCTCAGCGGCGGAACGCCCGTCGAAGAAGTTGCTCGGGTCCCGGAGGAGGTCGTCCTCCTGGCCCACGAACACGATGCGGTCCCTGTCCGAATTCGCGAAGGAGAGCACTCCGGTGGCCTGGAAATCCGTGGCCGGAGCGTTGTTCGTGTAGAGGTTCACGCCCGCGCCCTCGCGATCTGCCCGGACCAGTCCGTTGAACGCGGTGGTCACCTCCTCCAGTCGCGGGTTCGGACCGGAGTTGGAGCTCACGCCGTTGCCGACGTTGTCGTAGGAGATGGAGTTGCGCAGCAGGTGATCGCCGAGCTGGGACTCGCCGCCAAGCTTGAAGCCCTGGCCGTCGGCCCCGAGGGTTGCCTCCGTATCGCCCTCGAGGCGGCCGTTGCCGTAGGCGACCGACTCCTCGATCAGCACCGCACCGATCGGGCCCTCGGTGGACTTCGCATAGAGGTCGTAGCCGTCGTCGATGTTGTGATGGCTGATGGTCCAGCGGAACACGTTGCCCTCGCCCACGGTCAGCTTCGCCGCGAAACCGTCAGCCCCGGTGAACTCGGTGTCCGCATTGTTGTGCGAGACCGAGGAGAGGACCGTGTTGTACGAGGGCCACATGTGCGGGGGCTCAGTGGAGGATCCGGAGATCTGCACGCCCACGTCATGGTTGTGATGGGACTCGATCCGTTCGATCACGTTGTGATGGCCCTGGATGTGCAGGGGCTTCTGCCCACTGCGGGAGTTCGTCAGCTCCAGGCCGTGCAGGTGCCACCAGTCGCCGCGCAGGATGATGCCTCCCCCGACGCTGTCCGTCAGGTCGAGCACAGCGCGGGTGCCCGGCTCGGACAGGAGCGTGATCGGCTGCTGCTCGGTGCCCGAGTTGCCGCGCTCGATCCGCACCGCTCGCTCGAGGGCATAGGTGCCCTCTGCCAGCACGATCTGCTGTCCCGGCTGCACGAAGGCGACTGCGGTGTGCAGATCGAGCGGGTCCTCATCGGTGCCCGCGCCCTCGGGCGTACCCTCCGGGGAGACTCGGATGGCCTCGCCCGGCACACCGTAGGAGTCCATGGTGAAGGTGAGCTCGAGCTCCACCGGATCGGTGGACTCCAGCTCCTCCTTCTCGCCGAGCTGCGGCTGCTCCGCTGCAGGGGTGAGCCGCGCCGTGAACGTGTTCTCGCCGGGCTGCAGGTCCTCGAGCGGGAACAGCTGCTGGACACCGGGCTCCAGGGTGCGGGCCGCGGTGATCTCCTCGCCGTGCTCATCGAGGATCACGGCCTCGCCGTGGACGCTCGCAACGAGCGGGACATCGAGCCGGGTCCCGGAGGTCGTGGAGGTGACGTCGCTGCTCAGGCGCGGCGTGATGTACTGGATGGGCGCCTCCTCGGCGGCGTCGTCCTGATCGGGGTGGATGGTCTCGAAGGACCAGTCCGTCACCGTGACGTCGATCTGGCGGGCCACGAACAGGCCCACGTAGAAGCGGTCACCGTTCTGAGCGAGCAGGAAGTCCCGGTCGTAGTGGATGACCTCCTCGACCTCCCCGTCGCGGTGCCAGATCGCGTGAAAGCCGGTGTTCGAGCGGCGCAGGGAGAACTCATAGGTCTCCCCGGTCTCGAAGCGAGGCGGGTTGGTGTTGGAGCCGACGCTGTAGTCGGGCTTGTAGTCCCAGTCGAAGGCCCGGGAGTCGGTCATATCGCGCTCGGCGCTGGCGGTGGTGGGCCCGTCTGTGTATCCGTGGACGAACCTGCCGCCGGGGGTGCCGTAGCGGTTGCCCTCCTCGCCGTCGGTGCCGAAGGCGTACTTCGCCGCCGCGGTCCCGGC
>DXDT01000176.1 GCA_019115335.1 Candidatus Brachybacterium merdigallinarum
GACGCCGGATTCGGCGGTGTCTTCTCACGCTCGCGATTCGGCACTGGCCTCTCCTCCGCCTGCATATATCTCTTCGGATCCGCTGGCGAGCACCCTGCAGGCAGCATTGAGCGCGAGGTTCCCCTCGAAGATGTGCTCCGCACGCTGGGCCCGTACAAGGTCGTCCGTCCCAAGGACTCCGGCAGCCTGTCGTTCGAGACGTAGGAGGGTCTCCAGCCCTCCCACCACGGTACTGGCGGGGCCGAGATCGCGCGGTCGAGACCCCGAGGTGCCTTGCGATGGTCGCGGCGGACGGTCGCGGTCCTTCGTGTGCACCCTCTTCAGAGCGCATATCGTGCGGCACGTGCTCACCTCCCTGTGACTGAGCGCACTCGACGTCGAACGCAGCTCGCCGAGACCTCGAGTCTTGAGTGTCCTCATGTTCCCGCAGGGTCAGAACACCCGAGCTTCGGGCACTCGGAGACGCGTCGGGTGGCCGCGTCGGCGCACAGTACTCGACTGCGCGACCGGGAGCGGAGAAGGGGGATGACTCCGCCTCCCCGTAACCCGTCGTCGCTCCGCCCCCTCGTCGGTCCGCAACCCCTTTGTCTCTCCACGAATGCGTACATCATGTACATGATGTCCACGAATCCGAACGCGGCAACCGGTGCTCGCCCGGCGCTGCGGCCCCTCCCGCGTATCCTGCGGAGATGGCGCTGACCGAGGAACTCATCCGCTCGCTGCCCAAGGTGGCACTGCACGACCATCTCGACGGCGGGCTGCGGCCCGCGACGGTCCTGGAGCTGAGCCGAGAGCACGGCCTGCTCTCCCCCGGGGCGTTCGAGTTCGATGCCGACGACGCGGTGCAGGACACCTCGATCGAGCCCGTCACGGACCCCTCCCCCACCAGCGAGCAGGTGGCGACCTGGTTCCACACCGCCGCCGATTCCGGCTCCCTGCCCGCCTACCTCTCCACCTTCGATCGCACCCTCGCCGTCATGCAGACCGCCCCCGACCTGCGGCGCATCGCCCGGGAGTTCGTGGCGGACATGGTCGCCGACGGCGTGGTCTACGCCGAGACCCGCTGGGCACCCCACCAGCACACCGAGGCCGGGCTCAGCCTCGACGAAGCGGTGCAGGCGGTCCAGGACGGGCTCGACGAAGGGGTCGCCGCAGCCCAGGCAGCAGGGAAGCGGATCGTGGTCGGCCAGCTGCTGTGCTACCTGCGCCATCTCGAGCCCACCGATGACCTGGTCGAGATCGCTGCCGCCCGGCAGGGATCCGGCGTGGTCGGCCTCGACCTGGCCGGTCCCGAGGCCGGCTTCCCCGCCTCCCGTTTCCGCAGCCAGTTCGCGCGGGCCCGGGAGCTCGGTGTGCGGGTGACGATCCATGCCGGGGAGGCCGACGGGCCCGCCTCGATCGCCGACGCCCTGGACTGCGGCGCCGAGCGGATCGGACACGGAGTGCGGATCATCGAGGACATCGCGCACCACGAGAGCACCGCATCCCACGAGGACCCTGCCGAGCAGGGGCGCGCAGGCGGCGAGCCGTCGTTCGGCCCCGTCGCCGCACGCGTGCACGCACAGCAGATCTGCCTGGAGGTGTGCCCGAGCTCGAACCTGCAGACCGGCGCCGCGGCGACGATGGCCGAGCATCCCGTCGGCCCCCTGCACGCCGCCGGGTTCAGCGTGGCCCTCAGCTCGGACAATCGCCTGATGAGCCGCACCTCCACCACGCGGGAGATGCATCGCGCCGCGGAGGCGTTCGGCTGGACGCTCGCGGATCTGGAGCAGATCACCCTGACCGGGCTGGAGGCCGGGTTCGCGGAGAGCAGCGCCCGGGCCGCGCTGCGCGATGACGTGGTGCTGCCTGCCTTCGCCGCCGCCCGCAGCGAGTGAGCGGGGCAGCCATGACCAGCTCGTACGACAGCGCTCCTCGCACCGGCGCTGTCGCACCCACCGAAGAGCCGCTGCGGATCCGGGTGACGAACCTGGACTCGATCCACCAGGCGCAGAACTGGCTGCGCCACGGCCGTGAGGAAGCGATCACCCAGGTGGTGGCGATGATCCGGTCCGCCCTGCTGTTGGGCGACGAGATCGTCATGGACCGCAACCAGGTGCTCGACGGCATCGTGCTGCTCGCGATCGGCCCCGATGACCTGCGCTGGCACCTGGGTCTGGCGCCCCGGGCCCCGCTGCCGCTCGCGGTGACCTGCGCACCTGATCCGGTCACCGGCGCGATCGACGTCGACGCCCAGCTCGCCGGGGTCCGGGCTCCCGCCTTCCTCTCCGCCGCGGCAGCCGCCCTCGACCCCGATCACCGCGGACCGTTGGACTGGCTGCTGCCCCATCCGCAGGTCACCCCCGGACTGCGTCCCGTCGGCGACAGTGCCACCAGTCCGCTGACCTCGACACGGCAGGCGTGGGCGGAGGCGATGCGCCGCGGTGACCTCACCCTGATCCCGTGGCAGCCGATCGACCTGCGCCCCGCCTTCGAACAGGACCGCCATCTGATCGATGACCGCCCCGTGATCATCGACCTGCTGACCGCGATGGACGGCGGGACCGGCCGCTCCAGCGCCATCGCCCACCTGGACTCCCTGCGCCCGACCTACGGCGACCTGGAGTGCCGCCGCGCCTTCCGCTGGTGGAACCAGACCTATTACGACGCGATCTGCGACGCCAATGACGAGTACCGCATCAGCTTCGACACCACCCGGTCCAGGAACGACCAGAGCTCCTCCGGCAGCGCCGCTGAAGCGTCGGGGGCCGACCAGGATTCCCCAGCACCCCGCAGCCGGTGGCAGAGGATCCGCACCCGGCTCTCCACCCGCGAGGTCCCGGCCCGCAGCGAGATCCCCTTCGAGGGCGAGATCGTCGACAACCTGCGCCTGATCCCACCTGACTCGTTCGCTCTGCTGCGCCACACCTCCATCCACCGCATCCGCGAGTTCTGGGAGCGCCCCAGCAATCGCCAGATCTGGGACCTCGCCCTGACGGTGCGCCGCAGCGTGGACTCCCCCTGGGTGCGTCGCGGGCGCCTGCTGCGGGACCTGCTGCTGAAGACGGGGCTGGTGGTGACGGTCGCCGTGCTGCTGGGACTGCGGGACATGGAGGTGCTGCCCACCGACAACCTCTGGTGGCTGCTCTTCTGGGCCGGGCTCGCGTTCGTCGTCTCCGTGCCCTGGTCGATGCTCGGCGAGCTCGGGTCCCTGACCCCTTTCCGCATGACCGCCACCCTGCGCATCGCCGACGACCGGATCACGGCCCGCACCCCACCGCCCCCGCCGTCTGCGCCGCGTACCTCGCCCCCGGAGGCCACGGCCGACGACTCCGCTCCCCCCGCCGCCACCGCACCCGAAGCCGCATCCACGCAGGCACAGCCCGGACCCTCGACCACCGGGACCGAGACAGCGCCGTGGGACGAGGTGTGGCGCGCCGAGGACTTCGACCTGGCCATCGAGCGCCGGCGGCGGACGGGAGCCCCGTCCCTGCACCGGATCACCGCCATGAGCGGGAGGGAGGGAGCGATCGCGGTGTGTCGTCGGCCCCCGCGGGGAGAGTCGCCGCAGCAGACCCTGCTGGTGCGGGTGCACCGTCCGGCGGTCGGCCGCGACCTCTGGGAGCTGCCGCGCGGCTTCGGCGACCCCGCGGATCCCGACCCCGCTCACACGGCGCTGCGCGAGTACCGAGAGGAGACCGGGCGCGACGGCGCGATCATCAGGACGCTCGGCGCGATCCATCCGGATTCAGGACTGCTCGCAACCACCGTGCAGATCGTGCTCCTGCGGGACGCCGCGGACGATCCGGACGCCGCTGATGCTCCGGCCCTCGTCCCGGACGGGGAGATCGACGCATCCCGCTGGTGCACTGATGCCGAGATCGCCGAGCTGCAGCAGACCGGGCAGATCGCCGACGCGCTCACCCTCGCGGCCCTGCGACTCGCCGACCAGCAGTGACTCTCGCTCCGAGCTGCTGTGCTCGGTGTACATCCGCTGGCGCTCGCGCTGGCCATGCGTCATCCGGCGCAGGTCCGTGCTGCGATCGAAGCTGGAGCCGAGTGCGCCGGCGACGACGCCCATCGCGGCGCTGAGCCAGGCGATGCCCAGGTACGTCCCGGCCGTCGGATCACGGCCGATGATCTGATGATCAGCCAGGCGGTCATCAGCACGATCGCCACCGCCCCGATCCCCAGCAGGCGCGGGGTGGAGAGATACGTGGACATCGCCCAGATCGAGCTGTAGAAGATGCCGAACGCCCCGGTGGCCGAGGCGGCGGCGAGGGCGCTGGAAAGCCTCGGGGCCGGCCCGCATCTTCAGCAGGCACTGCATGACCGTGGCGAGGATGTTGCGGCGGCTCGCGAGCAGCTCGACGGGAGCACCGTACACATCGTTCAGCAGCCGTTCCAGCTCATCCCGGATGGACTGCGATCTCCGGGTGGGCAGCCCGGGATCGGCGACGAGCAGCACGGTGATGCCCTCGCCGCCCGTGGTCTCGTGCTGCGCATCGGTCACGATCCCAGCCTGGCAGAGCACGGCGCGGCGCACCGGATCCTCGACCGCGCGGTCGTGGTGCGCTCACGCGGGCGGGGCCCCTTCGATGCCGAGGGCTCGAGCCGCCTGCCGCAGCAGCTCCGGGGTGACGTGGCCGGTGGCGGGGGCCTCCGCCCCGGAGCGGGCAGCCTCGGCCGTGACGGAGAGGAGCACGGCGTCGGCGCCGACCAGGGCCGCGCTGATGCGGTGGGCGCGGGAGCGTGGGGAGTCCGTCGAGCCGGTGCCCGAGGTGGCGTCGGACGCGCCGGGCGCCCCGGGCCCGTCGGCCGCGACGCGCGCCGGGTCGCCCACCGGGCCGTCCTCCGAGAGGTCCTGGATCGCGGCCAGCGGGATCAGCACCTCACGGCTCGAGAACCGGCTGGGCGAGACGGTGAGCGCGGCGAGCGTGCCGTCGCGGTCCTGCAGGTAGACGTCGCGCACCCGGCCGACGCTCCCGCCGTCGCTGCCACGCACCTGACGTCCGGAGATCTCGTCGGCGATGAGCACGGTGATCGAGGGCGGGTCCGCCATGACGCTCCTTCCGACGCTCCCTGGGTGGGGTCCAGCTGCGGGGATACCGGCTGCCGGGGGGTCAGCTGCCCAGGAAGCAGGTCACGAACTGGCGCACATCGTGCTCCGCCACGGCCCCGTTGCGGCGCTGCAGCGTGCGCACGGACTTCTCGCGCACCGCCTGGCCGAGCAGCAGCGAGAACGCGGTGCGGGCCACGAAGGCCGGCTCGGTGCCGGAGCGCAGCTCGCCGCGCTCGGCGAGGCTCTCCAGGATGGTCTCCAGGATGTGCTCGTGGACCAGCCGCAGCCGGGCGATCCGCATCCGCCCGGGATGCTCGGGATTGACGATCTCCGCGCTGAGGGTGGCCAGCAGCGCCATCGAATGCTGCGCCGGGCTCCACGGTCCCTCCAGCGCCGCGAGCAGTGCGACCGAGGAGCCGGAGAGCTGATCGGTGGAGTCCAGCAGGCCCTGGGCGTGCGCCTCGAGCCGGTCGATCACCGCGTTCAGCAACGTCTCCTTGGAGGCGAAATGATGCAGCATCCCGGGATGGGAGATCCCCACCTGCTTCGAGATGTCCCGCAGGCTCGCACCGTGATACCCACGCTCGGCGAACAGGGCCGAGGCACCGTCCAGGATCGCCTCCCGACGATCCTGGCCCGTCGGGCGGGCAGGCCCCGGATCTGCGGCGACCGGGCCGGCGGACGACGACTCACCGGAGGCCGCGCCGCTCACCGCCCGGCCCGCGGGCGCTGGGCCGAGGGGGGACGTGTCGCCCACACCGCTCTGCCCCTCGATCTCCACGATCCGGTCCAGGGATCGCAGGGCCCGCTGCAGCACGTCGGTGGTGTCGAGCATGACGTGGCCGGTGAAGCTCTCCTCCCCGACGCGGTCGGAGAGTGCTGTCGCAGGAGGGACCGGTCCGGGTCCTCCTGGGGCGGCTGTCATGCCGAGTCCTGACCGACCAGCAGCTCGGTGATCTGGATGGCGTTCAGCGCGGCGCCCTTGCGGAGGTTGTCCGCCACGGCCACCAGCACCAGACCCTTGCCGTCCGGGACCGACTGGTCCTGACGGATGCGGCCCACGAACGTGCCGTCCCTGCCGGCGGCGTGCAGCGGGGTGGGCACATCGACCACGGTCACGCCGGGCGCGGCCTCGAGCAGCTCACGGGCTCGCTCCGGGGTGATCGGCTGCTCGAACTCGACGTGCAGCACCACGGTGTGGCCGGTCATCACCGGGACCCGGATGCAGGTGCCGGCCACCGGCAGGTCCGGGATGCCCAGGATCCGACGGGTCTCGTTGCGCAGCTTCTGCTCCTCGTCGGTCTCCGCGGAGCCGTCGTCCACGAAGTTCCCGGCGTGGGCGAGCACGTTGAAGGCGATCGGTGCGGAGTAGACCTCCGAGGCGGCGAACGTCGCGGCCTCGCCGTCCAGGACCAGCTTGTCCATGTCGTCCCCGACGCTGCGCACCTGGGCGGCGAGCTCCGCGACCCCGGCCAGTCCGGATCCGGAGACGGCCTGGTAGGTCGCGGCCTTCATCCGGGCGAGCGTCGCCTCCGCATGCAGGGCGCGCAGGGCGGGCATCGCGGCCATGGTGGTGCAGTTGGGGTTGGCGATGATGCCCTTAGGGCGCGCGCCGACGTCGAGGGCCTGCTCGGGGTTGACCTCGGAGACCACCAGCGGCACCTCGGGGTCCTTGCGCCAGGCCGAGGAGTTGTCGACCACGGTCGCGCCGGCCGCGGCGAAGCGCGGGGCCAGGGCCTTCGAGGTCGAGCCGCCGGCGGAGAAGATCGCGACGTCCACCCGCTGACCCTCGGAGGTGATGTCCGCCGTCTCGGCGTCCTCCACGGTCAGCGGCAGGCCTGCGTACTGCACGGTCTTCCCGGCGCTGCGGGCGCTGGCGAACGCGCGGATCCGCGAGTGGCGCACGGCCCGCTCGGACAGCAGCGTCAGCATCACCTCGCCCACCTGTCCGGTGGCGCCGACGATCCCGATCACCGGGCCGTCCGCCGCATAGCCGGGGGTGCGGCCCTGGTCCACGCCGACATCCGGGAACACCCGGCTGACCTGCGCATCGCTGACGAACGCGGCGGTGTCGCCGGTCACCTCGACGGGCTCTGAGGCGGCGGACCGGCTCTGCGCGGCGTCCTGCACGGGATTCTGGGCGGGGTTCTGGTTCTGGTCGGTGTTCATCGTCCGGTCCCTCCGTACACCACGGCCTCGGTCTGCTCGGCGTCCAGGCCGAAGGCGTTGTGCACCACGCGCACCGCATCCGCCAGTCGCGCCTGCTCGGTCACGACCGAGATGCGGATCTCCGAGGTCGAGATCATGTCGATGTTGATGCCCGCCTCGCCGAGGCAGCGGAACAGGGTCGCCGAGACCCCGGGGTGGGAGCGCATGCCCGCGCCGACGATCGAGAGCTTCCCGATCTGGTCGTTGTAGCGGACCTCCTGGTAGCCGATCGCCTCCTGAGCACCCTC
The DNA here is from genome assembly GCA_019115335.1 of Candidatus Brachybacterium merdigallinarum. Taxonomy (GTDB): domain Bacteria; phylum Actinomycetota; class Actinomycetes; order Actinomycetales; family Dermabacteraceae; genus Brachybacterium; species Brachybacterium merdigallinarum. The sequence continues at coordinate 7,498 of DXDT01000176.1, forward strand.
GATGGCCTTCAGGGCCTTCGGGGCGTCGGCCTCCGGCAGAGTCAGGGAGATCGCGACGGTGTCGTCGACCGTCGAGGAGTTCTGCACGATCATGTCGATGTTCGCGCCGGTGGAGGCGACCACGTCGAACAGCAGCGCAGCCTTGCCGGGAGCATCCGGCACCTCGACGACGGTGATCTTGCCTTCGCTGCTGTCATGGGCGACGCCCGAGATCAGCGGTGCTTCGAGGCCGCCGGCGGCGTTGAGGTCAAGGTCCATGGGGATCTCCTTGCTGGGATCGGCCGAGTCGCGGCCGGCGACATCGGCGGTGCGGAGGGTGACGTCGGGGTCGACGGGGATCATACGGTCGGGGTCATCGCTGACGATCGTGCCGAGCCGGCCGGAGAACGAGGAGCGCACGTGCAGCGGCACCCCGTAGCGGCGGGCGTACTCGACGCTGCGGGCCATCAGGATCTTCGAGCCGTTGGCCGCCATCTCCAGCATCTCCTCGCTGGTGATCACCGGGACACGACGGGCGGCGGGGGCGACCCGCGGATCGGCGGTGAACACTCCGTCGACGTCGGAGTAGATCTCGCAGACATCCGCCTCCAGCGCCGCGGCCAGGGCCACCGCCGTGGTGTCCGAGCCGCCGCGGCCCAGGGTGGTGATGTCCTTCGAGGTGTGGGAGACGCCCTGGAACCCGGCGACGATCGCGACATGCCCCTCGTCGACCGCCTCCTGGATCCGGCCCGGGGTGACGCTGTGGATATGTGCGCGGCCGTGGTCGCCGTCGGTGATCAGGCCGGCCTGGGAGCCGGTGTAGGCGCGCGCCTGGACCCCCAGGTCGTTCAGCGCCATCGACAGCACCGCCATCGAGATCCGCTCCCCGGAGGTCAGCAGCATGTCCAGCTCGCGCGGGGGCGGGTTGTCGGTGATCTGCTGGGCGAGGTCCACCAGGTCATCCGTGGTGTCCCCCATCGCCGAGACGACGACCACCACCTGGTGCCGGGCCTTGGCATAGAGGGAGATCCGCTGGGCGACGCGCTTGATCGACTCGGCGTCTGCGACAGAGGATCCACCGAACTTCTGGACGACGAGGCTCATGGAGTCAGGTTCCTTCACGCTGGCGGGCAGGCTGCGCTCATTCTAGGAGAGCAGGGGGCGTCTGGCTCCCCACCCTTGCCGCAGTCGCATACCTACTGGTCAGTCCGGCGCCCGAACGTGTCCCACGCAACATCCCGCCTGCCCTGCTCAAGGCCCGGCGCCCTGCTCGAGGCCCGGCACCCTGCTCGAGGCCCGGCACCCTGCTCGAGGTTTGCCGCGATGGCGACTGATCCACCGGGCCACACCGGTCCTGAGCGCATCAAACCTCGACACCGGGCCAGCGCGAGCGGGCGACCAGCCTGCCCCAACGTGCCCTGCTCAAGGTTTGCCGCGGTGGCGACCGATCCACCGGGCCACACCGGTCCTGAGCGCATCAAACCTCGACACCGGGCCGGCACCGGGCCGGTGGCGGCGAGCGGACCGGTGCGGGCGGCTCGAAGCGGGGCGGTCCGGTGCGGGCGGTTCCTCCCCAGGGGGCGGTCATCCACAATCGGCAGCCCGCCGGCCAGGAGCGCGTCGGCCGGAACTACGGTCCCGGAGCATGCGCCCCACGCCTCTGCCCGACCGAGCGCTGCTCCCGCGCGCCGAGTGGCGACAGCTCGGGGTCTCATCGAGTCGCCTGGCGGGCCCGGAGCTCGTTACGGTGTTCCGCGGGTTCCAAACCCCCACCGCCGCCCCCGCGACCCTGGGCTCGATGGCCAAGGTCCTGCACGAGCACATCGTTCCCGGGGCGGTGATCAGCCACACCACTGCTGCCGCGCTGCTGGGGATCGCGCTTCCGTGGTGGATCGACGGCGGCATCGGGGCACTGTCCAGCGCCGCATATCTGGTGGGCGAGGAGCGACATGTGCCGAGCACGCTGCCGGCCTCAGTGAGTCCTGCTGGCTCCCCCGGCGTCCTCCAGCGAGGCCCCGCCGGCTTCGATGCTCTGCCCATGGCCTGGCGGACCCGTCTCGAATCCGGCATCGATCCCTCGGCGCCTGGCCCTCGATACGGCCCTCCCCCGCGAGTTCAGCCGCTGATGACCCCGCCTGTCCTGCATTGCCGGATCAGCGAAGGGACGAGACCTCGGGTGCCGGAGCACGTCAGGCTGCATCTCACTCGCCGCACGGAGACGTACGAGCAGGACGGTCTGCTGCTCTCCCATCCGTCGATGGTGCTGTTCGAGCTGGCCACGATGCTCGACCATGACGACCTGGTCATCGCCATCGACTCCCTCTGCACCCGCACTCCTCCGCTCCGCCCGCTCCACCTGGAGGAGCTGCTGACTCTCACAAACTCCCACCGCGGCATGTACGGGGCTCCGGCTCTGCGCCGTGCCGTGCGTGACGCACGCCCGGGAACGGACTCGCCCGGGGAGACGCGCACCCGCCTGCTGCTCGCTCGCGCCGGATTCGCCGAACCGGTGATCAACCTGCAGGTCAAGGATCCCGATACCGGACGACGCCGCTACTTGGACCTCGCGTATCGCCAGGTCAAGGTGGCGGTCGAGTACGACGGCGACCACCACCGCATCAGCGTCACGCAGCGGCGCAAGGACCAGCAACGGAAGGACTCCCTCGAATCCGTCGGCTGGAGGATCCGGGTCGTGACCGCAGAGGACATCAAGGACCCCCGCCGCTTCCTCTCCGCCCTGCGGCGCACACTCCTGGCCGCGGGCGGCACTGCGCCGCCGGAGAGCAACTGGGCAGGGCGGAAGGGGCTGCTCTTAGGTCGATCCCTGCGTCCGCCCGATCCCGACACCCCCCCAGCGAGCACGCGGCGAGCGACGCGGAGGCGGGCAGCCGGCCCGCGCCCCGCAGCAGGCCGCCGCTCCACCTCCAAGAGGCCGCCGGCCGCCCCACCTCCCGCAGTAGGCCGCCGGCCGCCCCGCCACCCGCAGTAGGCCGCCGGCCGCCCCGCCACCCGCAGTAGGCCGCTGGCCGCCCCGCCACCCGAGGTTTGGTGCAGCTGGGACCGATGCCGGCCACCCCACCGGTCCTCAGCGCAGCACACCTCGTACCGGGCGAGCAGGGCCGGGCGAGCGGGGCCGGGCGAGCAGGGCCGGGGCGACCGGGCGGCGGTGGGCGTCAGCCGAGGGTGGCGGTGAGCTCGGTCAGCAGGGCGCGGGCGCCGCGGGTGCGGAGGGTGTCGAGGGCGGCGAGGTAGGGGGTGGTGAATGCGTCGTGCTCGACCAGGTCCCCGAACAGCTCCTGGTCGCGGAGGAACGCCAGCGGGTCCTCGTCGTGCTGCGCGGCGGCGGCCATGACGCGATCGTGCAGGCGGTCCACCACCGGCCACCGCTCGCCGTTCTCGCCGGTGCCCTCGGCGTAGCGGGCCCAGGAGGCGACGATCGCGGCGGTCGCGGTGACGTCCCGGCCGGCGGCGAGGTTCTCGCGGATCACGGGCATCATCCAGGTGGGGATGCGGTCCGAGGACTCGGCGGCGAGCCGTGCCAGGGTGTCCTTGACGTGCACGTTCGCGAAGCGGGCCATCAGCTCGTCCTTGTAGGCGTCCAGGTCGATGCCGGGCACCTCGGGGACGGTGGGCGTGCCCTCGCGGTCCATGTACAGGGTGCGGGTGAAGGGGGCCAGGTGCTCGTCGGTCGCGGCCTCGTCGGCGTAGGTGTGGCCGAGCAGCAGCCCGAAGTAGGCGATGGCCTGGTGGGAGCAGTTCAGCAGCCGCAGCTTCATCAGCTCATAGGGCTCGACGTCCTCGACCATCTGCACGCCCACCTCCTCGTAGGCGGGGCGGCCGGCGGGGAAGGCGTCCTCGAGCACCCACTGGGTGAAGTCCTCGCTGACCACGGGCCAGGCGTCCTCGATGCCGAAGTCGCGGGAGATCATCTCGATGTCCTCGGCCGCGGTGACCGGGGTGATGCGATCGACCATGCAGTTGGGGAAGGCGACCTCGCGCTCGATCCACTCGGCGATCGGGGCGTCGCCGTGCAGACCGTTCTCGTCGCGTCGGCGGGCGTAGGCGAGGATCATGCGCTGGGCGAGATCGCCGTTGCCGCGCACGTTGTCGCAGGACATCACGGTGAACGGGGCGGTGCCGGCCTCGCGTCTGCGACGCAGTGCCTCGACGACGTAGCCGAACATGGTGCGGGGGCCGACGGCGGTGAGGTCCGCCTCGAGGTCGGCGGCGACGGCTTCGGTCTCGTACTGGAACTCGCCGGTGGAGGGGTTGTAGTTGTAGCCGCCCTCGGTGACGGTCAGGGAGACGATCCGCACGGCCGGGTCGGTCATCTGAGCGAGCACGGCCTCGGGGTCGTCGGGCGCGAAGAGGTAGCGGGCGATCGAGCCGATCACGCGCGGGTCGCGGGACCCGTCGGGCGCCTTCGTGACCAGGGTGTACAGGCCGTCCTGGCCGGCGAGCGCGTCGCGCATCCGGGAATCGCCGGGCAGCAGGCCCACGCCGCAGATCGCCCAGTCGCGGTCGCGGCCGGAGCCCATCAGCCGGTCGAGGTACATCGCCTGGTGCGCGCGGTGGAAGCCGCCCACGCCGAAGTGGACGATCCCGATGCGGCGCTCATCCAGGGGGTGCTGGGGCACCGCGACCGCGCCTTCGGCGGCGATCGCGGGGAGGGTGGAGGAGTTCAGGGCGGTCATGGCTCATCCTTCATCGGCGAGGGCCGGCGTCATCGGCGCATGCTGGTGTCATCGGCGAGTGCTGGTGGAGCCGACGATACACACATTCGACTCAGATGAGCAGGGTATCGATCTCATCTGTTCCGGGTCCGCGCCCCGACGATGCAGCCGAGGATCGCCGGAGACTCGGTCCGCGCCGCCACCCGGGGTCGGCGGCTATTCGAGTCGCGCGGCGACCTGGTCGGCGAGCTCGGGGGAGAGCACGAGGTCGTCGACCATCCCCGAGCGGGCGGCGGCGATCACGGCCTCGGGTCGACCCACGGCGGGCGCGACGGCGATGACCCGCGCGCGGCGCAGCTGGTCGGGGCGCACGCCGATCACGCGGTCCTCCGTCGCCGAGTGCCACAGCGCGCCGGCGCCGTCGATCACGGTGCCGCAGATCTCGGCGACCACCCCGGCCTCGTGAGCGCGCCGGCGCTCGTCGGGGGTCAGTCGCGCCCACAGGGTCGAGGCACCCTCGTTCCAGGCACCGATCGCGACGACGGCGACGTCCAGGGCGTCGGCCGCATCCAGGGTCGAGCGCACTTCTTCCATGGCGCGAAGGGAGGCGGCCACGCGCGCGGACTCGACGACCAGCGGGGCAGGCAGCGCCCAGACCTGCCCTCCGGCGAGGTGGCCGAGGGTGTGGATCAGGGCACCGGACTGCGCGGTCGAGTAGCCGGGGGTGCTCACGGGCCCGACCAGCTGGATCACGTCCACGCGAGGCAGCGAGTCGAGGGAGTCGGGCAGGTGCATGAGGGTGCGGGACCAGGCGATGCCGAGCCGGGAGCCCTCGTCGAGCAGGGCCGTGAGGCGGGAGGCGGCGTGGCGGGCCAGGGCCGCGCGCATCGACTCGCCGGGGCGGACCGCGGCGACGGTCACCGAGGCGATGCCGAGCCGCTCGGCGAGCGGGGCATGGTCGTGGCCGACGGCCGAGGGGTCCACGATCTGGATCCGCACGATCCCTTCGCTGCGCGCCTCCTCCAGCAGTCGGGCGACCTGGAAGCGGGACATGCCGTGGCGCCGGGCGAGCTCCACCTTGGAATCGCCGTCGAGGAAGTGCTCGGTGGCCAGAGCGACCTTCAGGGCGTTCGGAGGGTCCTCGGCCGGAGCGCCGGAGGTGGTCCGCGAGGCCCCTCCGCGCGCGTTCGTCGCGCCGCTGGCGTGCTCCTCGTGCAGTGCCATCCCGCCCCCTTCACACCTCTCGAGGGCGATCAGATGTCGCCCGTGGTTGATCAGATGAGCGTATATGACTACGCTCACCTCATCTGAGTCGCCCAACGGCTCATCTGAGTAGGCCGATGTCGATTCCGTGTGTCGGGGTCGCTCCGGTCGGCTCGGCAGTCCGTCGGCGTCGACGCCGGCATCGCCCTCGGCGAGATCACCCTCGGCCCCGCGCCGGCGGCGATCGCGCCGAGCGTCCTCTCCCCCTCCGGCCGCCCTGCCCCTCTCCCGCCCGAGCTCTGCGACGCTCACGACCGATCTGCATGGTCACACCGGTCCCCAGCGCAACGAACCTCGGGCACCGCTCGTGCTCGGCAGCGACCTCGGCCGGCACTGCCGCTCGGCAGGCGCCTCCCCTCCCCGTCACGCCGGATCTCTCCACCCCACGCCGTTCAGAGGAGAACAGCCCATGGGACCCCTCCACCCTCGTCCCCCACGGCCCGCGCCCGGTCATGCCCCACCCCGCAGCCTCACCACACCGCGCAGCGCCTTCCGCCCGTCCCGCCGCAGCGTGCTCGGTGCCGGGCTCACCGCCGGGCTCGGCACGACCGCTCTGGCCGGCTGCGGCTCCGGGTCCGCCGGCCGCGAGTCGATCGTGGTCGCGATCGTCTCGAACCCGCAGATGCAGGACGCGATCAGCCTGATCAGCCACTTCACCGAGCAGCATCCCGATATCGACGTGAGCTTCGTGTCGCTGCCGGAGAACGAGGCGCGCGCCAAGATCACCGCCTCGGTCGCCTCCGGCGGCGGCGAGTTCGACGTCGTGATGATCTCGAACTACGAGACCCCGCTGTGGGCCCCCAACGGCTGGCTCACCGACCTCGAGCCCTTCATCGCCCGCACCGAGGGGTACGCGCCCGAGGACTTCGTGCCCACCATCAAGGACGCCCTGACCGTGGACGGCTCGATGTACTCGGTCCCCTTCTACGGCGAGAGCGCGTTCCTGGTGTACCGCCAGGACCTGTTCGACGAGGCCGGGCTGACCATGCCCGAGCATCCCAGCTGGGACGACCTGCGCACCTTCGCCTCCACCCTCCACGACCCGGACGCCGGCATGGCCGGGATCGCGCTGCGTGGCCTGGCCGGCTGGGGCGAGAACCTCGCGCCGATGAGCACGGTCATCAACACCTACGGCGGCTGCTGGTTCGACATGGACTGGGCCCCGCGGCTGGACTCCGAGGAGGTGCGCGAGGCGGTATCGATGTACGTCGACACCGTCCGCTCCTACGGCCAGCCCGGCGCTGCGACCAGCGGGTTCGGTGAATGCCTGACCCAGTTCAGCCAGGGCAACGCCGCGATGTGGTTCGACGCCTCCTCGATGGTCTCCGGGGTCGAGAACCCGGACTCCTCCACCGTGGTGGGCAGGACCGGGTACGCGCTCGGCCCCACCCAGGCCACCGAGTACGCCGGCTGGCTGTACTCCTGGGCGCTGGCGATCCCCGAGACCAGCCAGAAGAAGGATGCCGCCTGGGAGTTCATCGCCTGGATGACCCACCCCGACTACTTCCAGCTGGTCGGCAACGAGGTCTCCTGGGAGGCGCTGCCGCCGGGCTCGCGCCTGTCCACCTACGAGATCCCCGAGTACAAGGAGCTCTCGGCCACCTACGTCGAGCCGACCCTGGACTCGATGGAGAACTCCACCCAGGAGAACTCGATGACCGTCGAGGTCCCCTACGACGGCCTGCAGAACGTGGTGATCCCCGAGTTCCAGGATCTCGGCACCCGCGTCGGCCAGCAGTTCTCCGCCGCGATCGCCGGGCAGAAGAGCGTCGACGAGGCGCTCGAGCAGGCCCAGGGGTTCGCCGCTTCCGTCGCCCGCACCTACGGATGGGAGGGCTGAGGGATGACCGCAGCCACCGCTGAGACCGCGACCCCGCCCCCGCACGGCCCGTCGGCCCCTGCCGCGCGCCGCACCGCACCCGAGGCATCGGCTCGGGCCGACGGCTGGCGACGCCGGCTGCCGCTGATGCCCGCGTTCCTGTTCGTCGTGATCTGCACGCAGATCCCGTTCCTGCTGACGATCTGGTACTCGCTGCGCTCCCGCAACCTGCTGCGCCCCGACGGCGAGACGTTCGTGGGCCTGCGCAACTACCTCGACATCTTCCTCGACTCGACGTTCCGCACCGCCGCCCTGAACTCGATCCTGATCACGCTGGGCTGCGTGGTCCTCGCGCTGCTGCTGGGCCTGGGACTGGCCCTGCTGCTGGATCGCGAGTTCGTCGGCCGCGGGGTGGTGCGCACCCTGCTGATCACCCCGTTCCTGATCATGCCGGTGGCCGGGGCGATGCTGTGGTCGGTCTCGATGTTCGATCCCACCTACGGGCTGGTCAACTGGCTGATCGGGATCATCGGCATCAATCCGGTGGACTGGACCAGCCAGGCCCCGATGCTCTCGATCATCATCGCCCTGGTGTGGCAGTGGACGCCGTTCATGATGCTGCTGCTCCTGGCCGGCCTGCAGTCCCAGGCCCGCGACGTGCTCGAGGCCTCCGCGATGGACGGCGCCGGCCCCTGGCAGACGTTCCTCCACATCACCCTGCCCCACCTGCGGTTCTACATCGAGCTGTCGGTGCTGCTGGGCGCGATCTACGTGGTCAACACCTTCGATCAGATCTACCTGATGACCGCAGGCGGGCCCGGCACCGCGAGCGCCAACCTGCCGTTCTACATCTACCAGCGCGCCTTCCTCGGCTTCGACATCGGCCAGTCCGCCGCGATGGGCGTGGTCACCGTGATCGCCACGATCATCATCGCCACCGCCGCGCTGCGCCTGATCTTCCGCAGCATCAACTCCAAGGAGCAGTCATGAGCACCCTCCGTCGACGAACTGCGAGGAACGAGCGGGAGGAGATGGAGTCATGAGCACCCTCGCCGACGTCCCGCGCTCCCCCGCCGCCGCACGCACCGCCCCGCCCGCACGCCGGCCTCGTCCGCGCGGGCAGCTGCGCGGCCACCTGCTGTCCGTGCTCGCCTGGGCGGCCGGTCTGATCTTCTTCGCCCCCGTGGCGTGGATGGTGCTGACCAGCTTCAAACAGGAATCCCAGGCGGCATCGTCTCCGCCCACGTTCTTCTTCACGCCGACGCTCGAGCAGTACACCTCGATCATCGCCTCCCCGCAGGTGGGCTCCTACGTGCTGAACTCGGTGCTGGCCACCGGGATCTCGACACTCCTGGTGCTGGTCCTCGCGGTCCCGGCCGCGTACTCCCTCAGCATCCGACCGGTCAAGCGCACCCAGGACGTGCTGTTCTTCTTCATCTCCACGAAGATGCTGCCGGTGGTCGCGGTGATCATGCCGATCTACGTGATCGCCGGGCAGGTGCGGATGCTCGACAACATCCTCACCCTGATCGTGCTGTACACCGCGATGAACCTGCCGATCGCGGTGTGGATGATGCGCTCGTTCTTCCTGGAGATCCCCGGTGAGGTGCTGGAGGCCGCGTCGATCGACGGTGCCTCCCTGGGCCGCACCATGCGCTCGGTGCTGCTGCCGATGGTGGCGCCCGGCATGGCCGCGACCGCTCTGATCTGCGTGATCTTCGCGTGGAACGAGTTCTTCTTCGCCCTGAACCTCACCGCGGCGAACGCGGCGACGGTGCCGATCTTCCTGATGTCCACCATGACCTCGGAGGGGCTGTTCCTCGCACGGCTGTCGGCGGCCTCGGTGCTGGCCTCCCTGCCGGTGGTCATCGCCGGCTGGGTGGCGCAGAAGCAGCTGGTCCGCGGCCTGTCCATGGGCGCGGTCAAGTAGACCGGGCCGGGGCGACGCGGGCGGCCGGGCGACGGGACTCCACGAGGTTTGCCGCGCTGAGGACCGGTGTGCCGCCCCGCACCGGTCCTCAGCGTGGCAAAGCTCTGGCTGCACCGTCCTCGCTGCGCGGCTCGGCCTGCGCGGCTCTGCCTGCGCTCGGACGGGTCAGTCGCCGGGGACGGCGCGGTCGATCTCGGCGAGCCAGGCCCGGGCGGAGGCGTCGGAGGGCATCCGCCAGTCCCCGCGCGGTGAGACGGCACCGCCGGACAGGACCTTGGGGGCGTTGGGGAGGGTCGAGCGCTTGAACTGGTTGGCGAAGAAGCGCCGGGTGAACACGGTCAGCCAGTGCTTGATCTCGCCGCGGGAGTAGGCCCGCCGATCCTCGTCGGCGTACCCGGGCGGCCACTCCCCCGCTGCCGCATCGCCCCAGGCCTGATGGGCGAGGTAGGCGATCTTGGCGGGACCGTAGCCGTGGCGCAGCAGGTGGTGCAGGGTGAAGTCGTGCAGCGCGTAGGGGCCGATCGAGTCCTCGGTGGACTGCGCCTTCTCCCCCGGCTTCGTGGGGATCAGCTCGGGCGAGATCTCGGTGTCGAGCACCGCCTGCAGCACGCCGGAGGTCTGCTCGGAGAACAGGCCCTCGCGGATCACCCAGCGGATCAGATGCTGGATGAGGGTCTTGGGCACGCCCGCGTTCACACCGTAGTGCGCCATGTGGTCGCCCACCCCGAACGTCGCCCAGCCCAGCGCCAGCTCGGAGAGGTCACCGGTACCGACGACGATGCCGCCATGGTGGTTGGCCAGGCGGAACAGGTAGTCGGTGCGCAGTCCCGCCTGGACGTTCTCGAAGGTGACGTCGTACACCTCCTCGCCGCGGCCGAAGGGGTGATCCATGCCCTTGAGCATCTGGGTGGCCGTCGGCCGGATGTCGAGGGTCTCGAAGGTCGCCCCCAGGGCGAGGGAGAGCAGCTCGGCGTTGGCGCGGGTGTTCTCGCTGGTCCCGAAGCCGGGCATGGTGTAGGCGAGGATCTCGGAGCGGTCGCGGCCCAGGCGATCCATGGCGCGGGCGCACACGATCAGGGCATGGGTGGAGTCGAGCCCGCCGGAGACCC
>DXDT01000019.1 GCA_019115335.1 Candidatus Brachybacterium merdigallinarum
CACCGCGCGGAGTCCCGCCCGCCCAGCGGGGATGACTGGCCGGTCGCGCCGGTGCTGCTGGAGGACATCTACTCCGCGCAGGACGCGGTGGTGTTCGGGAACCTGCTGATCTCGCTGCTGCGCCACAGCGATCGGGTCGCCTCCGCCTCGCTCGCCCAGCTGGTCAACGTGATCGCCCCGATCATGACCGAGCCCGGCGGCCGGGTCTGGAAGCAGTCCACCTTCCATCCCTTCGCGCTGACCTCGCAGCACGCCCGCGGAGAGGTGCTCGACGTGCGCTTGGCCTCCCCCTCCTTCGACAACCGCCGCTTCGGCTCCTCGACCTCCGGGGATGCGGTGGCCACCTGGGACGCCGAGACCGGCGACCTGACGGTCTTCGTCGTCAACCGCGACCCGGCGCAGCAGCTCGACCTCGATGCGGACCTCGCCGCCTTCGGGGGTCTGGAGCTGGTGGAGGCGATCACCCTGCACCACGAGGACCCCTACGCCGCGAACTCCGCCGACGCCCCCGAGACCGTCGCCCCGCAGGCCAACTCCTCGGTGGCCCTCGATGGCGGCCGGCTCACCGGAGCGCTGCCGGCGATCTCCTGGTCCATGATCCGCCTCGCCCGCACCGGAGCCTGACCATGACCGACACGGACCCCCACCTCGCGCCGCCGGTCCGGCCCGCCGGGCCCACCGCCCAGCGCCCGCTGCCCGCCGGCGCCGCCACCATCACCGGCGGCTTCTGGGGCGAGCGGCTCGAGACCAACCGCACTCATGCTCTCCTGGGCGGCTACGACCGGCTGGAGGAGGCCGGGATGCTGCGCAATCTGCACATCGCCGCCGGGACGGTGGACGGCGAGGTCACCCCGCTGATCTTCGCCGACTCCGATGTGTACAAGTGGCTCGAGGCGGTCGCCTACGAGATCGGCCGCACCGGGGACGAGCAGCTGCTCGCACTGCAGCGCCGCGTCACCGCCTGGATCGCCGCCGCCCAGAGCGAGGACGGCTACCTCAACACCGTTCACGACCAGCGACTGGGCACGGACCGCCGCTGGAGCAACCTCACCGACAACCACGAGCTGTACTGCGCCGGCCACCTCATCCAGGCGGCCATCGCCCAGCACCGCTGCACCGGGGACACCGGTCTGCTCGAGGTCGCCACCCGCTTCGCCGACCTGATCGCCACCACCTTCGGGCCCGAGGGCCGCGACGGCACTCCCGGCCATCCAGAGATCGAGATGGCCCTGGTGGAGCTGTTCCGGGAGACGGGGGAGCGCCGCTACCTCGCCACCGCCGAGTTCTTCCTGGACCGGCGCGGCCACGGGGTGCTGCACGCCGAGCGGGGGGTGAACCCCACCTACTACTCCGACCGGGTCCCGGTGCGGGAGACCACCAGCGTCGAGGGGCATGCGGTGCGCGCCGTCTACCTCGCCGCCGGGGCCACCGATCGGGCGATCGAGACGGAGGACGCCGGCCACCTGGCACAGCAGGAGGCGCTGTTCGAGGACATGATGCGCACCAAGGCCTTCGTCTCCGGCGGGCTCGGCTCCCGCTGGGAGGGGGAGTCCTTCGGCGCACCCTATGAGCTGCCCACCGATCGCGGCTACGCGGAGACCTGCGCGGCGATCGCTGCCGTGCAGTGGGCCTGGCGCCTGCTGCTGGCCACCGGGAGGCCGCGCTACGCGGAGGCGATCGAGCATCTGCTGTACAACGCCGTGCTCCCCGGCGTCTCCCTGGACGGCACCGCCTACTTCTACGTCAACCCCCTGCAGGTGCGCTCGGGGGCCGTGGTCGGCGATCCCCGCGACCCCGCCGGCGGCCGGCAGGGCTGGTTCGACTGCGCCTGCTGCCCGCCCAACGTGATGCGCACCCTGGCGAGCCTCGCCCAGTACGTCGCCACGGCCGAGGAGCAGGGCCTCAGCCTGCACCAGTACGCCCAGGGCAGCTACCGCTGCGGGGACCCCGGGTCGGGCGGCGAGCTGGCTGTGGACGTGGTCACCGACTACCCCGCAGACGGCCGCATCGAGGTGACGGTCACCGCCGCCCCGTCGGCCCCGGCGTCCCTGACCCTGCGGGTGCCCTCCTGGGCGAGCGGCTATGTCCTCGACGCCCCGGGGCACCTCGAACGGGCCGACGACACTGCGGGAGCGGTGCAGCTGCGCGGCACCTTCGCGCCCGGCGACCGGATCGTGCTCGAGCTGCCGATGACTGCGCGGTTCGTGGTCGGCCATCCGCGCAATGACGCGGTGGCCGGCAGCGTCGCCCTGTTCCGCGGCCCGCTGCTGTTCGCCCTCGAGCAGCAGGACCAGGCACCCGGCACCGACATCGAACAGCTCGCGGTGCTGCCGGATCAGCCCGTCCGCCTCGCGCCGACGCCGACCACGCTGTCCGCTCTGCCCTCCGGGGCCCTGCCCGCGCTGAGCCTGTCCGCGCGCCACCTGCATCCGGGCTCCGCAGAGCCCTACCCGGCCTGGGGCACCGCGCCGCAGGTGGGGGAGCAGGCCGACGTGCTGGCGATCCCCTACTTCGCCTGGGCGAACCGGGCCACCGGGCCCATGCGCGTATGGATCCCTGCCCTGCCCGCCACGACCTGACCAGCTCGCCCTGCCTGTCCCGCCCCTGACCGGCTCGCCCTGCGCGCCTCACCCTGCCCGCCACGATCAGACCTCCCGCCACCGTCTCCCAGGAGAGAACCCGTGACCACCGCTTCCCGCTCCCTCGCCACCGGCCTGGTCTCCGCGCTCAGCCCGACCACCAGCGGCTCCCGGACCACCGGCTCCACCGGCCCGAGCACCCACCCCACCGACGGCCCGGCCCGCGTGGTGATCGACCTGGACCTGCCCGGACCCACCATCTCCCGGCATCTCTACGGCCACTTCGCCGAGCACCTGGGGCGCTGCATCTACGGCGGGTTCTACGTCGGCGAGGACTCCGAGATCCCGAACGAGCGCGGGATCCGCACCGACGTGGTCGAGGCTCTGCGCGCCCTGCGGATCCCGAACCTGCGCTGGCCCGGCGGCTGCTTCGCCGACGACTACCACTGGCGCGACGGCATCGGACCGCGCGAGGACCGCCCCCGCATGGTCAACTCCCACTGGGGCGACGTGGTCGAGGACAACTCCTTCGGCACCCACGAGTTCATGGACCTCGTCGAGCTGCTGGGCACCGAGGCGTACGTCAACGGCAACGTCGGCTCGGGAACGGTGCGGGAGATGAGCGAGTGGATCGAGTACCTCACCCGCGCCGACGACTCCCCGATGGCGAC
>DXDT01000020.1 GCA_019115335.1 Candidatus Brachybacterium merdigallinarum
CTCCCGCGCGGAGGAGGACATCCGCACCGCGATGCGCGAGTTCACCCGGCGCTGGCCCGCTCAGGCCGGGGACACCGCCGCCTCGCTGGAGGCCGCCGAGGACTACTTGGCGATCCTGCGCCGCATCGAGGAGGAGAAGCTGCCGGAGGTCGAGGAGCGCTTCTTCGAGTTCTTCACCGGCAACACCCTCGGTGACGTCCAGGCCCTCGCGACCGCGATCGCCCGGGAGCCGGCCGAGATCCGCAAGCGCCTGCAGCGGATCAACGCCCTGCTGGCCCAGGTCGAGTTCCATGCCGGCCGCTACCTGCAGCTGTCGATGCGCCCGGTCCACCTGGCCGCCCTCGACGAGTTCAAGGCCGCCCTCGAGGACGCCGTGGCCGATACGGCGCTGAACGACATCAGCCGCGACCGCGAGCTGGCCGAGGAGCGGTTCCTGTCCCTGCGCCACCTGATGGACCTGATCACCGCCGCCCGCACCAAGGAGGACCAGGTCTCGCGCGCGATGCTGGACGTGCGCCGCCATGTCCACTTCCATGCCGAGGAGGTCGACACCTCCGGCACCGTGGTCCACGCCCACGAGTCCGGCGGCCCGCTCTCCGGTGGCCAGAACGAGCGCCTGACCACCTTCTGCCTCGCCGCGGCCCTGCGCTACCAGCTGGCCGGGACCGGGGCGGACGTGCCCCGGTACGCGCCGATCATCATCGACGAGGCGTTCTCGAAGGGGGCGGGGAAGTTCATCACCGCCGCCATGGAGTCCTTCCGCCACTTCGGCTTCCAGGTGGTCCTCGCCAACCCGGGCAAGAACCCCCAGGCCCTCGCCCCGTTCATCGGCGGGGTGGGCGTGGTCTCGATCCGCCAGGACCGCTACTCGCAGGTGGCGCCGGTCGAGTTCGTGCCGGTCCCCGCGTGAGCGGCGGCGCACGATCGGCCGCCGCGGACCGGTCAGCGCCCGGCAGAGCAGGGCATGGGGAGTTCTCCCCATCGGCAGGATCCGACGAGATGACTACCCTGTTCCGCACAGGTCCACGGTGCTCGGCACTGCGGGATCCGCAGGATTCGGGGCGCAGTGAAGGGGAGGGTGCACGATGATGTCGGCGCTGCCCGCTCGTCAGTCCGCGATGATCGACGATCAGGATCATGCCCACCAGCAGATCCGCGCCCTGCTCGAGTCGGCCACCTCTGCCCTGCTGCACGAAGCGCCCGGGCTGGTCGCCTTCACCGACCGCCGCCCCCAGCGCGATCGCCCCTCCGGCATGTCCTGGCGCGGCCTGGAGACGATGTGCCACGTCAGCGCCCTGCTGGCCAGCCAGCGCCCGCCCGCCCCGGCGTCCGGCTCCGCGCTGATCGAGAGCGTGCGCCCGGTCGCCGCCGCGCACGGGCTCGCGCCGCGGGGCAGCGGCCTCACCCTCGCCCATGCCGGGATGCCCCGGATGGTGTGGGGCGCGGAGGCCGGTGACCTGCTCGAGCTGGTGGTCGGGGTGCGGGTGACGGTGCGTGCGGTCAGCGCGCCCTTCCTGCCCGGTTCGCTGGAGCCGCCGACGACCACCAGCCCCGTCAGCCCGCTGAGCCCCCTGACGCCTCCGCCTCGGCCTCTGTGACGGCATCTCCTGCCGACGCCCCGAGAGCGGGGGACCCGGCAGTGGGCGTCCTGACCGGGGGAGTCCCGGCAGCGGGTCCCCCGGCGGCGATCCGCTCGATGGCGCGCAGCGGGATCGCGAGCCAGTCGGGCCGATTGCGGGACTCGTACAGCGCCTCGTAGACCGCCTTGTCCGCCTCGAACGCGGCCACCAGCACCTCGGTCGCGTCAGCGGCGCCGGTGGCCAGCCCGCTCTGCGACAGATAGCCCGCCAGGAACTCCTCCCGCGCCGCCTGCGCCCAGGCCCCGGCGTACACCCCGTCCGAGTGCGCGACCGCACCGGCCGCATAGTCGAGGCTGCGCAGCATCCCGGCCACATCCCGCAGCGGGGAATCGGGGCGGGAGCGCTGCTCGAGGGGACGCAGCGGCTCGCCCTCGAAGTCCAGCAGCACCCAGCCGCGGTTCGGGACGGCCAGCACCTGCCCCAGATGGAGGTCGCCATGGATCCGCTGCATCGGCGGCCAGTCGACCTCGTAGGCGGCCTCGAGCAGGGCCTGGAGCGACTCCCGGTGCGCCGCCACCGCGGGAAGCTGCCCAGCGATCTGATCGAGCCGCTCCAGCATCTGGTCGATCAGCGCAGCGACCACCTCGTCGCTCGACCTGACCGTGCCGAGCGCCGCGGCGAGGTCTGCGTGGACCCGGGCCACGGCTGCCCCCAGCTGCTCGGCCCCGGCGGTGAAGTCGGTGCCGGTGCGAGCGAGCTCCACCGTGGTGCGCCAGCCATCCTCGACCCCGGGCAGGAACTCCTGGGCGAACAGGGCGTGGGTGCGCAGATCCGCGGTGGCGATCAGGATCGACCCCGCGGCGGCGGGAACCTGCGTGCTGCCGCCGCCGTGCAGGGCGCTCTGCAGCACCACATCGGGGTTCGGACCGTCCTGCAGGACCCGGAACAGCTTCATGATCAGCGGCGCCGACCCGTCGGCCTCGACGATCATCGAGGTGTTGGACTGCTCGCCCTGCAGCAGGCGGGTGCGGACCCCGCGACGCTCCCCGGCCGGCCCGGTCAGCGACGGGCGGGCGGTCATCCGGAGCCCGGGCCCTGCCGCTCCGCCCCCGCGGAGCAGGCTGCCCAGCAGCGCGGTGCGGCCCTGCGGGTCACCGGTGGCGTCATCGACGCGGATCGGCCCGCCGGGGACGGCGAGCACCCCGATCTCGGCGCCGGGCTCGGCGGCGGCGCCCTCCGGTCGGCGCAGCACGAGCGGGCACTGGTAATGGGCGAGGAACTGCCCCTCGGCCTCGGCGGTCAGCACCGTGGCCAGCACCAGATGGTCCGCGGCCAGGTGCAGCGGCGCCCAGCCGCCCACCGAGATCCGCAGTCCCTGCGCTCCCTTGTGGGCGAACCAGCGCTGGGCGGGCATCCAGGCGGCGAGCTGATCCACGAGCCGGGTCAGCAGGTCGTCCAGCGGGGGCAGGACCGTGAGGTCGAGGGCGGCGGGGGCGTCGGCAGGTCGCGATCCTTCCATGTCCTCACTGTAGGGACTGCCGGAGGCGTGCAGGAGTCATTGCTACCCTGAGCGGGTGCTTTCGCCGATGCCGCACCGCGGGACCTGCTCCCCCGGGCGGTCGCTCCTGCGCCGCAGCGCCGCCCTCCTCGGCGCGGCGGTGCTGACGCTCGCCCTGGCCGCGCCCGCCGGCGCGCTCGGGGAGGAGGGACCCTTCGAGCTGCCGGTGGAGAGCACCACCATCCTGATGCCGCCCGGCTCCGTCTCCTCCACTCCGCTGCTGGCCCTGCTCGCGGACGACACCCAGGACCAGCTGGTGCTGGACAGCGCCCGTCTCGCGATCGACCAGGACCTGCCGCCCGAGCAGCAGCAGCTGATGGAGCTCGCCGAGGACGGCCGCACCCTCACGGTCGAGGGGCAGGGCACCTGGTCGCTGCTCGGGGACCGCATCGTGTTCACCCCGCTCACCGGCTACTTCGAGGCACCCACCGCCGTGGCGCTGACCATCGAATCGGACCTCGGCCAGCGCTCCCTGCCCGTCTCCCTGAACAGCGAGCTGCTGGAGGTCGAGGAATCCAGTGTCCACGCCTCGGCCGGTGAGGCGGTCTCCGTCCCCCTGCCGATCACCCTGCCCGAGGGCGGCTCGATGTCACTGAGCCTGGCCGGGCTGCCCCCCGGTTCCACGGTGCTCGCCGATGGGAGCCGGGCCGTGGTCCCCGAGCAGGGCAGCTGGCAGCTCGCGGCCGACGGCACCGCCCTGACCCACGACCCCACCGGCACCGGGCTGGGACGGCAGCCCGATCCGGTCAGCTATCTGAGCCTCGATGCCGAGGGCGCGGTCACCGGGGCCGGGCGGCTGATCCTGTCGGTTCCGATCATCTCCGACATGTACCGCTCCGCCCCCTACGGCGAGGACATCGTCTTCTCCGTCGGTGAGGGCCAGCAGTACGTGGATCCCGCCACCCTGACCCTGGAGCCGCGGGCCTCCGGGGAGGACTTCGCCGTGACCCAGGACGGCACCGAGGTGGAGGTCCCCGGGCAGGGCACCTGGTCCCTGGACCGCGACACCGCCACCGTGCGATTCTCCCCGGAGTCCGGCGACGTGCAGGCCGTCGCCCCGATGGGCATCACCGGCGGGGACGGGGAGGGGGCGACCGCGCTGCCGGCCCTGCTCGACACGGCCTACCCGATCCTGGTCGATCGGGAGCAGGCCGCGGCGCCGGGGGAGCCCGTCACCATCGACCTCACCCTGGGGGTGCGGGACGTCCGCTCGGACTCTCTGCGCTTCGACGCCGCGACCCTTCCGCAGGGTGCGCGGACCAGTCCCGACGAGACCGAGGTGACCGTCCCGGGGGAGGGGACCTGGACGATCGACCTCGAGGCCCGCACGGTCACCCTGGTCCCCGACCCCGACTTCCTCGGCACCGCGACCCCGATCGGACTGATCGCCGACGGCGTGCACGCCGACAACTCCGCCCGCGCCACCCTGCGGGCCACGATCGCCCCGGTGATCGCGACGCTGCGCGACGACGAGGGGCGCACCTCCGTGGGCACCCCCCTCTCCATCGACGTGCTCGGCAACGACACCGCCGGCAGCGCCTCCCAGCCGCTGGTGCCGGAGACGGTGCGGATCAGGTCCCTGGCGGCCACCAACCTCACCGAGCTCGAGGAGGCGCAGGGCACCCGCCTGGTGGTCCCGGGGGAGGGGACCTTCTCCGTCGCCGAGAACGGTGCGATCAGCTTCGAGCCCGCGGAGGGGTTCGTGGGCCGCACCACCCCGATCACCTACACGGTGCTGGACGCCGCGGGCACCCCCACCAGCGCGGCCCTGGTGGTCGACGTGGATCCCGCCCTCGAGCCCGAGCGTCAGTCCGGCCAGGAGACCGCCGGCATCAATTCGCTCCTGGTGGGGCTGCTGCCGTCCTCCCCGGGGACTGCGACGGTGTTCGCCACGATCATCATGCTGCTGGTGTTCGGCGGCGGGGTCTCCCTGTGGATCGGCCGTCGGATGGACGCCGACCGCCGCCGCTGGGAGGACTGACTCGCAGGCAGCGACTCCGCCGCGACGCCTCAGGCGCAGCCCTCCGGGGCGGGGACCGGCTCGGCCATCGCGGCCTCGGCCGCGGCCGCCTCGGCGATCCCGGTCCAGCCCTGTCCCAGCAGCAGATCGACCCCGGTGCCCTCGCGGTCGTCCAGCCGCAGCTCGGCCTCGCCGACGTGGGCGGCGAGGCCCATCGCCGAGAGGTACCCGTCAGGGCCGTACACGATGGTCGCCGCCTGGGGGGCGTCGTTCGAGTTGCCGGTCTCGCCGGTGACGAAGCCCCGCGCACCGAGCTCTTCGGAGACCGATCCGGCCAGGCCGCTGCGCCCGGTGCCGTTGAGCACCCGCACCTCGATCTCGGCGGGCGCGGCGGGGGCCGCCCCGGGCTCGGGGCAGGCCACTTCCGCGGGGGCGTCGCCGAATGTCTTGGGGGCGATCACCCCCGGCTCGGCGACGGGCTCGGTCAGCTCGCGCAGCGCGACGGCCCCGATGGTGAGCAGGGTGATCCCCAGCAGGGAGAAGATGATCAGTTGGGTGATGCGCATCCGGCGGGTGCGGTGGGTGCGGCGGCGACGCCGGCGCACGTCATCCGCGGACCGGCCGTAGGGGTGGGCTCGAGGGGAGGACATCGTGCGTGGTCAGTCCAGGGGCCGATAGCGGATGCCGAAGGCGTCGAGGCGGGGCAGATGCGCGCGCAGGCGCTCCTCGAACTGCTCCCAGGTCTGCTCGGGAGAGCCCCATGCCCGCTCCGCCAGCGCGCACATGCGCGGGAAGGCCATGTACTGCATGTGGGCGGCGGTGGGCAGGTACTCGCTCCACAGCTGGCCCTGGATGCCCAGGATCTGCGACCTCTCCTGATCGCTGAGCCCGGAGGGGATCAGGGGCGCGGTGTAGACGTCCTTGACCGTGGTCAGCCCGCCGATCGCGAGCGGTTCCTGGTCGGGAGTGGCCTGGTAATGGTCGAAGTAGGTGTGCTCGGCGGTGGCGACGACGGTCTGGAAGCCGCGGCCGGTCGCCTCGGCGACGCCGCCCTGCTTCCGCCAGTTCATGATCACCATGCCATCGGGCAGATGGGTCTGAAGCACCTCGTCCCATCCGATCGCGCGCTTGCCCGACTCGGCGAGGACCTCGACCGCGTACTGGGTGAACCTGCCCTGGATCTCGGAGATCCGGGTCAGGCCCCACTCGTTCAGGCGGGCGCGCGCCGCGGTGGACTGCTCCCACTCGGTGGTGGGGCACTCGTCCCCGCCGATGTGGACGAACGGGCCGGGGAAGATCCCCGCGACCTGCGTGAGCACGTCGCGGAGGAAGTCGAAGACCTCGTCGGAGACGCCCAGGACGTGGTCCGAGATCCCCCACACCTCGCGCACCCCGATCTCGCGACCGGGCACGTTGCCGAGGTTCGGGTAGGCCGCCACGGCCGCCTGCATGTGGCCGGGCAGGTCCACCTCGGGCACGATCATCACGCCGCGGCGGGAGGCGTACTCGACCAGGCCCCGCAGCTCGTCCTGGCTGTAGAAGCCGCCGTGGCGGATCCCATCGAAGGTCCAGGTGGACTCGTCGGCATCGGGGCTGTGGTGGCCCACCAAAGTCTGGGCGCGCCAGGCGCCGATCTCGGTGAGGCGGGGGTAGCCCTTGATCTCCACGCGCCAGCCCTGGTCGTCGGTCAGGTGCAGGTGCAGGACATTCAGGCGGTGCAGCGCCATCGCGTCGATCATCGCCTCGATCTCCTCCACGGTGCGGAAGTGTCGGGCGACGTCCAGGTGCATGCCGCGCCAGGCATGGGCGGGCTCGTCCTCGATGGTCACGCAGGGGATGGAGCCGTCCGCATCGCTGACGATCTGTGCGAAGGTGTTGCGCCCATCGGCCAGCGCCGCCTCGCTGCCGGCGGTGAGGTGCGCACCGCCGGGATGGATCGAGAGCGAGTAGGCGGTGCGCGGGAGATCCTCGGACAGCCCCACCGAGAGCCCCGCCCAGGGGTCCGTCGTCTCCCAGGTGCCCTGGGACCAGATCACGGAATGAGGGAGCGGGACGAGAGCGATGGGGTCTGTCATGGTCTCCTCCACGGGCGGCGCCGTCGGGTCGGGAGCGTGCGGGACCCCCCAAGTCTGCCACGCCCAGCGCATCCTCGCGGGCCATGTGCATGCAGGACACGGCCCTGGACAGGCAGGAGCCCGGTCGGCGGTGCGCCGACCGGGCTCCTTCACGCCGCCCTGCTCCTTCCCGGTGACGCCGTGGCGTCGAGCAGGCCGTCGTGGCTCGGGGTCGTCAGTGCTGGGTCGGTCCGGTCAGATCCCGGAGCCTGCTCAGCGGTAGGTGACGAACACGTGCGGGGAGTTCCAGATGGAACGCTCGACCACACGCTGCCGGGAGCCGGAGGCGTCGATGATCTTCCCGTCGCCGATGTAGATCCCGATGTGCCCGTAGTCGTTGGCGGTGAAGGCGACGAGGTCGCCGGGCTGCGCCTGGGACTTGGGGATGACCTTCCCGCCGAAGGTGTAGCCCTTGGCGGTCTTGCGCGGCATGTCGATGCCCGCCTGGTTGTACGCGTAGTGCACCAGGCCGGAGCAGTCGAAGCCGGTGGAGGGGGAGTGCCCGCCCCACTTGTAGCGGGTGCCCTTGACCGAGCGCGCCTTGTCGATGATCGCCTGCCCGTTGAACGAGGAGCCGACCGAGCTGTTGCCGCCACCGCCGCCGCTGGAGCCGGGGGAGATGGTGGTGGAGCCGGCCAGGGCGTTCCAGGTCTTGGGTCCGACCACGCCGTCCACGCCGATGCCGGCGGCGGACTGCAGGGAGCGGACCGCGTTGTTGGTGGCCCGTCCGAACACGCCGTCGACCGTCAGGGAGGCCCCGGAGGAGTTCAGCTGGCTCTGGAGGGTGCGCACCGCTTCCCCGCGGTCACCCGAACGCAGCTTCGGCTGGCTGGAACCCGAGGTGGCGGGAGCACTGGTGCCGCCGCCGGAGTAGCTGCCGGTCAGGGCGCGCCACGTCTTGGGTCCCACCACGCCGTCCACGCCGATGCCGGCGTCGGACTGCTCGGCCCGGACGGCCGCCAGGGTGCGGGAGCCGAAGACCCCGTCGACCGTGAGCGACTGCCCGTTGGCGTTGAGCTGCTTCTGGAGGTAGGTGACGGCATCGCCGCGAGCGCCGAGGCGCAGCTTCACGCCGGTGTACGGCGAGGCGGGGGCGACGGCGGGAGCGGCGGCACTGTTCTGGCCGACGACGGTGGGGGCGGGGGTCAGGGCGTGCGACGCCTCAGCTCCCTGCAGGACCGCGGTGGCGGTGACGGCGCTGAGGACAGCGGCACCTCCGACCCCGCGGCCGACCGGGGAGACGAGTCCCCGGTAGTCGATGACGGCAGGACCGGCTGCGCGGTGCGTGCCTCGTGGTGTCGAACGGAACATGGCGGGCGAGTCGCTTTCTTCATCGCCGCACAGACCCACCGGTGTCGAGTCGACGGGTGCTGCACCCGTCACTGAGGGAAGTGGAGGAAGTGACCGTGGCGGTGACGGGAAGGCGACGCCCGGACGGTGCCCCGGGTACAGGCGGCACCGTGGACACTGTATGCGCAGGTCAGACCTCCCCTACAGGGGGCTTTGCGACCGCGACGTCATCCCTTTGCGAAGATTTTGCCAAAATCCCTGAACTACCACCGTGTCATTCCTGCGAGCGACGAAATCCTTGTGTTAATTACACGCCTGTTCTTCAGGAGCCGCAGAGCACGGGGCGCGGGATGTGGACCGCAAGCCCGTCACGTGGGGCGTGGTCCCGAGACGCGGGGGCGGCCCCGAGACACGGTGCAGACCCGACGCACGACGGGGAAGACGCAGGAGCCGCGGCATCGTCTCTCGATGATGCCGCGGCTCCTGGCGGTGGGTCGGGGTGACAGGATTTGAACCTGCGACCTCGTCGTCCCGAACGACGCGCGCTACCAAGCTGCGCCACACCCCGGTCGATGAGCGCCGGAGCGGCTCACCGAAGAGAAACCTTAGCAGGGGATGGTCAGTCCTCGCCGCCCCGATCGGGCCGTGCGGCGCGCAACGTGAGCAACGTCGCCTCGGGCGGGGTGAACATCCGGTAGTTCGAGTAGGGGCTCGCCCCTATGCCGGCGCTGACGTTCAGCGGGACCCCGTTCCAGTGCGAGAGCCCCCGGGCTTGGGAGCGGGGCAGATCGCAGTTGGTCACCAGCGCGCCGATGCCCGGCAGGCGCAGCTGCCCGCCGTGGGTGTGACCGGCCAGGATCAGATCCGCGCCGTCGGCCACGAAGCCGTCGAGGACCCGCCGGTAGGGGGCGTGGGCGACACCGAGGTGCAGCACCGGGCGCCCCTCCGGCGCAGGTTCCGGATCCGGGGCGGGCATCTCGTCGCGGTCCAGATGGGGATCATCGACGCCCACCAGGCGCACCTGCATCCCCGCCAGCTCGATCACCGCCCGGGCATTGGTGAGGTCCTTCCAGCCGTGCGCGGACAGCCGAGCGGCGAGCTCCGCGGTGGGCAGGTCCGGGTCGCGCGCAGCGGTGAGCCCCGCCGGGCGCGGATCGGGCAGGAAGTAGCGCAGCGGATTCTTCGGGGCGGGCTCGAACATGTCGTTCGAGCCCATCACGAAGGCGCCCGGGCGGCGCAGCAGCGGTGCGATCGCCTCGGCCAGGACCGGCACCGAGGCGGCGGAGGCGATGTTGTCACCGGTGTCGATCACCAGGTGGGGCCGCAGGGTCTCCAGGTAGCGCAGGAAGTCGAGCTTGCGGTCCTGGTCCGGCATCAGATGGATGTCGCTGATGTGGAGCACCCGGATCGTGCGGGCGCCGGGAGGGAGGATCTCCAGCACCTGCTCGCGCAGGGTGTACAGGTGGATCTCGACATGGCGCGCCCACACGTGCGCACCGGCGGCGGCGACCGCCCCCGCGACGGCCAGGCCGGTCGCAGCGGTTCTCAGCGGACGCACCCTCAGCCCTCCCCGGAGGACTCGCGGATCACGACCGTCTCACCCGGCTGCCGGCGCTCGCCGGGCGCGGGCTCGGTGCCGATCACGAAGCCCGCCTGGACCGAATCGGAGGGCTCGCTGCGGACCTCGGAGGTGAGTCCGGCCGCGGTGACCGCAGCCTCCGCCTCGGAGCGCTGGAGGCCGGCGACGTCCGGGACCACGCCCTGCTCCACCTCGGGAGTCGCACTGTTCTGCGCGGTCGCCGGGCTGGGAGCCGGCGGGAACGGCTCGTTCGGCAGGCCCTGATGGACCCTCGACATGTAGTCCTGCCAGGTGGGCAGGGAAACGGTGTTGCCCCACACGCTGCCCGAGCGGAGCATCGTGTCGCCCACCCGGAAGCCGCCGGGACGGATGTTGCCCTGCGGGTGCCCGAACCACACCGCGGTGGACATCTGCCGGGTGAAGCCCACGTACCAGGTGTGGAACTGCGAGCCGGAGGTGCCGGTCTTACCGCCGGCAGTGTGGCCCTCGACGACCCGTCCCTTGCCGGTCGCGCGCGGATCCTCGAGATCCTGCTGAAGGGTCCACGCCATCTGGTCGGCGACCGCCTTGTCGACCCGCTGGTCGCACTGGGTGCCGGCGATCGGCATCGGCTCGCCGTCGCGGTCGAGCACCTCGGTGACGGCCTGCGGGCGGCAGTACACGCCCTCCGCGGCGTAGGTGGCGTAGGCCGCGGCCATGTCCAGGGCGGAGATCCGCAGCTCCCCGAGGACCACCACGGCCGGGGCGAGCTCGGTGCCGTACATGTCGGCGATGTCCATGTCCCAGGTCGCGGAGTCGTACGGGTTGTAGGTGGCCGGGACCACGCCGATGTCGCGGGCGCCGTCGGCGATGCTGCACAGGTCGAGCTGCCGGGCCATGTTCGCGTACGAGGTGTTCACCGAGAACTTCGTGGCGTTCAGGACCGTCTCCTGCGGGGCGAGGCTGACGGAGACCGCGTTGTCCGGGTTGTAGCCGCTGCGCTCGAACCAGCGCCCGCCGCCCAGGCACTGAGCGGGGAACGAGGTCATGGTCTCGCGCGCGGTGCCCACGCGGTCGTAGAGGGAGCGATCGTTCTCGAGCCACTCCTGCAGCACGAAGGGCTTGAAGGTCGAGCCGACCGGGAAGCCGCTGCCGCCGCCGAGGGACTGCGGGACGTTGTAGTTGATCGCGGTCTCGCCCGGGCTCGCATCCTGGTACGGGTTGAAGCTCCGGTTCTGCGCCATCGTGAGGATCTTGCCGGTGCCCGGCTCGACCGTCACGATCGAGTGGCCGAAGCCGTGATCGGCGTCCGCGGCGACCTTGTTGTTCAGGACCTCCTCGGCCACGGCCTGCTTGGCCGGGTCCAGGGAGGTGCGGATCGTCAGACCGCCGCCGTACAGCAGCTGGCGGCGCTCCTCATAGGTGGGAGCGAACTCCGGGTCGGCCAGCAGGGTGCGGGTGACGTAGTCGCAGAAGAATCCGCTGCCGCCGGCGTCCGCGCAGCCGGCCCGCACCGTGGAGACGTTCAGCATCTCCTCGACCGGCTGGGCCGTGTACTGCTCGTACTCCTCCTGGGTGATGAAGCCCTCGCGCTGCATCGTCCACAGCACCTCGTCGCGCCGCTTCTGACCCGCCTCCGGGTGGCCCACCGGGTCGTACTGGTTGGGGCCGTTGGTGATCCCGGCCAGGAGCGCCGCCTCACCGGGGTTCAGCTCGGAGGCGTCCTTCGAGAAGTAGTGCAGGGAGCCCGTCTGCACCCCGTACTGGGAGGGGCCGAACTGGGCGACGTTGAGATAGGCGTTGAGGATCTCCTCCTTGCTCCACTGCTTCTCCAGGGAGATCGCCAGCTTCGCCTCGCGCAGCTTGCGGCCGTAGGTCTGCTCGGTCGCGGAGGCGATGTCCTCCTGGTCGCCGCGCTGCACCGCATCCATCAGCAGGGCGTTCTTCACGTACTGCTGGGTGAGGGTCGAACCGCCCTGGGTGCCGCCGCCCACGGCATTGTTCAGCGCCGCGCGGGTCAGACCGCGGGGGTCCACGCCGCCGTGCTCGTAGAAGCGATGGTCCTCGACCGCGATCACCGCGTGCTGCATGTGCTCGGAGATCTGGTCCAGCGGCACCATGATG
This sequence comes from Candidatus Brachybacterium merdigallinarum, assembly GCA_019115335.1. Lineage (GTDB taxonomy): Bacteria > Actinomycetota > Actinomycetes > Actinomycetales > Dermabacteraceae > Brachybacterium > Brachybacterium merdigallinarum. The sequence continues at coordinate 12,185 of DXDT01000020.1, forward strand.
CGGTTCTGCGCGTAGAAGGTGGCCAGCAGCGAGCCATCCGCCGCCTCGATGCGGGAGGACTCGTTCAGCGGCGCCACGTCGAGCTCCGCCGGATAGGACTCGAACAGCTCCACGCCGTCCTCCGCGACCGCGGAGGTCGCCGAGACGGCGGGCAGGAAGAACGCGGCCAGCAGCACCCCGCCGAGGGCGGAGACCGCGAGGATCCCCAGCAGGAGATACAGGGTCTGGGCCATGGCGACAGGGAGGGAACGCGCTGCACCGGCGCCGGAGGACGTAGTTCGGGCCATGATCCAAGAGTACGGGGCGTGCCGTCGTGCATCCATGAGCCCCGCCACGCCCTCGGGGAATCTTCACAAAGCCCGTCCCCGTGACCTGCTCGCGGTCCCGGTTTTGCACTGCAACGCGGGTCTTCATAGAGTGGAGGGGAACGAGTCGATGACGATTCGCGAGAGGGGATGCATATGACGATCCAGGCCGATGCCCGCCACCAGGACCAGAGCTGGACCACCCGCGGAGCCTGCGTGACGATGGACCCGGACTGCTTCTTCGTCCAGGGAGCCGAGCAGCACGCCGTCAAGACCACCTGTCTGGGCTGTCCCGTGAAGACCGAGTGCCTCGCCGATGCGCTGGACAACCGCATCGACTTCGGGGTGTGGGGCGGGATGACCGAGCGCGAGCGCCGCCGCCTGCTGCGCCGGCATCCGGAGGTCGGCGACTGGGCCGCTGTGCTGGAGAACTACCGCCGCGGCCAGGAGGAGCCGGGCCGCGGCGCCGAGATCGCCTGAACCGCCCGCGATGGTCCTGCCATCGAGGTGGGAGGGCAGGTAGGCTCCCGCCCATGAGCGCTATCACCCGCTGGGAGTACATCACCGTTCCGCTGCTGATCCACGCGACCAAGCAGATCCTCGACAACAACGGCGAGGAGGGCTGGGAGCTGGTGCAGGTGGTGCCGGGCCCGAACCCCGAGACACTCGTGGCCTACATGAAGCGCCCCCTGGTCGAGGGCTGACCCGGTGACCGACGCCTCCGCCGCCCCTGCCGCCGGCCGGATCCGGGCTCGCCTGGCCGAGCTCGGTCTCGAGCTGCCCGCGGTCGCTGCCCCGGTCGCCGCCTACGTGCCCGCCGTGCGCAGCGGCGACCACGTCCACACCTCCGGGCAGCTGCCCTTCGTCGCCGGGGCCCTGCCCGCCACCGGGAAGGTGGGCGCCGAGGTCACCCCCGAGCGGGCCGCCGAGCTCGCCGCGGTCTGCTGCCTGAACGCCCTGGCCGCGATCGAGGACCTGGTCGGGGACCTCGATCAGGTGGTCCGGGTCGTGAAGCTCACCGGCTACGTCTCCTCCGACCCGGCCTTCACCGGCCAGCCCACCGTCATCAACGGCGCCAGCACCCTGCTTGGCGAGGTGTTCGGCGAGGCCGGTGCGCATGCCCGCAGCGCCGTCGGGGTCGCGGTGCTCCCGCTCGACTCCCCGGTCGAGCTGGATCTGCAGGTCGAGGTCTCCGCTCCGACCGCACGCTGAGGACCGGCACCGATGAGCGAGGACGACCCCGCCCGCGATCCCGCGGCGCCGGCCGTCGAGCTGACCGTGATCCGGGCCGAGAACCCCGGCCCGATGACCCTCGAGGGAACCAACAGCTATCTGGTGCGCGACGGCGACCAGGTCTGGATCGTCGATCCCGGCCCCAAGGACCCCGAGCACCTCGCGGATCTGCTGCTGGCCTGCGGCGCCGACGCCCGCCCGATGGGGGTGCTGGTCACCCACCGGCATCTCGACCACACCGCCGGTGCCGCCACCCTGGCCCGGCAGCTCGCCGCCCGCTCGGGCCGCGAGGTGCCGCTGTGGGCCGCTGATCCCCAGGTGGTGCCCGGCTCCCGCCCCGCCCCCTCGGTGCTGGAGGGTGACCACGGGGTGGTCGGCCACGTCATCCACGTCCCCGGTCACACCGCGGACTCGATCGCGCTGCTGGTCGATGGCGGGCGCCTGCTCAGCGGGGACACCCTGCTGGGCGGCTCCTCCACCGTGATCGTGCCAGACGACGGCGGCCGCCTCGGCGAGTACCTGCAGTCCCTGCAGATCCTGCGGGTGATGGCCATCGACGGGCGGATCGGCTCGATCCACCCCGGTCACGGACCCGCCTACGACTCCCCGCTGGATGTCCTCGAGGCGCTCGAGCAGGCGATCACGCACCGCGAGGAGCGCATCGAGCAGGTGCGCCGGGCGCGCCACGCCGGGGTGCTGACCCTGGATCGACTGCTGGTCTCCGTGTACGGCACCGAGCTGCCACCGGACCTGCAGGAGCCCGCGCGCTGGAATCTTCGCGCCACCATGGAGTACCTCGCCGAGCACGCCTGAGCAGCGCGTGCCCCGCGCTCCTGGGCAGCGCACCCGCCTCCCGCCGCCGTGGGCGACCCCGCCGGGAACGACGACGCGCCGAGCACCCGCAGGTGCTCGGCGCGTCGGCGGACGGTGCGTCCGTGCGTGCTCAGCGAGCGCGGCGGCGCAGCCGCTCCACGTCGGAGATCAGCACAGCCCGGGCCTCCAGGCGGATCCAGCCGCGGGAGGCGAAGTCCGCCAGCGCCTTGTTGACGGTCTCGCGGGAGGCGCCGACCAGCTGGGCGAGCTCCTCCTGGGTGAGGCCGTGGGCGACCATCACGCCGTCGTCGGTCTGGCGACCGAAGCGCTGGGCGAGGTCCAGGACGTTCTTGGCGACACGGCCGGGGACGTCGGCGAAGAC
>DXDT01000177.1 GCA_019115335.1 Candidatus Brachybacterium merdigallinarum
CGCCGGTCAGCCACGGTTGCGCTCCGACGCCACTCCCTGCCCCAAGGAGATCAACAACGCCGAAGAGATCACCGGATGGCTGCGTGAGGGCATCAGGAATGGGAACGTCAGCGCATACCGGGACCAGGACCGCTTCCCCCGCTACGTGTGGGCGAAGAGAGAAGGCCGCTGGTTCGAGGCGCGGGTCGTCAACTCCCACGACGGCAGCTACAAGGGCTACCCGGTCACCGAGGACGATGTCCCACCGCAGCTGCGGAAGGCAGATCGATGACCTTCCGCATCGAATGCACCTGGGAGGACGCCCCCGACGTGCGCGCACCGGAGCTCGCCGCGACGTGGGCGAGATTGCGCCTCGCGGTGGACGATCAGGTCGCCACGCTCGTGAAGGAGAAACACTCCCCTCAACAGGTGCGCGAGAGCATCGACGTCTCGGCCTACCCACTCGCGGAATGGCTCGCCCTGAATTGGTGGGAGCTCTCGACATCATCCCACCGACCTGGTCATCGAGGAATCGACATCTCCGGTGCCAGAGACGGGTTCCCCTGGCCTGCCCTGACCCTGCTCTCGGACCGAGCCCAGATGTGGGTGCGCTTGACGTCGTCACCGCAGGCCCACACCCGGGTCTCCCCGATCGGCTCCTTCGAGGCGGTGCTCGAGCGAGACGACGTGCTCGCCGAGATCGCACGGTTCATCGATGCCACCGTGCGTCGTCTCGAGGACGCAGCGGTCACCTCGACGCTCCTCCAGGAGGAGTGGGAGGCGATCCGCACCACCCCCGACGACGTGCGGACCTTCACGCTGGCCGCAGCGGCCTGGGGTGAGGACCCCTACGACATCGACCCTGCTCGAAGCGAGATCCTCATCGCAGCGGACGAGCAGATCGGGGACCTCGCTCTCCTCACGGATCTCGCACGCGTGGTCGCACTCGATGAGCTCCCCTCCGCCCAGGACTGGTTGGCCTCAGCCGTCCGATCCATCCCGGAGACCTCAGCCGCCTCGAAAGCCCTGCACGAGCTTCCGCCGGTTGCTCGAGTATCGTCGGCCAGGCCGTGGCAGGTGGGGTACGAACATGCTCGTCAGCTCCGAGCAGCGCTGGGGCTCCCCGATACGGAGCTCGCTCCCGTCGACGAGTTCGTCGCACTCGGGCCGACGGTCGACGCGCCACCGGTCAACATCGATGCCCTCGTGCGCCGTCATGACTCGCGGATCGCAGCCACGGCAAGCGAGCAGGCACTGGAGAACATAACCCGCGCACGGTTCATCGGAGCCCGCTCGATCGCGCGCCAGTTCACCAGCCCTCAGGCCTCACTCTCACTGCTGACAACCGGATCCACGTACACGGACCGTCTCGAGCGCGCATTCGCCGCCGAGTTCCTCGCCCCTGCCGCCGGCGTCCGAGAGCTCCTCGAGGAGGACTTCAGCGAAGAGTCCCAGGCACGCGTCGCCAGCCACCTGCGCGTCACACCGCGCGTCATCGAGCATCAGATCGAGAACCAGATCGCCGCCTGACCTCCACCGTCCGTCACCGCTCGCCCCGCAGGCCCTGCTCGTCACCTCCCCGGTGACCGCACCGTCAGCGCGGGTGGCTCCGTGCTCGGCAGATCCGTTCGGCCGCGCTGGAGCTCATCGATCTTGCGCGTCGTCGCTTCCCAGTGAACGCGTTCACCAGGTCCGGGCTCGAAGAGCAGCCTGCCGTCCAGCGCGACGCGGCCGGCGAGTTCGAGCGGCGCCGTGTCCAGTCCGAGCAGATCCACGATGTCGGGGGCCAGCACGTCCCGGGCCAGGGGCCGTTCCCTCAGCTGCCCTCGGTGATCTCGAACCGCAGCACCGCAGCGACGGCATCGGGGAGCTCGGTGTCGATCACACCCACCTCCGCATCGATCCGGGTCGCCGCGGCGAGCAGCGCGCCCTCGTCGGTGGCCGGCCGGTCGTACTCCAGCAGGAGGGTCTCCACCGCACCCATCTGGGCGGCGCGTGCCACCGCGGCGGCGCCCTCGGCGGCCAGGTTGTGGGCTCGGCTGTACTCGAGGCGCTCGGTCAGATCGGCGGTGCGCTGCTCACCGAGCTCCCCGGCGAGGGCGCGCAGGGCATCGGCGAGCGCCTCCTCCGCGGCGTCGTCGTCGGTGCCGCCGGCGTCCACCTCGCGGGTGATGTCCGCCAGGACCACCGGCAGCTCCTCCCGCAGCGCGGTGCGGCCCTGCACCTCACCGGCCAGCACCACCAGGTCCGGCTGCCAGGTCCGCGAGATCTCCGCCAGATGCTCGGCGACACCGCGAGCGTTCTGCTTGACCGCTTCGTCGGCCCGGCGCTGGATCTGGTTGTGCGACAGCGCGCCCTGGCGGGGCTTGTGCACCGATTCGTCGGAGGTGGCCGCGATATCCCGCTCCTCCCGCTCATCCAGCGTGTGCTGGGGTGCGCTCACGATCCGGCGGATGGTCGCACCCGTCTGATCGGCGATGGCGACCAGCAGGCGGGCCGAGCGGTCGCGCTCGCGCACGTACGCCCCCAGCTGGGCATCCGGGGAGAAGTGGGCGGCGTCCCCGGTGCCGAGGGCAGCATCCCACGGGGCGTTCAGCAGCACCCCGGAGCTGTTCGCCACCAGCACCCGGCCATCGGTCTGCACCTCGGTGATGTCCTCGACGATCACCGCGGAATCCAGCGCCTCCAGGACGTCCTCCTCGGCGCCGGCCTCGGCCAGGCGGCCGCGCAGGTCATCCCAGCGCAGGCGCACCTGCTGCTCGGCGTCCTCGGCCGGGGAACGGCCCTCCAGGTACACGGTGGCGAAGGGGCCGTCGGCGTCGTAGATCGTGCGGATGGTGGACAGCTGCATCGTCGTCTCCCTTGATCGGGTATCGGATGATCGGGTCGGCCTGATCGGGCTGATCGGGGGCCGGTCCGATCCCTCCACCCTCCCAATCACACGGCCTGAGGGCCAGCCCCGGCACGACCGCCCGGTCACCCGGGGGCCGGGCCGGGCGGGGCGGGGCTAGTCGGGACTGGTCGGGGCGGGTCGGGGCCGGTCGGGGCTGGCCGAGGTTTGTCACGGTGGCGACTCATGCTCGGCCTTGCATCGGTCCTGGGCGCAGCACAGCTCGCCGGTGCCGGGAACGGCGTGGCCGGGCCCGGCCACGCCTGCGGCTATACCACCACGGGTATGATCATGTGCATGACGGAGCTCCTGCCGGACGATGCGACGCTCCTCCGAGCTGCTCGCGAGGATGCCGGGATGACTCAGCACGCGCTGGCCGATGCCGTCGGTGCCCGGCAGCCCCACATCGCCGGCATCGAATCCGGGAAGCGGGCCGTCTCCCGGGATCTCCTCGAGCGTCTGCTCGCCGCAGCCGATTACCGTCCGTCCCTCGCCCTCGCAGCGCACCGCGACGAGCTCCTCGCACTCGGGTCGCGTCGAGGGATCCAGAACATCCGGGTCTTCGGATCGGTCGCCCGCGGGTCGGACCACCATTCCTCCGATGTGGACCTCCTCGTCGACCGTCGGCCCGGGTCGGACCCTCTGGATGTCGCGGTGTTCGTCTCCGAGGCGACCGAGCTGCTCGGTTTCCCCGTGGACGTCGTCATCGACGACCAGGACCTCCACCCGCACATCCGGGAATCGGCGGTACAGCTATGACCACGCCCGGCACGACCGCCTCCGACCTGCCCGGGGAACCGCAGAAGAAGTGGCAGGTGCGCCCGCGATCGTCCGCACGGGCCGATGGCACGCCTCCGGCCCGCGAGGTGCTCGAGGAGGAGCTGATCCGGATCGAGCGGCGCATCGACGATGTGATCGCGCAGGGCCGGGAAGCGTTCACGGAGGGGTCCGACTCCTACGACCGTGCCACCGTCGCCATCCTGCGACTCGCAGCCCTGTTCGAGCACCCGAAGAGCTTCGGCGCCGCGTTGACCGTGGTCACCTCCGAGGAGCGCCGCGGCATCATCACCACCCGGAACATCGCAGCCCACAGCGGCTACGGCACGATGAACACCGAGATCTTCTGGAGCACCATGACCGAGCGGCTGCCCGAGATCATCGTCAGGATCCGCGCAGCGAACCAGAGGTGATTCGCTGGTGTCGTCGGCGCCGGGAGTCATTCGCCCCTCACCGGGGCGGGGCCGGTCGAGGTTTGTCACGCTGGCGACTCATGCTCGGCCTCGCACCAGTCCTGGGCGTGACAAAGCGCTCCCCCGGGCCCTCGGCGGCCAGCCTCCTCCTTGAAGTCGTACAGGCGACGCTCCGGCGGGTTCTCCCCGCGCTCGATGGCATCGAGTGCCGCTTCGACAGCATCGTTCACCGGATCGATCCCGAAAAGTGACATGGCGCCTCCTCTTCACGCGGACCCATCCTCTTTCTGCATAAAAAGGATGCCCCAGAGGCTTGTCGGCGCCGAGCCATCCTTTTTCAGCTCCGAAAGGATGGTTCGGCGCCGACCTGGCCCTCCCCCATACTTTCCATGACCTCGTCTCCCTGCTGCGGGTGCGTAAGGAACGCGGCTCAGGCCAGCCGCAGGCCGGACTCCGCCCGCACGGCGCGGTCGTGCAGGTCGATGATCTGCTGCTCGTCCGCCGAGGGGGCCGGTCCGCTGGCGTCGAGGAAACGGCACACCGCAACGGAGCGGGAGGCCTCGTCGTACTTCCGCACCCACGCCTCGTCCGCCCCCGGCCACGACGAGTCGGTGCGACGGATGCCGACGCGCCAGGGCTTCGGGGTCAGTCGCGCCCGGTAGGTGTCGTGGACGCGGCACAGCATCATGTACAGCCCGTCACTGCGCATCTCCCCCATCAGCTCCTTGGCCCGGTCGCTCTGGGGCCCGGCACCGGTGCCGGTGACGATCACCCGGAAACCGTTGCGGGTGCGATAGGTGCGCGTACCGAGCTCCGGGTGGGCGGCGCGGAAGCCGTCGATCAGCGCGACGATCCGGTGGTGCTCCTCGCCGCGCGGGCCCTGGCCGGGCAGGCCGAGCTCGTCCGGGTCCTGCGTGTCGTTCCCGCCCGGCGCGGGCTCATGGCGCGTCCCTCGTCCCAGCAGCCGGGAGAAGAACCCGCCGCCGCCACTGGATGCCGTCCTGCCCCTCCCCCGGCGCGCCGCCTGCGCGGCGTCCATGCGCAGAGCGGTGATGCTGCCGATGTCGATATCGGTGATCAGCACGGCATCGGTGTTCAGCACGGCGCTGCCGTAGCGGTTGCGGGTGATGACCGCGATCAGCTCGCCGGTGGCTGAGTGGACCTCGTCGAGCAGCTCCTCGGGCAGCCGACGATCCGGGTAGTACTCGTCGCGGGGCCAGTGCATCGGGCCGCCGGCGGCCACGATCTGGTCGAAGCGCCGGCGCGCATCGCGCTCGGCATCCTCCTGGGAGATGTCCGAGCTGCCCCGCATGACGAGGTCGAACTCGCCGTCCTCGAGAGTGACGACCTGGCGGTGAGTGGCCCAATAGCGGGGGAACGCGCGCATGGCCACGACCGTACCGGCGTGGGACGGGCGCGGCCGGGAAGGCTGGCCGGGCCGGGCCGGGCGGGGCCGGCCGGGCTCGTTCGAGGTGTGCTGCGCTGAGGACTCATGCCCGCCCTCGCACCGGTCCTCACCGCTGCAAACCTCGCGATGGCCGGGGCGGGCGGGGCCAGCCGGGGCCCGGGGCGGTCAGAGCAGGGCGCCGCTGCGGTCGGCGCGGACGATGTGCTCGTCGTCGGCCGAGCGCAGGCGCAGCGTGAACTCGGGGTCCCCGGAGCCGCCCAGGGCCACGTGGGCGGTCTGGGTGCGGCCCCGCAGGTCGCGCTCCTCGAGACCGGACTCGAACCGGGCCCGCTCGAACAGCTCCGGCAGCTGCTCCCAGTCCACGCTGTGCAGATCGAACTCGGAGGCGGCGCTGGGCTGGGGCTCCACGGGCCGACCGATCGAGATCGTCACCGCCTGCACCTCGAACCGCTCGTACTTCTCGACCCCCGGCGCGGAGGGGGCGATGATGCGCACGGAGGCGTCCTCGACCACGACCTCCGTGGCGATCGAGTGGCCTTCGCGCGAGCCGACGAACCGGCCGATCGCGGCGGAGGCCTGGCCCCGTCCGCGCAGGAAGGAGGTGAGCGGCTGTCCGGTGGTCAGGCCGCGGATCCGCAGCACAGCCGCGTCCCGGGAGGGCCAGGCGATGGCCCCGGCGGCCACGAGCCCGGCCAGGACGAACAGGGCGCGTCGGCCCCCGGTGCCTGACTGCTCGTGCGGGACAGAGCTGCGGCGGCGGCCGGGGACCTTGGCCCGCGGGTCCGGTTCCCACAGCGGCAGCTGGGCGGGGTCGAGGTTCCGCATCGGCGGCACGGGGTCGTCGACCACCACCACGTCCGGCGTGCTCGCCCCCAGGCGCACCACCGCCAGTGCGGTGCCCGGCGCGAAGTCGAGCATCTGCCCGGGCTCGATCCGGCGCCTGATCGTGGTGCGATACGGCTCGCGGTCCCGGGGCTGGACCAGCAGCTCGATCCGGAACTCGGGGGCGCTGCTGTCCAGCGGCCCGATCGGGGTCTTCGCGATCACGCGGGCCCCGGCCAGCCGGCCCTCCTCGCGGGCCTGGTAGACGGGCAGGGATTCCGGGTCCACCTCGCCACGACGGCGGCGCCGCCCGAGCAGCAGCACCAGCACACCGATCCCGATGCCGACCGCCGCTCCGACAGCGATCCACAGCATCACCGAGTCCCCGGTGAGCAGCAGCACCAGCAGCGCCATCAGCCCGGCCCCGGCCAGGATCGCGATCAGCAGTCTGAGCATGGGCGCATGATCCCACGCCCGGCGGCGCCCTGGGTCCGGGACCGGGCAGAGGTTTGTGCGGGTGAGGACCGATGCGCGGCCGACGATGAGTCCCCAGCGCGACAAGCCTCGGCCCACCTGCCGGAACCTCGGCCCACCTTCCCGGCCGCGCCCCTCCCCGCATGTCTCGCCCCGCACACCCCGCACACCCCGCTGAAAACATGCCGAGACCACTCCCCGGGGGGCCTCAAGGGGTCGACGGCGTCACGACCCTTCGCTCCTTCGACGACGCATGGTCCGCCGGTTCGCTAGGGTCCTGACGTCGCCGTGAAGAGTCCGACGTGAGGGGAGGTGCACCGTGGCAGACGCAGGATCCGCGTCCCTCGACAGCGTCCTGGACGCCCTGAGGCACGCCCTCGGCGAGCTCGTCGACGAGACCTGCGCGCGGATCCATGGGCAGCTGAAGTCCTACGCGCACATCGATGCAGAGGCCCTGGGGTCGGCCGTCGAACGGAACCTCCGCACCGCCCTGGCCGCCTTGCGGGAGTCTCGAGTCCCTGACCCGGGCGAACTCAGCGACGCCGCGCAGACCGCGCGGGAGCGCTACATCGCGGAGATCCCGGTGGAGGAGATCGTGCGCGGCTTCCGGATCTCCTTCGCCCTGATCCACGAGCGCTTCGTCGATCTCGCGGTCTCCCGAGGGCTCTCCGCGGAGGTGTCGGTCACCGGGGTCCGGATCCTGTGGGGGGTGGCGGATTCGTTCACCACCAGGATCATCACCGAATATCACGACCTGGAGATCGACTCCGCGTTCCAGGACGCACAGCGCCGCGTCGCCACCATCCGCAGCCTCCTCGCCGGCGAGATCCCGCGCGACGCCTCCCTGCACTCGCTGGAGCCCAGTACCGCCTATGCGGCGATCCGGTGCGACGTCCCCTCGGGGACGAATGCCGAGCAGATGCGTCGGCACCTCCAGGAATCCGGATCCCGCCCCGGCGCCCGAGCCCATGTCGTCACCGACGGCGCCTCCTGCTTCGGAGTCGTCACCCAGCGCCCCGACGACCCCGGTGCAGCCGTCGGCCTGGGCCCGTTCGGCACCCTGGCGGAACTGCCAGTCTCCGACCGCACCGCGAAGGACGCGCTCCACCTGGCTCACCGGCTCCAGCGCCGCGGAGTCCAGTCCGTCGAAGACCTCGGCTGGCGCCTCGCCGCAGCCTCTCGCCCGGACGTCTGGGCTCACTATGCCGACGTCTTCCTCACCCCCGTCACCTCGGCAGGCGCATTCGGCGAGGAAATCCTCCTGGCAGTGCGCACCTGGCTGGAGACCGGCCAGAGCATCCCCCGCGCTGCCGAGACGCTGGTCGTCCACCCGAACACCATCAGATACCGACTGCGACGGTACGAGGAGCTGACCGGGGCGGACGTCTCCGATCCCGAGGACCTCCTCGGCGCCCGATACGCCCTGGAGCTGGGCCACCCGGACGACCCGACCTGGTGAATCCAGACACCGACGGTTCCTCCGGGGCAGCTCAGCGCACGAAGGCCCACCCGCTCACGCTCGAGTGCGCATTGAGCCCGCACCCGACGGCCCCCGCCCACGCTCGCGTGCACGTCGCACTCGCACGCGGCAGCGCACCGTTATAGATCTGCACAATCTGCCGGGATCGGTGCTGTCTCCTCCTCCAAGGCGAGACGGACCGGTTCCGTCTAGGCTCGATGGCGAACCGCCCTCGTCGATCCGGGATCGCGCCCGGGGTCGTCGGGGGCCGAGTCAGTGGACAGGAGGGACAGCGATGTCCAAGGTCACGGAGGACGCAGCGGACCAGCTCACAGCGGTGCTGCGGGACGGGATGACCATCGCGGTGGGGGGCTTCGGCCTGTGCGGGATCCCGACGGATCTGATCACCGTGGT
>DXDT01000178.1 GCA_019115335.1 Candidatus Brachybacterium merdigallinarum
ACCTACCACCGTCGTCGCCGGCAGGCCCGTCTGGGCCGATTGACCCCCATCGAATACGAGGCGATCATGAACCCGGCCGTGAGCCTCGCGGCCTGACACCCCAACTGTCACCTAAACGTGCGGCAGTCCCCGCTCGTCGATCAGCTCGACGGCTGGGACGGCCTCGACTCGTGGCTGGAGGCCGAGCGCATTCTGGGCGCGAACATCGGCCGCCAAGTCATGGAAGTCGCCAAGCCGGACGACACCGTCGGGCCGGGTTCCGCACACGGTCCTCGACGCGCACCACAGCAACGGCGTGCTCGGCGCGATGCTGCCGGTCGTCCCGCATCGTGTGCACACCGTCGACGTCGGGGCGGGCAGGGCGTTCGGCCTCGGCGTCGCAGACGGTGCGGCAGACGCAGCGCGCGCTGTTCACGGGCGACCGCGCCGGGCAGTTCGCCCGCTTGGCGAAGCGCTACGACATGGAGTTCCGGGATGACTGCCTGTTCCTGTATTCACGGCGGGATGCGTCGACGTGCCGTCCCGCGCAGTGGCGCGAGCAGCTCGACGACGTGCGCGAGCTCGCGCACGAGTCACCGACGTGGCCGATCTGGGAGTACATCCGTGCACGGCAACGCAGCTGGCTGTCGAGCCTCCCGTCCATGCGCATGCGGACCAGCCCACGGCTGCTCGTCGTCGCCATTGGTGTCGTGATCATCGTCCTCGTCGCGACGTTCGGGCTCGCCGCGCTGCGCGCCTGGATCGAAGGGGGTTGAGCTGCGCTGCTCACTGCTGTTCCAGCGCGCGCGGGGACTGCCGCACGATCGGGGGGGGCAGCTCGGGTGTCGGGCCGCGAGGTCCACGGCGAGGTTCATCATGGTCTCGTCCCCGACGGTGCTGAACGGCCCAGCCGATCATCTCAGCAGAAGCCGGTGATGTGACAGGGACCGAATCACGTGACGCGGGGTCGGGGGCGCTCACTCCACGAAGGCGATCCTGTTGCCATCCGGATCTCGAATGATGACGTCGGTGCCTCCCCACGCCGGCGTGGTCAGCTTCTGCACGATCTCGACGCGCGACGACGGATGTTCGGAGTACAGCTCGGGCACAGTGGGCGCTTCGATGTACGCCACGATCAGCTCTTCCCTCCGTGCGACATCGGTGTCGAGCACCGGCTCGTGCGCCCCGGCGTGAGCATCCCTCCGCAGTCGCATCGGCGGTCAGCAGGTCCGCCCGGGAGATCAGAACTCGGGAAGGATGCAGGTGTGGCCGTCGGGGTCGATGGGATGGCCGCAGAGCGTGCACAGGGGCCGCCCGGCGTCTACGATCTCGCGGGTGCGCTGGGTGAATGCCCGGGCGGTGCCGACCGGCATCCGCACCCGCAGCATCTCGGAGCCCGCCGCGGGGTCCTCGTCGAGCTCGAGGTCGTCGCCCTCGGGGAGCGGGTGCGCCTCGATGATCAGCTGGGCCGTGCTGGGGTCCCAGCCGATGCCGATGGTGCCGGCGCGGAACTGCTCCTGGACGTCCTCGAGCGGATCGTTGTCGGCGAGCTCGACGGGCGTGCTGATGGGCACGCTGTAGCGGTTGCCCTCGACGGTGCGGAGCTGGTCGAGGACCTCGTCGACCTTCTGCGCGAGCAGGGCCGACTGCTCCTTCTCCAGGGCGATGCTCACGATGCGCGCCCCGGTGCGAGCCTGCAGGTAGAACGTCCGGGCACCGGGACGCCCCACCGTCCCGATGACGACCCGGTCCGGCCAGTCGAACTCATGAACATGTGCGGGCATGTCGGTCATGTGATGATCCTAGGCGTCGCGCAGCCGGCAGTCCCGCCGCACCGGCCGTGGCGGCCGCGCCGAGACCCCGGCCGCCACGGCGGCGTAGCCTGGGTGCACGACATCGGAGGGCTCGTGATGGACGCACCGCAGCAGAAGCCCACCCGTGACAGCGCACCGGCACCGGGGGAGGAGACCCCGATCCCGGAGCTCGAGGACGACGAGACGACGGCACCGCGGCCCGAGGAGGAGATCGCCGACCTGTACCGGTCCGAGTCCGCCACGGAGGATCCCGCACCCGACCTCGAGTGAGCTGCGCCGCTGACCGCACGAGGTACGGAGCGAGAGGATCACCATGGCCCGCCCGCGGATCATCTGCCCCGCACACCCTGCTGAACGGGACGATCGACGGCGGATAGCGTCGTCGTGATCCCACGATGAATCGGAGGCCGCGATGAGGCTTCATCACGTCCAGGTGTCCATGCCGCGCGACGGGGAGGACGAGGCGCGCCGCTTCTACGGCGACGCCCTCGGGCTGCAGGAGATGACCAAGCCGCCCGCCCTGGCCGGACGTGGAGGATGCTGGTTCCGGGCCGAGGACGCGGGCGTCGTCGTCGCCGAGATCCATCTCGGGGTCGAGGAGCCGTTCCGTCCCGCCGACAAGGCCCATCCCGGACTGCTCTGCGAGTCCCTGCCCGAGCTCGAGGCGACGGCCGCGCGCGTCGAGCGCGGCGGCTACCCGCTCTCCTGGGCGGAGCGGGACACCTTCGAGGGGTACATCCGCTTCCATGCCCGAGACGGCTTCGGCAACCGCATCGAGGTGATGACCCCGTCATGATGCCGACGGCTCCGCGCTGGAGCGCCTGGAGCTCGTACGCACTGAGGAGGCCGGTGCCGTGATGCGTGATGTCGAGGAGCTGGTCGCCGAGGCCGCGCACGCCGATGTGTCCGGCTGGGGCTTCGGGTGGCTCGACGGGAGGGCGACGGAGGAGCGGCCGGCATGGGGATTCTCGAGGATGCTCGGTCAGCGGCTGGCGAGCGCCCGGTCCGCCCTCGACCTGGACACCGGTGGTGGAGAGCCTCGTTCGACCTGGTGACCTCCCGCCACCCGGTACGGCCCCGCTGGCGAGAGATCAGTCGTATGCTCGCCCCCGGTAGGTGCTACATCGCGCAGCACGTGGGCCCCGCGTCAGCATTCGAGCTGATCGAGCACTTCCTCGGTCCGCTTCCGGACGCGAGACGGGCACGGGACCCGGCCCTCGAGGCGGCCGCCGCCGAGGCCGCTGGACTGCAGATCGTGGACCTGCGCACCGCGCGCCTGCGGATGGAGTTCCACGATGTCGGTGCGATCGTCTGGATCCTCCGCAAGTGCGTGTGGTGGGTGCCGGATTTCTCCGTGGCGAGGTATGAGGACGAGCTGCGACAGCTGGACTCCCGTCTGCGCGCGGGGGAGCCGTTCGTCGCCCATTCGACGCGTCACCTCATCGAGGCCACGAAGCCGCACTGCGAGGCATCAGCCTCCACGCTCACGTGATCCCGCTCAGCTGCCGGCTCCGTCCTCCTGCTCCCGCGGGGACTTCGCCGTCTCGTGGTAGAAGCAGCCGATCCCGGTGATCGCCAGCAGCGGGGCGATGACGAAGCCCAGCATCTGCAGGAACATGAACGGCACATAGGCGGAGTAGGCGACGCCCAGGGTCGCGACCATGTAGATGCCGGTGGTGGTCCACGGGAGCATGGGCTCGATCGAGGTGCCGTAGTCCTCGATGGAGCGGGAGAGGACCTTCCGGGGGATGCCGAGCCTGTCGTACCGGGGCCCGAAGGCGCTGCCGATGATGAACGCCGTCGCGTACTGGTTCGACGTGAAGCCGTTCACGACCCCGGAGGACAGCAGCGAGGCGATGATCGTCCCCGGCCGCGAGGTGATCCGCCCGAGCACCTTCCGCACCACCACGCCCATCGCATCGATCACGTCGAGCGCGCCGATGTACATGAACACGGTGAGCGTGATGAGCACGGCACCGGCCATCGAGTAGAGACCGCCCCGCTCCACGACGGCGAGCGCACGCTCGTCCGTGAGCTCGATGCTGAGCATGTCGCCGGTGACACCGTTGATGGCGGCCTCGATGGTGCTGGTCAGCGAGAAGCCCTGGAAGATCAGGGCGCACAGGGCGGCTACGGCGCTCGAGATCAGCATGGTCGGCAGCGGCGGCTTGCGGAGGACGGCGCCGACGGCGATCACCAGCACGGGCAGGAGCACGAGCGGGTTCATCGAGAACGCGCCGCCGAGGGCATCCACCGTCGGCCGGATGAGTCCTGCGACATCCCCGTCCCGGGTGGGCATCGTGAACGCCAGCACCACGTAGATCACGCACGAGATCAGGTAGGCGGGGAAGGTCGTGTTCATCATCGAGCGCACGTGCGAGTACAGCGGCACTCCCGCGCCCATGGCGGCCATGTTCGTGGTGTCCGACAGCGGTGACATCTTGTCGCCGAAGTAGGCGCCGGAGATGATCGCTGCCGCGAGCAGGCCCAGGTGGGCGTCGGAGGCCAGGCCCACGTTGATCAGGACCACGCCGATGGTCCCCGCGGAGCCCCACGAGGTTCCGGTGAGGACGGAGAACAGCGAGGTCAGCAGGAACGAGACCAGGTACAGCCAGGCGGGATCGATGATCTGCATGCCGTAGTGGACGAGCATCGGGATCGTGCCGGAAGCGGTCCAGGTCCCGATGAGCACCCCGATCACCATCAGCATGAAGATGGCGGGAAGCGCGGTGCGGGTGCGGTCGAGCATCGACTCCTGGATCCGGCTGAAGGGGATCCGCCAGGCGAAGAGCAGCAGCATCGTCCCCAGCGCGGCGCTGAGGAAGATGAACTCCAGCGGCCAGGACTCCTGGTCAAGCACCTGCGGGGTGATGATCATGCCCCAGACGATGAGGACGATCAGCAGGAGGACGGGCAGAGAGGCGCGCGCGAAGCTGACGGGAACAGGTGCGGGGCCCGGCGCGCCCTTCTCCGTGGCCGGTTCGTGGGCGTCTGTCGTGCTGGCTGACACGGTGGTCACTCCTTCGTGAGGCGGTCTGGGGTCAGCGGTGCGTCGGGCTGAGGCGCACGGTGCGGAGTCCCTGGCCGGAGGGGGCCGGGATCTCGAGGCGCCCGTCGTCGTGCCGGATCACCGTCAGCTGCTCGCCGCTGACGAGATCGGTGGCGGCCCACTCCTGTGCGGGGTGCGCGGCACGGAGGCGGAATACGGCGCCTGCGGGTTCCTCGAGCAGGGCGAAGGCGTGGTCGCCCTTGCGCGTCAGCTGCACCTCGCCGAGCGCTTCGAGTCGGGTCTCGATCGTGGTGCCGTAGATCGCGTCGCCGTGCTGATCGAGCCAGGCGCCGATGTCGCGCAGCCGTTCCTGCTGCAGGAGCGGGATCCTGCCGTCGGCGGTCGGGCCGACGTTGAGCAGGAGGTTCCCACCGCCGGCGACCGTCTGGACCAGCAGCCGGATCAGCTCCTCCGCCTCGAGGTAGTCCTCGAGCTGCTCGGCGCGGTTGTACCCGTAGGACTTCCCGATCCCCCGGCTCTCCTCCCAGGGGTGGGCGGCGCCGAAGCCGTCGACGTCCTGGTACTCGGTGCTGAAGATGTCGCCGTGGGTGCCCGGCATGCCGCGGTGGATGCGGTCGTTGACCACGACCTCATCGCCGTGGGGAGCGTCTCGGTAGAGCCAGGTCAGCATCTCGCGGGTGCGGGTGTACTCCTCCGGGAAGTCCCACTCGCCGCCGTCGGTGAAGACCACCGAGGGCCGGTAGGTCTCGTTGAGCTCCTGCCACTGGGGCCACAGGACCTCGGCGGGGTAGGTCTCGGGATCGAGGCCGAAGCGCTCGGCATCGGCCTCGGGGATGAAGTAGCCGCCCTCGACCCGATGTGAGCGATGGGTCTCCCACTCGGGGATCGAGTAGTACATGCCCATGCGCAGGCCCTCGGCCCTGACGGCTTCGGTCAGATCGCCGTACAGGTCGCGGCGGGGTCCCACGTCGCCGGAGTTCCAGCCGGCCTTGTGGGGGTTCGCGGTGGGCCACAGGCAGTAGCCGTCGTGATGCTTGGTGGTCAGCACGACGTACTTCGCACCGGCTCCCGCGAAGATGCGCGCCCACTGCTGCGGGTCGAACAGCTCGGCGGTGAACCCCTCGGCGAGATCGCGATACGTGGTGCCCTCACCGTAGGTGCGGGCATGGAAATCCGGATCGGAGCTGCGGTAGTCGCCGTACACGCTGGCGTAGTACCACTCCGCGTACGAGCCGAACTGCTCGTCGTTGACCGACCTCCAGGCGGGCACGGAGAAGACGCCCCAGTGGATGAAGATCCCGAACTTGGCGTCGGTGTACCAGGAGGGGATCGGCCGGGCGTCGAGCTCCTGCCAGCTCATCGGGGTGTCGAGGAAATGCATGGAGTGATCCGATCTCAGCGGGGGATCGCCCTCGTGGCAAATGTGGGCGCCACGCCGAGCCGGCCTCGGAACACGCCTGCCATGAGGCGCTTCGTGATGGGCCCGATCAGCTGTCAGGGAGGACTTCGGTCGACTCGAAGGCTATACATCGGACGATTGTGCGCGTGCTCGGTCCGATACGTGAGACCCGCCGCGCGGTCAGGGCTCGAGAGCAGCGGCGATCAGCGCCTCGACGTGCAGGCGCGTGGTGGGAAGACCGGGACCGGGCTGTCATCCGGGCCCACGAGCAGCTCGATCCCTCGCTCCGCCAGCCGGCTGCGGTAGAAGTCCTGCTCCATGGTGAACGCGGTGCCGAGCAGGCACACCCGTGCGATGCGCGCGCCGTGGATGCTCCGGGCGGCAGCGTCGGCGGTGTGGAGCACGGGCACCGGCACCGCGTCCTCGACGTCGGAGACGACCTTGTGCATCGTGTTGGTGCACAGCGCGATGAGCTCGGCGCCACCGGCCTCCAGTGCTCGCGCCCGCTGTGTGAGCAGGGCGCCTGCGCCCTCCCAGCGCTCCTCGGACTGCAGCGTCTACACCTCGGCGAAGTCCACCGAGTCCAGCATCACGCGCGCCGAATGGAGCCCGCCGAGCCGCTCGCGGACCAGCTCGTTGAGCCGCCGGTAGTACTCCGCGCTGGACTCCCAGCTCATCCCGCCCAGCAGGCCGATCCTCTTCATCACTGCACCGCACCCCTGAACAGGAGCAGGTTGCCATCGGGATCGCGCACGATCACCTCGATCGTTCCCCAGGGCGTCCGTCGGAGCGGGGCATGGATCTCCGCACCAGCCTCCTCCACCTCATGGGCGAGGGCTTCGGGGTCGGTGACCTCCACGTACGCGCTCAGGAGCTCCTCCCTCTCCTGCACTCCGGCGAGGAACGGAGCTCCCAGTGGGCGACATGGTCAGGTCCTCCTCGTCGGCGGGGTGGGCTCTCATTCTCGAGCACCGCGAGTGGATCCGATACCCGCCGTCCCGAAGACCTTGCCCAGGACGGCGTGGACGGCGCGCGCGGGCTGGAAGGCTGGTTCCTGAGCACGCACCGCCCTCCCGTCCGCGCCCTGATGTCGTCGGCTCCCGGACCGTCGTCGGTGAGGGCTGCCGCCGGCAGCAGATGCGTACCGTGGGCTCATGACCAGAGCGAGGCGGCAGCGACCGGACCACATCGCGGTGCGCGGGGCGCGCGTGCACAACCTCCGCGGCATCGACGTCGACATCCCGCTGGACCGCCGGTCGCGATCGCCGGCGTCTCCGGTTCCGGCAAATCCTCCCTCGCGATGGGCGTGGTCTACGCCGAGGGCTCCCGCCGCTACGTCGAGGCGCTCTCGACCTACACCCGCCGCCGCATGGCGCAGGCACCGCGCGCGGACGTCGACGAGGTCGTGCACGTCCCCGCCGCGCTCGCGCTGCGCCAGCGGCCCGGCGTGCCCGGCATCCGCTCCACCTTCGGCACCTCCACCGAGCTGCTGAACGTGCTGCGCCTGATCTACTCGCGCCTCGCCTCCCACGTGTGCCCGAACGGGCACCGCGTCCCGCCCTCACTGCTTGTCGCCGCGGAGCAGCCCTACCCCTGCCCGGCGTGCGGGACGGAGGTGGAGGCGCCCGGCGCGGAGGCGCTCGCCTTCAACTCCGAGGGCGCGTGCCCCACCTGCGAGGGCACCGGGATCGTGCGCGAGGTCGACGACGACGCCCTGGTCCCGGACACCTCGAAGACCCTCGACGAGGGCGCGGTCAAGCCCTGGAACAT
>DXDT01000021.1 GCA_019115335.1 Candidatus Brachybacterium merdigallinarum
CTCCGGTAGATTCCCTCCCATGCGCGTTCTGGAGATCGACCACCCCCTCGTCGCCCACAAGCTGTCGGTGCTGCGCAATCGCGCCACCCATTCCTCGGTGTTCCGCCAGCTCGCCGACGAGCTGGTGACCCTGCTGGCCTACGAGGCGACCCGCAACGTCGCCGTCGCACCGGTGGAGATCGAGACGCCGGTGACCACGATGACCGGCACCCGCCTGACCAACCCCAAGCCGATGGTCGTGCCGATCCTCCGCGCGGGCCTGGGCATGCTGGACGGCCTCACCCGCCTGCTGCCCACGGCCGAGGTGGGCTTCCTGGGGATGGTCCGCAACGATGAGACCCTCGAGGTCACCACCTACGCGAACCGTCTGCCCGAGGACCTCTCGGGCCGTCAGTGCTTCGTGCTGGACCCGATGCTCGCCACCGGCCACACCCTCATCGCCTCCTGCGAGTACCTCCACGAGCGCGGCGCGAAGGACATCACCTGCGTGACGCTGCTGTGCGCGCCGGAGGGCCTGGCGGCGCTCGAGGAGCAGCTGGATCCCTCGATCGACCTCACCGTGGTCACCGCCGCGATCGACGAGAAGCTCAACGAGAAGGGCTACATCGTGCCGGGCCTCGGTGACGCGGGCGACCGCTTGTTCGGAGTCGTCGACTAGTCGTCACGAGCGCGTCCCCGGGTTTGATTCCCGCCGTCGGCGGCGCGAAGATGGAGCATCTGTCGTCCCCGAACTGCAGGAGGCACCCATGTTCCTGAGCGTCCACGAGCAGGAGCGGCTCATGGTCCACGTGGCAGGGAAGCTGGCGCTGGAGCGCAAGGAGCGGGGGCTGAAGCTGAACCTCCCCGAGGCGACCGCGCTGATCACCTCCTATCTCCTGGAGGGTGCGCGGGACGGCCAGTCCGTCGCAGACCTGATGGAGAGCGGCCGCTACGTGCTCAGCCGGGACGACGTCATGGAGGGCGTGCCCGAGATGCTCGCGCAGGTGCAGGTCGAGGCCACCTTCCCCGACGGGACGAAGCTGGTCACCGTCATGCATCCGGTGCAGTGAAGGAGGCACGATGAGCAACGAGAAGCCGCCGCAGGATCCGTCGGCCGCGCCGTCGATGGCGGAGAACCCCTTCGACAACCCGGAGCTGGGCCCGCCGGCGCAGCCGGAGGGCGCCGCCCACCCCACCGATCATCCGGGCCGCGAGTACGAGGACGACGAGGCCAAGGGCCATTCGGGCGTCGGCGCCCCCTCGGAGCCGCGCCGCTCGGGCACCGGCAGCCGCCAGGCGCCGCGCCGCACGAGCGATGACGCGATGGACCACTCGCACCCGGTGATCCCCGGGGAGATCCTGCTGGCCGAGGACCCCGTCGTGATCAACGCGGGCGCCGAGCCGATCACGCTGCGCGTGATCAACACCGCGGACCGACCCATCCAGGTCGGCTCCCACTACCACTTCGCCGAGACGAACCCCGCGCTCGACTTCGATCGCGCGGCCGCTCGCGGCAAGCGTCTGCACATCGTCTCCGGCGGCTCGGTGCGCTTCGAGCCCGGAGCCGAGGAGGACGTCGAACTGATCGACTATCGCGGGGCCCGCATCGCACGCGGCTTCCGCGGGGACATCGGAGGTCCGCTCGATGGCTGAGGTCACCCGTTCCGAGTACGTCGCCAGCTACGGTCCCACCGTCGGGGACCGCATCCGCCTGGCGGACACCGACCTGGTGATCGAGGTCGAGCAGGACCTCTACGTCGGCGGCGACGAGGCGGTGTTCGGCGGCGGCAAGTCGATCCGCGAGTCGATGCTGCAGTCCGCCCGCACCCGCGCCGAGGGCACCCCGGACCTGGTCATCACGGGCGTGGTGATCCTGGACCACTGGGGGATCATCAAGGCCGACGTCGGCATCCGCGACGGCCGCTTCTGCGGCATCGGCAAGGCCGGCAACCCCGACGTGATGGACGGGGTCGACGAGAACCTCGTGATCGGCCCGTCCACCGAGGTCATGGCCGGCAACGGCATGATCATGACCGCCGGCGCGATCGACACCCACGTCCATTACGTCACCCCCGATCAGCTCACCGTGGGCCTGAATGCGGGCGTGACCACCGTGATCGGCGGCGGCACCGGCCCGGCTGAGGGGTCGAAGGCGGCACTGGCCACCCCCGGCGAGTGGTGGCTGCGGCGGATGTTCCAGGGCCTGGACCCGTGGCCGGTGAACTTCATGTTCCTCGGCCGCGGCAACGCGATGAACGACGAAGCGCTGCTGGAGCAGGTCCGCGCCGGGATGGGCGGGTTCAAGATCCACGAGGACTGGGGCGCGACCCCGGCCGTGATCGACCGGACCCTGCAGATCGCCGACCGCACCGGCGTGCAGGTCGCGATCCATTCCGACACTCTCAACGAGGCCGGCTTCGTCGAGGACATGCTCGCCGCCGTGAAGGGCCGCACCTTCCACGCCTTCCACACCGAGGGCGCCGGCGGCGGCCACGCCCCGGACATCATCAAGGTCTCGAGCGAGCGCAACGTGCTGCCCGCCTCGACGAACCCCACCCGCCCGTACACGGTCAACACCGTGGACGAGCACTTGGACATGGTGATGGTCGCCCATCACCTCAACCCCCAGATCCCCAACGACCTCGCCTTCGCGCAGTCCCGCGTGCGGGCCGGCACGATCGCCGCCGAGGACGTGCTGCAGGACATGGGCGCGCTGTCGATCATGAGCTCGGACGCCCTCGCGATGGGCCGGATCGGCGAGACGATCATCCGCACCTGGCAGACCGCGCACCAGATGAAGAAGGTGCGCGGGCCGCTCGAGGGCGACACCACGGCCGACAACCACCGCGCCCGCCGCTACGTCGCGAAGTACACGATCGCGCCCGCGGTCGCGCACGGCATCGACCAGCACGTGGGCTCGATCGAGGTGGGCAAGCTCGCCGACTTCGTGCTCTGGCAGCCGGCGCTGTTCGGGGTGCGCACCTCCGCCGTGTTCAAGGGCGGGATGGCGGCGGTCGCCGCGATCGGCGACCCGAACGCCTCGATCCCCACCCCGCAGCCCGTCTCCGGCCGTCCCGGCTGGAACCACCACACGAAAGCGGCGGGCGCGACCTCGCTCGCCTTCGTCTCCGAGCTCGCGATGGAGAACGATGTGGTGGAAAAAATGGGCGTGGACCACGAGATCGTGCCGATCACCTCGACCCGGCAGGTGACCAAGGACGACCTGCCGCTGAACACGGCCCGGCCCCGCATCGACGTGGACCCCGACACCTACGCGGTGCGGATCGACGGGGAGCTCATCGAGCACGAGCCCGCCGAGTTCGTGCCCATGGCGCAGCGGTACTTCCTGTTCTGAGCGCCGACCCGAGAATGCCCGACGCCTCCCTGTCCCCCGGCTCCCCCGCCCACAGCTCGATCAGGCGCAGCGCCGCCCTGCTCCTGCTCGCCGACGGGCGCCTGCCCGCGGGCGGCTACGCCCACTCCGCCGGGCTGGAGCAGGCGATCGTGCAGGGCTGGGTGCGCACCGAGCAGGACATCGCCGAGTACCTCCGCGGCCGGATCCACACCACGGGGCTGGTCAGCGGGTCCTTCGCGGCGGCGGCCCAGCACCGCACCGCCGCCGCGATCGCTGCCGGGGAGCTCGACGGGCTCCGCGCCGAGCTCGCGGTGCTCGATGCGGAGCTGATCGCCCGCACCCCCTCCCCCGCCCTGCGGAAGGTGGGCCAGGACCTGGGCCGGATGCTGCTGCGCGCCATGACCTCGATCGCGCCCGGGCAGGCGCCCGTGCTCGCCGCCGCGGGACGGGTGCTGCAGCAGCCGATCGCCTACGGGGTCGTCGCCGTGGCGCTGGGCCTGACGGCCCGGGACGCCGCTTCGGTCGTGCTCTACGAGTCCGCGGCCGGTCCGGCGGTCGCCGCGGTGAAGCTGATGAGCATCGACCCCTTCGCCACCCACCGCTGCCTCGCCGCGCTCGCAGGCGACCTCGACGCGCTCACCGACCGCGCCGCCGACCACGCCACCACCGACCCGCGTGACCTGCCCGGGGACACCGCACCCCTCTCCGACCTCGCCGCCGAGCTGCACACCAGACATGACCAGCGTCTCTTCGCCTCCTGAGCCGACCCCGGCACCGCCCGCCGACGGGCAGGGCGCCCTGCCCGCCTTCGCCGCGCCGGAGGCAGGACGTCGTCGCACCCGCCGCGGGTCCTTCCTCTGCCATGCGGTGATCGCGACCGAGCGGCGCGCCGGCCGCAGCGTCCTCTCCCGCCTGCGCGCGGACACGCCGCTGTCCCCGCGGCCCACGATCGCCAGCGGCGAGGAGCCCTATCTGCGCGGCGCCGAGGCGGCGCGGGTGCGGATGTCCGCGAGCGCGGCCGGGCCCGTCGGCGGGGACACCTACCTGCTGGACATCCACGTCGGCGCCGGCTCCACGCTGCTGCTCAAGGACGTCGGCGCCACCCTCGTGCTGCCCGGCCCGCACGGGGAGCTCTCCCGCTGGATCACGCGGGTGCGCGTCGAGGAGGGCGCGACCTTCCTGTGGATCCCCGAGCCGGTGATCGCCGCGCACGGATGCCGCCACGAGCACGTCATCCAGGCCGATCTCGCTGCCGGGGCGCGACTGATGTTCCGCGAGGAGCTGGTGCTGGGTCGGCACCGGGAGGAGCCGGGCACGCTGCGCACCCAGCTGGACGTGCGCCGGGGCGGCGCGCCCGCCGTCGTTCAGCGGATCGCGCTCGGACCGGACGCCGCCGGCTCCCGCAGTCCTTCCGTGCTCGGCGCCCACCGCGCCGTCGGCAACGTAGTGGTCGTGGACCCGGACGGCGCCCCGGGCCCGATCTCCGCGACCCCCGACCCGACCTGCGCCGTGATGCGCCAGGACGAAGTGACCGTGCAGATCACCGCCCTCGCGCCGGACGCCCCGGGGCTGCGCCATCGCCTGGACCAGGCCACCGATCTGCTCGGCGCCCCCTGGTCCTCCCCCACCCCGCGCACCTGGAGCGCGGTGCCGCGCTGAGGATCCGTCCCGACGCTCGTCCGCGCCCGCCCCCGATCGTCACCCTTCCCCTCACCGTCACCGACCCCGCTGGAGGATTCATGAGCACCGCACCCACCACCCCGCAGCGCGCCCTGCGCCTGGGCATCGCCGGCCCCGTCGGCACCGGCAAGAGCTCCACGATCGCGAACCTGTGCCGCGCATTGGCCGAGGAGTTCCGCATCGGCGTGATCACCAACGACATCTACACCGACGAGGACGCCCGTTTCCTGCGCGCCGAGGGCGTGCTGCCGGAGGATCGGATCCGCGCGGTCGAGACCGGTGCCTGCCCGCACACCGCGATCCGCGACGACGTGACGATGAACCTGCTGGCCGTCGAGGACCTCGAGCGGGACTTCGACCCGCTGGACATCGTGCTGGTGGAGTCCGGGGGCGACAACCTCACCGCGACCTTCGCCCCCTCGCTGGTGGACGCGCAGCTGTTCGTGCTCGACGTCGCCGGCGGCGGTGACGTGGCCCGCAAGGGCGGCCCCGGCATCGGCCGCGCGGACCTGCTGGTCGTGAACAAGATCGACCTGGCCGAGCATGTGGACGTGGACGTCGAGCAGATGCTCGCCGACGCCTCCGCGGCCCGCGAGGGCCGGGCCGTCGTGGGCGTCTCCCGCAAGCAGCCCGAGACGGTCCAGGCGCTCGCCCAGTGGGTGCGCGACATGCACGCGGCCTTCCTCTCCGGCGGGCACGTGCCGCAGGATCCGGGCCCGATGGCCCCGCACTTCCATGCCGACGAGGACGGCGAGGGCGGCTATGTCCACTCGCACGACGAGGCGGAGGCGGGGCACACCCACTGACCGGTTCACCGCTCTGACCTGCTCAGCGGGGGCACCCGGAACGCCTCCGCGCAGGCTTGGACACCCCGGGCCGTCCCGCCATGTGAACACCCTCTTGCATCGCGGGACGGCTCGGGGCATAGTTCTGGACATGTTCTCGACCGCATCGCGCACGAAGGCCGCCCTCCGGGCGGCCTGCGCCATGATGCGCTCGATGATGATGCAGATGATGCAGCGTCAGCCGAGCCTCTGAGCTTCGAGACACCTCCGGGGTCGGCTGACAGGAGCCGGCCGGAAGGCGCGGGCTCCAGGTGCCACCGGGAGCACACCCCCAGATCCGCCGCACAGGCGTAGATCGCACGGGATCCCGGGTCCACCACCCGCCGCGCAGCAGCGCCGCACCTCGGAGAACCTGCATCATGACTGTCACCCTGGATCGCCCCACCACCTTCGCCGCCCCCCGCGAGGACCACACCGCCCCCCGCACCGCCGGCCGTGCCGCCGCCCGGCCGGCCGCCGTCACCATCACCGTGTCGGTGACCCTGCCGGAGGGCACCGGCGACGTCGAGTCCGCTCTGCTCGCCGATGAGCTGCGCACCCACGCCCAGCGTCTGACCGCCGCTCGTGGCGGCCGCACCGCTGTGTCCGTGAGCACCCCGCAGCCCTTCCGCGCCGCCTCCGGCACCGCTGGCTCCCTGCCCCCGCGTCACCGGGGCTCGGCGGCGGTCAGCCCGCTGCGTCCCCGCCGGGCCGGAGTGGTCTCCCCCAACTCGCCCGCCCGCCGCGATGCCGAGGCCGCCCGCCGTCGCGCCCTGCTCGCCACCGCGGTGAGCCCCAACAGCCCGGCCAGCGCCCCGCACAGCGCTTCCCTGGTGATCGACCTGCATGGACGCCGGGTGCGGATCGACGGGCAGGACGTGGACTTCACCTACAAGGAGTTCGAGCTGCTCGCCCACCTCGCCCGGCAGTCGCGCACCATCGTCTCGCGCGAGCAGCTGATGGAGTCGGTGTGGTCGGAGGCCCCGGAGGACACCGGTGAGCGGACCGTCGACGTGCACATCCGCCGGGTGCGCACCAAGCTGGGCCGCTACCGCAAGCTGATCTCGACGGTGCGCGGGGCGGGGTACCGCCTGGATCCCGGCAGCGACGTCGCGATCCTGGACTGATCCTCGCCGCTGATCCTCACCGGCGGGGGCTGCCCTGATTCGCCGGACCGTCCGGCGGCGCAGGATCGGCCCGAAATGCGACGAGCGGCCCGGAGCTCTGCGCCGACAGTGTCGGGGGCTCACGGACCGCTCGTCTGCCTGTCGTCCGTCAGGGGTGGGTGCGGGCGAACAGGCCGGACGGGCTGCCACAGGTGGGGGAACCTGGCATTGTGCCCGTCCAACCGCTTCCCATGAGGGGGGTCTTGGGAAGCGGTGGATCTATTGAGTTTTCAAGCTAACGCATCGCGTCGGGCTGTGCAACTGCGCCGTACGCGGGGAGCGACTCCCCGTCGCCGAGCACTGCCTGAGCTGTGCATGCCCTTGGAGTCTAAGCCCCGCGAGCACTCCTGTAAACGGAGCGACGCGCCCATCTTCGCAGGTGACATGGAGGTTGCCTGAGTGTCTTCTGCGAATTCCGACAACGTCTGCCGCCCCGGTGCCGCTCACGGGCGTCCCCTGGGCAGCCTGTGAGGACCGCCGACGCCCGCAGATGCGGTTTTCTCGACAGTCGTCACCGCCTCGCCGGCCCCGGGGCGTCCTCTGCATCACCGTGAACGCGTGAGCCCCGCCTCGATCGGCACCGCGAAGAGTGACCGATCCCACTGCTGCACGCTGCTCCGCCGGCGCCGGGATGCTCATCCTTCCGGGGCCATCGTGAGGGTGACCACGGTCGCATCGTCGTGGATCTTGCGCGGCCGCCGCTCGGCGGGCAGGGCGCGTTCGGCGGTGCGCAGCTGTCGGATCAGGCCGCGGGGATCCGCGCTCAGCGCAGCGGCCAGCTCGGACTCGTCGTGGGTGCGCAGCAGATCCACGGTGCGGGTGATGCCGTCGGAGACCAGGTGCACCGCCGTGATGTCCCTGAGCGGGGTCGTGCCCGCCAGCGCTTCGGCCGCGGCCTCGGGCTCGTGACGGGCCACCCAGAATCCGCCGGGGGCGTTGCGCTGGGCCTCGACGGCCTCCGGGGTCGGATCGGGCAGTCGCAGCCGGTCCGCGCGATCGTCGGTGAGGCGGGTGACGGTGCCGTCCGGATGCTCGATCAGCAGGGACGAGTCGCACAGGACCAGATGCTCGAGCTGCTCGTCGATCACCCGGACGGCCACCAGCGTGGCCGAGGGGCTGCCCGCGGCCAGGTCGCACTCCTCCTGGTGGAGGGAGGCCACCTCCGTGATCGCCTGCGCCGCCGCGGCGGTCAGGCTCACGGTCTCGTCCAGGGCCGCGGTGAGCAGCCGAGCGGTGAGCTGGTGGGAGTACCAGGCGACCGAGTGGTGGCAGCCGGCGCGGAAGCGGTGCGGGATCCCGGCGCCGTCGGCGAGCACGGCGATCGAGGCGAGCGCTCCGGCGGCGTCCTCGTTCGCGCCGGGGACGGCGGGGTCGGTGGTCAGCTGAGTGATCACCGTCCCAGCCTAGAC
This sequence comes from Candidatus Brachybacterium merdigallinarum, assembly GCA_019115335.1. Classification (GTDB taxonomy): domain Bacteria; phylum Actinomycetota; class Actinomycetes; order Actinomycetales; family Dermabacteraceae; genus Brachybacterium; species Brachybacterium merdigallinarum. The sequence goes on from DXDT01000021.1 coordinate 8,414, forward strand.
GGGGCCCCCGGCCTCGTCGTGTGCCCGTAGAGTTGGGGCGGACAGCAGGAGCCCCACGCCCGCAGGCGATGGCGGCCGTCAGGGACAGGGAAGGGACCGATCGATGATCGCGCAAGCGCGCATCACCTCCGACACCAGCGCCACCGTGCATTTCGCCGAGGATGTCCTCGAGCTGCACGGCGCAGATCTTCCTGAGGTCCGCACGCAGGTCAAGCAGGCCTTCATCACCGCTTCCCGCGAGGCGGACTCCGCGATCGACGTGGTGATCGTCGAGCCCGACGTCCAGCACCATCTGCGCGTCGAGCCGACGGGGCGGATCTCCGGGCGCGCTCCGGACGACCGCCCCCTGTACGGCCCGGCGGCCGGGGCCCCGCTGGTCGCCCCGCCCGTCGGCGCCCATGCCGGGGCTCCGGCGGATCCGGCCGACGAGAACGACACGATCGACCTCAGCTCGCTCTCCGGCGGCGGTCTCCACTCCGCGGGAACCTACTCCGCGGCCTCCGCGCCCACCGGGGAGCACGCGGTGATCGGCGCGGAGGGCAGCAGCGATTCCGCCCGCTCCCAGCGCGCTCGACGTCGCCGCGCTGCCGCCCAGCCCTCGCTGGCCCCGACCGGCCCGGCCGACGACGCCTCCGATGCGGACGGCACGGGCGGCCTCCCGGGGTCCGGCAGCGACTCCTCGCACGAGGCATGGGCTCCGCGCACCTCGGCGCGCTCCGCCGCCTCTGCCGGCTCTGCACCGTCCGCCGGCTCTGCCCCGTCGTCGGTGTCCGCCGGGTCGGCGACATCCGCCGGCTCTGCACCGTCAGCAGCGTCCGCGTCCTCGGCAGCATCTGCGCCGTCGGCGAGTGCAGCCCCGTCGGCGGGCTCCGCTGGGAGCGCCCCCTCGGCCACGACGGGCCCGATCCCGCGGACGGCAGCTCCGACCCCCGGGACCGACGCCTCCGCTTCGTCGCCGCGCCGGGCTCCGGTCGGCGCCGGCGCCCCGGTGCGGCCGAATCCGCTGACCCCGGTCGCACCCCGCGATGACCAGCGGCCCACCCTCCAGGACCTGCAGTCCCAGACCTCGAAGCCGCAGAAGGTGAAGGCCACCCGCGGCCTGCCCGGTGCGATCACCAAGCTGACCCGCGGCAGGATCTCCCCGCGCCCCAACCGGGCAGAGCGCTACGACAACGAGCGTCTGGAGCGGATCCGCCGCCAGCTGGACGGGCCCCGCAACATCGCCGTGGTGAACCTCAAGGGCGGCGCTCACAAGACCACCGCCTCCCTGATGATCGCGGCGACCCTCGGCGTGACCCGCGGTGGCAACGTGCTGGCCTGGGACAACAACGAGACCCGCGGCACCCTGGGCTGGCGTGGCATCCCCACCGATCATCACCGCACCGTGGTGGACCTGCTGGGCAGCATCGAGGATCTCAAGACCCCGGAGGCCTCGAACGCGGAGCTGGACCCCTTCGTGCGGCCCCAGGGCGAGATGCGGTTCGACATCCTCGCCTCGGACGAGGACCCGGGCTCGATGGCGGAGATCGATGCGACCGCGTTCGCCGACCTCAACGACGCCCTCTCCCGCTTCTACCGCATCAAGGTCATCGACACCGGCAACAATGTGCGGGCCTCGAACTGGCTCGCGGCGGTGCGCTCGGCCGATCAGCTGGTGATCATCTCGACCGTGCGCGAGGACACCTTCAACGCCGCCGCCTGGATGATCGACGAGCTGCGGGCCACAGGCCTGGCCGCGCAGGTCGACCATGCGGTCACCATCCTGTCCCACTCCTCCAAGGGCAAGTTCGACGCCACTCTGCGCAAGCGCCTGATGGCCCACTTCGGGGCGCACACCCGAGCGGTCGCCGAAGTGCCCTACGAGCAGCAGTTCGTGGACGGCACCCACCTGGACTGGTCACGGGTCCACCCCAGGACCAAGAACGCCTGGCTCGACGCGACCGCCCTGATCGTCGACGGCCTCTGAGCCGGCCGGCCGGCCCGCTCTGCCCCTCCGGACCCCACCCCAGCCCCGCCCCGCCCAGCCCCGAGCTTTGCTGCGCTGGAGACCGATGCATCGCGTCACATGAGTCGTGGGCGTGACAGAGCTCGTGCTCGCCGTGGCGGGGCCTAGTCTGGGGGCATGCCTGTGCGCCGTCTCCACCTCGTCGTCGATGACGATCTGGGCCCGGCCCTGTGGGTGCGCGAGCAGACTGCCCCCGGACGCTCGAGAGCCCTTGAGGACCTCACCGCACTGCGCCGCGAAGCACCTGCGAGCATCTCCGACGCCCTGGCCGAGGCCCCGGACCGCCTCCGCCACCGCGTGCGGGTCCCGGGCCGGGACGGCTCCCGCCGGGTGCCCGCCCTGCCGCTGTCCGGCGCGGCGCTGACCGAGCTGGTGGGGGCGACGGGGCGGCTGCTCGAGGACCGCTTCGGCGACGACCTCCCCGGCCACCTCACCGCACTGATCGCCGACGGCGCGGCCGTCCGGCTCACCGACGAGCTGATCGCGATGCCGGATCTGGTGGCCGCAGTGGTGCTGGACCTGCAGGCGATCTCCCTGGTCGAGCGCCGGCACCTGCGGGCCCGCGCGGTCGAGCGCCACGGGCGACCGGTGATGGAGTGGCGGGCCCCCGAGAAGGACTCCCCGCCGATGCTGCACGCTCTGGTCGATGCGCACGCCCGGGCAGCGTTCACCGCCCACCTGCGCCGCATCGACCCTCCCGTCGAGGATCGGCGCGGGGTGCTGTGGGCGCTGGCCGCCGACGGCGAGCTGCGCGCCGATCTGCCCACCCAGCGCCGCCTGAGCGCGGCCTTCGACGCCTTCGTCGACTCCGGCCGGCCCGGGGTGGCGCTGACCTCCACCGACAGCGAGCTGGTGGTGCGGCTGTTCGAGCCGCCGGTGGGGACCGCCTGGCCGCTGCAGACCTGCCTGCGGGAGAGTGACGGGACGGTCCACCCCGTCGCCGACCTGCGCGCCGTCGGCGACCTCACCGCCGCCGGCGCCGCCGAGGCCTCGGCCGCGGTGATGCGCCTCGCGCCCACGGTGCGGGACGCCGCCGTGGACGAGACCGGGGTGGACTGGCTGCTGACCACCGCGGAGGCCTCCGAGTTCCTCACCCGGGACACGCCCGCGCTCGAGCAGTCCGGGGTGACCGTGCTGCTGCCCCGGGACTGGACGAAGCAGCGCACCACGCTGCGCCCCCAGGAGGTCGAGGAAGAACCGGGCGCCGAGCGGAAGGCGTCCGGAGTGGGCCTGGGCGCGATGGCTTCCTTCCGGTGGCGGGTGGCGGTGGGTGAGACCGAGCTGACCGAGGAGGAGATGGCGGAGATCCGCGAGGCGCAGTCCGAGCTGGTGCAGCTGCGCGGCCAGTGGGTGCGACTGGACGCGGCCACGCTGCGGGCCGCCGAGAAGTTCCTCGACGCCTTCGGTGCCCGCACCCGCGAGAACCGCCTGCGCACCGGGCCCGATGGCCGCCCCCGGGCCGCACCGAGCCCGGCCGCCCAGGCCGCCGACGTCCCGGAGCGCCAGCTCCCCGACGTCCCGGGCCTCGAGCCCGCGCCGGTGCCGGCGGAGGTCTCCGGTCGCGCCCCCTGGATCGAGATGTTCTCCCTGATCCTCTCCCCCGACGCTGCCGACGTCGACTTCGGCATCTCCGCCCTCGTCTCCGGCGGGGAGAGCGGCCTGGCCCGGCTGCTGCCCGGTGGGGCGGGCCCTCAGCCCCATCCTGCGCCGACGACCCTGCAGGCCACCCTGCGTCCCTACCAGCTGGACGGGCTGGACTGGCTGTGGGCGCTGGATCAGCAGGGGCTCGGCGGGATCCTCGCCGACGACATGGGGCTCGGCAAGACCATGCAGGTCCTCGCCCTGCTGTGTCGGGAACGAGAGGAGGCGGAGGCCGCGCGGGTGGGCCCCACCCTGCTGGTGTGCCCGATGTCCGTCGTCGGCGCCTGGCGGCGCGAGGCCGCGACCTTCGCCCCGCACCTGGCGGTGCACGTCCACCACGGCGGGGACCGGCTGCGCGATGAGTCCTTCATCGCCGGCGCCGCGGACCTCGACCTGGTGATCACCACCTACTCGCTGCTGTCCCGCGACCTGCCGGTGCTCTCCGCCGTGCCCTGGCACCGCCTCGTGTTCGACGAGGCCCAGCACGTCAAGACCCCCACCACCCAGGTCACCCGGGCCGCCCGCGCCCTGCAGTCCCCGCACCGCCTGGCCCTGACCGGCACCCCAGTCGAGAACCGCCTGGCCGATCTCCACTCCCTGATGGAGGTCGTCAACCCCAGGCTGCTGGGCAGTTCCCAGAGCTTCCAGGAACGGATCGCGACCCCGATCGAGGAGGAGGGCGATGCGGGAGCGATCAGCCGCCTGAAGCTCATCACCGCCCCGTTCATCCTGCGCCGGCTGAAGACGGATCGCACGATCATCAAGGACCTGCCCGAGAAGATCGAGCTGACCCGCGTGGTGAACCTGACCCCCGAGCAGGCCGGCCTGTACGAGGCGATCGTGCAGGAGCTGATGACGCAGATCGACGGCGCCGACGAGAAGGCCCGGCGCACCCTGGTGGTCTCCGCGATCACCCGGCTGAAGCAGGTCTGCAACCACCCGGCGCACTATCTCGGGGACGGCTCCGCCCTGGTGCGGGACGGTCAGCACCGCTCGGGCAAGCTCGAGCTGGTCGATGACCTGCTGGAATCAGCCCTCGCCGAGGGGCAGAAGGCGCTGCTGTTCACCCAGTTCACCGCCTTCGGGCAGCTGCTGGTGCCGTACTGGCAGGAGCGGTTCGCGGAGCTCGGGGTGACCTCGGTGCCGTTCCTCCACGGCGGTGTCACCCAGCGCGACCGCGAGCAGATGGTCGCCGAGTTCCAACAGGACCGCGACCGGCCGGGCCTGATGCTGCTGAGCCTGCGCGCCGGCGGCACCGGCCTGACCCTGACCGCGGCGAACCATGTGGTGCACCTCGACCGCTGGTGGAACCCGGCGGTGGAGAACCAGGCCACCGACCGCGCCTTCCGCATCGGCCAGCGCCGCGACGTGACGGCGCACAAGCTGGTCAGCGCCGGCACCGTGGAGGAGAAGATCGACACCGTGCTGGAGGACAAGCAGGCGCTGGCGGATCTGACCATCAGTCCCGGGGAGGACTGGCTGGCCGCTCTCGACGACGACCGGCTGCTGGATCTGCTGTCCCTCGACGAGGAGGAGGGGGCATGAGCATCCGCCTGGTCTCGCGCCGCGGACCGATCGGCACCAGCTGGCACGCGATCGCCCTGCGCGACGGAGCCGAGAGGCTGCTGGGACCGGCACGAGTGAGTCGCGGCAGGGCCGATGCCCGCGCCGGACGGGTGCAGTGGCTCGAGGTCGAGCCGGGCGCCGCCCGCGGGGACGTGCTGGACGCCGACGGCGAGCTGCACCAGGCCCGCCTGGACCTGCCCGCCCTCCGCCCGGACGATCGCCGCGCCGTCCTGGAGGTGGCCCGCGCCCATCCCGAGCTGCCGGCCCGGATGGCGGCGGGCACCTATCCGCAGGAGATCGAGCAGGAGCTCGCCCGCTCCGAGGTGTCGCTGCTGCCGCGGGATGCCTCCGAGCTCTCCCACGACTGCTCGTGCTTGGACTGGCCGGGACCCTGCCGGCACGTCTCCGCACTGGTGTACGTGCTGGTCGAGGCTGTGGACGAGCGGCCCGTGCTGCTGCTGACGCTGCGCGGCATCGACCTCGAGGACCTGGTGGCACCAGCCGTGCCGGCCCCGCAGACCCCTGCCGACGGGGCGGCACCGCCCGCAGTCGTTCCGGGCGATGCCCGCGAGGCCGCTGCTCCCACCGGGTCGGGGAGCTTCGATCCGGCCCGGGTCGACCCCGTCCTGCTCGCCGAGGTGATCGGGGAGGGCGCGGCCACGGTGATCCACAGCTTCTACGCTGCGGGAGCGGAGGGCGCATCCGCTGACGATGCCCGCTCCGAGTCCGACTGACCGGCGGGATCAGGCGACGTCGTCAGGCGAAGGCGTATCCCTCGCCGTCAGGATCGGCGACGCAGGAGACGTACTCCCCCTCCGGCGTCAGGGCGATCACGCCGAGATCCTCGGGCAGGCACTCCTGGCCCACGCTCACCTCCGCGAAGGCGGCATCGATGCTGCTGGTGGGGATCTCTGCGGCGGAGCCGCCGGGGATGACGATCAGCAGGATGATCGCCACCACCACCCCGAGCAGCACCGCCGCCCCGATCCCGAGGGCGACGGCGAGCAGGGTGTTGCGGTTCTGCTTCTGCCGCGGCCCCGTTCCGGTGAAGGTGCCCGTGATGGTGGAGGTGACCGTGTTCAGGGCGGAGGTCGAGGTGCGGGGCGACTGCTGCGGGGCCGGCCGGCGGGGCGGGGGGCTCTGCTGACGCTGCGGTGGGCCCTGGTGCGGGCCCTGCCGCGGCGGACCGGGCGGGGACCCCGGGCCCTGCTGCGCCCACTGCGGCCCCGTCTGCGGGGAGGAGTTCCCGGAACTGGCGGGGCTGAAGCCCTGCTGGACCTGTCCGGCACGGATCGCCTCCAACGAGGAGGGCGGCGGACCGGAGGGCACCGGCCGCTCCGGGCGCTTGGCACCGGGAGCCCCTTCGGGGACCGGGGGGAGCGTGTCCTCGAAGCTCAGCGGGGTGCCGTCGGCATGGGTCAGGGGGTAGCCCCTGGGCACGCGGGGCAGGTCGCGGCGCACGGTGGCGGCGTCCTGGTAGCGCTCCTCGGGCTGAGCGGCGATCAGCCGGCGGATCACCGCGGAGAGCTTCGGGGTCACCCCGCGCAGGTACTGCGTGATCTCGTCGGGACGCAGTGCACCGTCCCGGAGCTTGATCGGACCGTTCAGCGCGACCAGGGCCACGATCCCCGCCGCGTAGAGATCGTGCGACGGCGCGGGCTCCGCCATCGCGAACAGCTCGGGGGCCATGTAGCCGGGGGTGCCGTTGACCATGCCGACGTGGGTGAACCGCACATCGGTCTCGTGCACGGCGATGCCGAAATCCGCCAGGCGGGAATGCGGGGCGGCGGTGCCGCGGGGCTCGAACATGATGTTCGCGGGCTTCACATCCCGGTGAATCCAGCCCTCGGCATGCACGTGGGCGAGCCCGTCCAGGAGCTGGTCGAGGATCACCACCACGGCGGGCTCGGCGAGCTTGCCCTTCTTCTTCACCACGGATTCAAGGGTGCCGCCGGAGACCAGGGGCATCGCGATGACGACGTGCTCGTCCTCCGCCCCCCATCCGTACGGGGTCAGCAGATGCGGATGGTCGAAGCTGACGCCCTTCTCGCGCACGAAGCGCATGAGGTCCGCGGAGTCCCGCTGGCGCAGCACCTTGGCGGCGCAGATCTCCTGGGTCTTCGAGTCCCAGGCTCGCCAAACCGACCCGGATCCCCCCTTGGCGATCAGGTCAATCAGCGCGAAGCGCCCCACGATCACATCAGCCATAACCGCCTCAGCATAACCGCCCAGGCACTTCCCGGGGCCAGCGGCGTGCCCGGTGGTGGACGCGGCGGGGAGAACCGGCGCTGTCCAGCACCCTTCGGTGCTCATCCCCACTTCGCAGGGCTCTCCGGTGCGCGCCGCCCTCGCGCCGGTATGCTGATCGATGCATGCACACCGGCGCCCGGGGCCGCGGACCGTCGTGGGGGACTCGCGGGGAGCACGGGGGAAGGGGGAGCGCGGAGATGATCGTGGCCGAGGCCGACTTCTGGAACCCGATCGAGCCCTCCTGGGAGCTCTGGCTCCTGCTGATCATCGTGCTGGTGCTGCTGACGGCGGGCTCGACCGTGTGGTGGCTGCTCACGCCGGACGAGCCCGAGATGGACACCAAGGAGCTGGTCGACAAGGCGGTGGCGCGCGATCGGGAGCAGGCCCGCACCATCTCCCGGCGACAGGACGCCGATGCCGGGCGCGCCGACACCTCCGAGCCAGAGCTTCGATGACAGGGCGACTGCGCCGCCGTGACCTGAGCGCCGCCCTGGTCGCCTCGGGTGCGGTCCTGCTCGGCGCGACGAGCTGCTCGGGCAGCGAGCCCGTCCCGACCTCCACCGACATCGCCCGCGATCCGCTGGCGGAGTTCACCGATCCGCCGTGGAACGCTCGCAGCGTCGAGGACCTGCTCGCCCTGCCGATCGCCGAGGCGGACCCGGACTCCGCCCCCTGGCAGGATCTCGAGCTCGACGACGCCGACCTCGCCGGGGCCCGCGAGGTGCTCACCACCTACATCGGACGGGCCCATCTGGACCCCCGTGCCCTGCAGGAGCTCGGCGATCTCGCCGCGATCGAGGCGCACCTGCTGGAGGTCACCCCCGAGTTCTGGCAGGACGGCGTCTCCAGCAATTTCTCCGAGTCCACGCCCTACTTCGTCGCCATGGTCCTCGCCCAGGATTTCCGCACGATCGGGCGCCCTGCGCTCGCCGCCGCCTGGTACCGCGGGAGCCGGGAGGAGTCCCCGACCCTCGCCCTGGGGATGACCCTCGCCTGGTCCGTGATCGATGTCGAGACCCATGACGTGGGCGTGATCGCGTACCGACTGGGCATCAGCTCGCTGCTGGACTCCTCCGGCAGCATCGACAATGCCCTGATGAAGACGACGATCCACGGCATGGACCTGTGCGAGATGGGGAGCGACGGCTGGATCATCCCCACGATCACCGGGTCCTCCGCGCACCGCACCGCCCAGGAGATGACCTTCTCCCGGGTGCTCGAATCCCCCGTGATCGAGCGGGGCCTCATCGACGACGAGGACGCTGAGATCATGGATGGCCCCGGGGCCACCAACCGCAACTGCTCCTGACCCCGCCACCGGCTGCCGTTCCCGCCGAGCGCCGGGGCGTCCGGGACCTCCGGAGACGGGGGAGACACACCGTGTTCACGCATTGGTGGCTCCCCGCTCACTGCGTTCTTGCGGGCGCGCCACACTGCCCTTCTACGGTGCGACGAAGCAGTGGAGCAGAGCGGGTCGAAGGGGTATGCATGAGCGAGGACGCTGGTCGGGGCCGTACTCTCGTCATCGCCGTCGACGGCTTCGGACCCCAGGACGCAGAAGAGATCACCGCGGGCATGCCGGCGACCGCACATCCCCGACTGCTCGAGGCCGTCCCCGGGCCCGTGCAGTCCCTGACGATCCTCCCCGGCGGCCCCTCCGAGCCCGTCCCCGCACTGGTCTCCCTGTCCACCGGTGCGTCAGTGGCGCACACCGGGGTGGCCACCGAGATCCCCTTCGAGCCCGGCTCCCCCGAGTCCCGCCCCACCTGGTACGCGAACTCCCTGCTCGCACCGACGCTCTTCGACCAGGCACGCGAGCAGGGCCTGGTCACCGCCGCTCTGCAGTGGCCCGCCACGGCCGGGGCCGAGATCGACCTGTGCCTGCCGCTGGTCGAGGACCTGCGTCACTACCGCAACCGCTGGGAGATGACCGAGGCCACCAGCTCCCCGCGCATGGTCCGCGAGCATCTCGCTCCCCGGCGCGCGGCCGGGGTCCAGCTCTCCCAGGTGCCGGCGGATGCGCTGGTCGCCGAGATCGCTGCTGAAGCCTGCGCCAGCGGCCGGATCGACCTGCTGGCGGTGCGGCTGACGAGCCTGGGCGCCGCGCGTCGGGAGCACGGCCCGACCTCCCCCCGGGCCCGCCGCGCCCTGGACGACGTGGTCGAGACGATCGAGCAGGTCGTGCTGGCCTTCGCCCCGACCGCGCAGGACCGGCTGCTGCTGATGCCCGGGCGGGCCCTGGTGCCCACCGCCCTGCTGGTCCACCCCAACGCCGCGCTGGCCCAGCAGGGGCTGATGCGCACCGACGGCACCCGACTGGTGGACTTCCGGGCGCTGGTGTGGCCGGATGGTCCGCGCGGTGCGCTGCACGTGCGCCGCGATGAGGGGGAGGCGGTGCATCACCTGGCCCTGGACGCGCTCGCCGAGATCGCCGCCCACAGCCGCCTGGAGATGCGTCGGGTGGACGACGGGGTGGGGGCCACCGCGCAGACGGATGTGATCGCCGTGCTCGAGGGAGGTCCCGGCACCGTGTTCGGCCTCTCGGCCACCCATCGCCCGCTGGTCGAGGGCGATGACCCCTATTACGCGGGCCCGCGCGCGGTCGCCGATCCCTCCCGCCCCACGGTGGCGCTGGCCAGCGGTCCGGGCCTGCCCACCGCGGAGGCCGAGGGCGGATGGGCAGACCTCGGGGTCACCCTCGCCGGAGCGATGGGACTGCGCCTCCCCGGGGCGACCGCCACCGGGATGCGCCCCTGCGAGCAGCAGCCGATCTGACGCTCAGCCGCGTCCGCGCAGTCGCTCCGCGAACACGCGCACGGCGGCGAGCAGGCGGTGCAGCGGGCCAGCGGATGCCTCCTGGACCCGCTGATCGCGCAGCGCCTCCAGGGCCGGGGCGTCGAAGCGGAGGTGGTGCGCACCGTCGTGGATCTCCTGCGGGGCGGGGCTCGCATCGACCTCCGCCGGGGCGAGCTCGAGACCGCGGGTCACGGTGATGCTGCGGGACCCGTCGCGATCCAGCACCACCTCGATGCCATCCGCATCCTCGTGCCCGGCCTGCTCGAGGTCGCGGCGGAGGCGTCCGAGGATCTCCGTGAGCGCCGCGGTGCGGCCGGGGTCGGCCCGCACGACGCCCCGCAGCGGCACGGCGACGATGTTCCCGTCGATGTCCGCCAGGGCGTCGACCACCCGATGCTCGCCGACGGGATCGCCCGCCTCGCGGAGCAGGAGGGACTGCACGACGAGGCGCAGGGTGCCGGGAGGCGCGATGCCGCTCAGGAGTGCCTCGAGCTCGCGGGTCGCCGAGGGACTGCCGTCCCAGGCGAAGGCGCTCGGCTCAGAGGGGTTGCCGCTGGTCACTCCCCCACGATAGCGGTTCCGACCGCCCGGTCCGCCGGGTCGAGGCCGAGCACGCGGCGCACGGCGGCGATCTGCGCCCGCCGGGCGCGCTGGGTCCTGGGCCCGGCGCCGGCGAGGGGATACGTGGCCGCCTCGCCCTCCTCGACCAGCAGCTCGGGTGCCCCACCCGCGGCGGTGAGCGCATCCCGCAGGCGATCGGTGTCGGTCAGGACCGGGCTGTCGGTGCCGGTGATCAGCTGCACCGGGGGCAGCTGCCCGAGGTCGCCGAGCAACGGGCTGAGCCGCGGGTCCCGGGGGTCGGCGACACCGCGGTACAGGCTCGCCAGATGCTCGAGCTCCTCGTCCCCGACGACGGGGCGAGTGAGGTCCGCCCACGGGGCGGTGAGCAGCAGCTGGGCGGGGGTGTCGAGCGGATTCTCGGCAAGCACGAGCGCGGCGGCCAGGGCGATCCCGGCGCCGGCCCCGTCGCCGGAGAGCACCCATCGGCCCGGCCGCAGCCGGGACTCCTGGCTCATCGACTCCAGGGCGTGCACGACGTCCTCGACGGCGGTGGGGAAGGGGAAGCGGGGCGCCATCCGGTAGTGGATCATCGCGCCGGCGGTCTCGGAGCGCCGGGCGACCTCCTCGAGCCATTCCCAGTGCGCCGGCTGCTCGCCCTGCACGAAGGCGCCGCCGTGCACGTGGACGATGGTGCCTGTCGTCGCCCGGTCGGCGTCGATCCAGGTGGCGGGCACTCGGCTGAGCCCGTGGCGGTGGCGCTGGACCCGCGCCGGCTCGGCGACAGCTCGCGCGGGGCGAGTGGGCCGCTGGGAGTTCAGGAGGGACAGCGCGCGCACGATGCCGATGCTCATGGCGGCATCATCGCATGTCGGAGGTCGAGCCCGCCCGTGTCAGCGTGCGCCCTCCGGGCCCTGCCCGGGGGCGACCGCCGCGCGGGGTGCGATCTCGTCATCGACCATGCGGTGCCGGCCGGCGAGACCTCCGAAGATCCCCAGCAGCACCCCGGAGCCTGCCATCAGCAGCAGCATGACGGCGGCCGAGCCGGTCGCCTCCATCAGCGCACCGATGAGGATCGGTCCGATCGCGGCGAGCACGTAGCCGACCGGCTGGGTCATCCCGGACAGCCGTGCGGTGACCAGCACACTGCGAGTGCGGGCGGGGATCATCGCGATCGCGGTGGGGAACGCGAGCCCGGCGGCGCCCAGCACCGCGGCCCACAGGAAGGGGCTCAGCGTCGGCGCGAGCAGCAGCCCGAGGTATCCGATCGTGGTGAGCACGCCGAAGCTGATGCAGATCAGCGGCAGGTGCCGGGAGCGCGCGACGATGGTGGGCATGATCAGGCCGCCCAGGATCCCCCAGGCACTGATCGACCCGACCACGGCGCCGGCGGTAGCCGCGGAGACCCCGGACTCGGTGAGGATCTGCGGGAGCATCCCGAACTGGGTGTAGGCGTTCATCGACTGGAGGCCGAACATCACGGTCAGCGCGATGGCCGTGGGCGAGTGCCAGAGCGATCCTCGCACCGCTCCGTCCGGTGGGGGCGGCGGGTAGTCGTGACGGGTGCGGGTCAGGACGATCGCCCAGATCACCACGGGCAGGAGGGCGAGCAGGCCCCAGGTCTGCAGGGAGAGCTGCCAGCGCTCGCCGCCCTCCCCGGCCAGCGGCGCTGCGAACGACGCACCCGCGGTGCCGCCGATCGCGAGCATCACGGTGTAGAGGGTCATCAGGCCCACCACCCGGGTGCCTCCGTGCAGCTTGACCCAGGCGGGGACCAGCACGTTGCCGAGCGCGGGCCCGATCAGGCCCAGCGCGGACAGCGCCAGGAACGCCCCGAAGCTGGAGACGGTGGGCCGCAGCAGCAGCCCGATCACCACCAGCCCGAAGGCGAGCAGCAGGGTGCCGGTCAGTCCCAGCCGGCGCCCGGCGGGCACCGCGATCATGCCCAGCAGCCCGAAGGCGAGGCAGGGCAGGGCGGTGAGCACCCCGGTGGCGAGCCCGCCCTGGCCGTAGAAGGCGATGAGCGGCTCCATCACCGGGCCCAGCGAGGTCGCCCCGGGCCGCAGGTTCAGGGCGATCGTGCCGACCGCGAGCACTGCCAGCAGCCCGCCGATGCCCACGGCGCCCCGGGATCGCGCGGCTCGGCCACGTCGCGCCGTGTCCGTCTCGGTATCGACGGTCGGCGCGGTTCCGGTCGCCGGGACGGTGTCGAGGGCGGCGTCCGTCGCCTCGGGCGGCGCAGCGGTGGGTTCGAGGCAGCAGGGATCTGCCGCGGGGCTGCCGGGGGCGGGAGAGGAGGTCACCCCTCCCTTCTACCCCTCCGGTGCGGAGGATGCCACCTCGTACCACCGATCTCACCACTCCCGGCACTCTCCGGGCACGGCGCTCCTGGGCGACGCTCGGGGTCGGAGCCAGGGCCCGAGGTCCATGGACCTCTGCGGGCATCAGAACTATCGTGAACGGCGAGCGCCCTCGCCGGAGCGCGGGGGCGACCATCGACCGAAGGAGTCACCATGCCCCGCACAGTCACCAGCACCGCCAGCACCGCCTGGAAGGGCGATCTGCTCTCCGGCTCCGGGTCCACCACCCTGGAGACCTCGCAGCTGGGCACCATGGACCTCAGCTGGAAGGCCCGCGCGGAGGATGCCGAGCAGGGCACCACCTCCCCCGAGGAGCTCATCGGCGCCGCGCACAGCGCCTGCTACTCCATGCAGTTCTCGAACATGCTCGCCGAGAACGGCACCCCGCCCACCTCGCTGGACACCACGGCGGACGTCGACTTCAACATCGGCGAGGGCGGCATCACCGGGATCCGGCTGAGCGTGACCGCGAGGATCGACGGCATCGAGGAGGCCGACTTCCAGCGCCTGGCCGAGGAGGCCAAGTCCAGCTGCCCGGTCTCCAAGGCCCTGGCCGGCGTGGACATCACCCTGACCGCTACCCTGGCCTGAGGCTCCCGTCGAACCGCCCCCGGCCCCTCAGGGTCGGGGGCGGTTCCTTTGAACTCCCCGCATCCCGTTCCGGCCTGCACGCACCACCCCGAAAGGTCCACCATGACCGCGAAGAAGATCTTGGTCATCGGCGCCACCGGCGCCGTCGGCCGTGCCGCCGCCACCGCGCTCGAGGCCGACGGCGAAGTGCTCCGCGCCTCCCGCAGCAGCGAGCTGCAGGTCGATCTCGAGGATCGCGCCTCGCTGCGCTCGCTCCTGGAGCGGGTCGGCACCGTCGATGCGATCGTCAGCTGCACCGGCGCGGTCCCCTTCAAGCCCCTCCCGGAGCTGACCGCGGAGGACTTCGAGGCCGGGATGCTCGGCAAGGCCGTCACCCAGATCTCGCTGGTGACCGAGGGGCTCGGGCGCGTCGCGGACGGCGGATCCTTCACCCTGGTCTCCGGGATCCTCACCCAGCATCCGGTGCCCGCTGCGGTCGCCGCGAGCACGGCCAACGGCGCCGTGGAGGCGTTCGTCGCCGCGGCCGCGAACGAGCTCCCCCGCGGCGTGCGCATCAACGCGGTCAGTCCGAACGTGCTGCGCGAGTCCCCGGGGCACCACGCCGCGTTCAAGGGCTTCACCCAGGTCACGGCCGCGCAGGTCGCCCAGGCCTTCGTCCGCTCCGTGCACGGCATCGAGACGGGCCAGGTGTTCCGCGTCTGGGGCTGAACCTCGCCGGGCGCACTGAGCCGCCCCGCGCGACACCCAGCCGCGAGCCGGCCGAGCCCGTGGGACCATGCAGGGCGTGACTGCCGACGCCGACTCCGCTCATCGCCCGCACACCGCTGCACCGTCCCACCCCGATGCTCCGTCCCACCCCGCAGAGCCCTCTGACGATGCGGAGCACCCGCACTCCCCTGCTCTCCCCGCGGCGCGCGAGGCCTTCGAGCAGGCGATCGATGATCTGCAGCCGCTCGCCCGGCAGCCCTCGCAGATCTGGGGCGATGAGCGGGAGGCGGTGAGCCTGGCGCTGGAGTGGTCGGCCACCCACACCGCGATCGCCTCGGATCCGAAGACCACCGCCCGCAGTGCACAGGCGCTCGCGGAGGAGGTCGGGGAGACGATCACCGGGCCCGGCATCGGCGCGGCCCGGGCGATGGAACTGTTCGACCAGGTGCTGATCCCCGCCACCCGAGCCTCGGACGACCCGATGAACCTCGCCTACATCCCCGCCGCGCCCACTCGGGCCGCGGCAACCTCTCGGCGCTGGCCACCGCCCGGGACCACGCGCTGCGCACGCGGGGAGCGAAGCCTGCCGGGGGCTGGGCAATGGCCTGTGCCTCGACCGCGCACTCCTCGATCACCTCGGCCGCCAGGCTGCTGGACATGGACGTGGTCACCGTCGAGATCGACGAGGTCGGGCACCTCACCGGCGAGGCCCTCGAGCAGGTCCTCGCCGGCGACGAGCGGATCTGCGCCGTGGTGGTCTCCGGCGGCACCACCAACGCCGGGATCGTCGACGACATCGCCGGGGTGGTCCCGGTCGCCCACCGGTACGGCGCCTGGGTGCATGTGGACGGCGCCTACGGCGGGGCGGCGCTGACCGCGCCGAGCGCCCGGGACCGCTTCGCCGGGATCGAGCAGGCCGATTCCTTCGTGGTCGATCCGCACAAGTGGCTGTTCGCCCCGTACGACTGCTGCGCCCTGCTGTACCGGGACCCGCGCCCGGCCGCGGCCGCCCACTCCCAGCACGCCGCCTACCTCGATCAGATCGATCGCGGTGAGTCCAACCCCTCGGATCTCGCCGTGCACCTGACCCGACGGGCTCGCGGCCTGCCGCTGTGGTACTCCCTGGCCACCCACGGCACCGATGCCTACACCGCCGCGGTGGAGAGGTGCCTGGCCACGGCACGGACCGTCGCCCGCGCCATCGATGCGGCCGAGCATCTGGAGCTGCTGCTGGAACCGGAGCTGTCGGTGGTGGTGTTCCGCCGCCCGGGATGGACCCCCGAGGCGTATCAGCGCTGGTCGCGGCGGCTCGCGAAGGAGGGCACGATCCTGTGCGTACCCACGGCCTTCCGTGGGCAGCCGGCGCTGCGGCTCGCCTTCGTCAATCCCGAGACCGACCCCGCCGCCGTGATCGCGGTGCTCAGCCGCACGATGCTCGAGCCCGACGGCAGCTGACTCGTCTCGGCTCGACCTCAGCTCCGGCCCGGCTCCGGCAGCCCGTCGCCGACATCCCCGCCCATCAGGTTCCGTCGTCCACCGATGTCCGGTCCCCCGACCGGCGGCTG
The DNA here is from genome assembly GCA_019115335.1 of Candidatus Brachybacterium merdigallinarum. GTDB lineage: Bacteria > Actinomycetota > Actinomycetes > Actinomycetales > Dermabacteraceae > Brachybacterium > Brachybacterium merdigallinarum. The sequence continues at coordinate 24,454 of DXDT01000021.1, forward strand.
CGTGCCGCCCCCTGCACCGAGCAGCTGTGCGGCGAATCCGCTGGCCTCCCGGGGCAGCGGCTCCCCGCCCGGCCCGCAGGCCGCCGCCGCGGCGGACGGCCGCTCGCGCGGGCTGCCGCCCTGCTCGGCGAAGCGCTTCATCTGCGCCGTGCTCGGGTACACCCAACTGGCCACGATCTCCAGGCCCAGCACGGTCACGGGCAGGACGGCCGGTCCGGCCGAGGCCAGCAGCTCCCGCACCGGATCGCACTCCTCGAAGGCCCAGGCGTCCTCGTCCTGCAGGTATACCCGCAGGGGATAGCCGTCCAGGGCGAGAGCGGCGGCCTCGTCGAGGAACGCCTCCTGCTGCTCGGGATCGGGCGGCGGCGCGGGCAGGAAGATGTCCAGCGCTGCGAGCGGGGTGGACTCGGCGGCATCGGTCATGTCCCCCACGGTAGCCCTGTTCTCCGTCACCTCTCGTGCACCTGTCAGACTGGTCGCATGGAGTCCACCGAGTCCCTGCCCACCCTCCTCCGCCACGACGTGCTGGTGATGCAGCAGATCACCGGATTCATGTCCAATGACTTCGACATCCTCGACGAGACGGGCGAGCAGGCGGTCGGGCACGTCAGCACGCTCGGCAGCGGCCTGTCCCGCTTCTTCGGGGGCAGCCGGTCGCTGCTCCTCTCCGATGTGGACGGCACCCAGCTGCTGCACGTCTCGGACCCGTTCAGCCTCGGCTTCGACCGCTTCGTGCTCTCCACCGCGGACGGCGCCACCCTGGCCGAGGTCAGCAGCAAGTTCGCCATCTTCTCCACCCGCGTGGGGTTCAGCCTGGCCGATGGCACCGAGCTCGACCTGCACGGGAACATGCTGGGATTCGACTTCGACTTCCGGGTCGGTGAGGCGGTGGCGGCCCGGGTCTCTCGCGAGTGGGCGGGACTGAGCCGCGGCTTCCTCGGCCACAGCCGCTACGTGCTCAGCTTCGACCCGACCGTGCCGCCGCACCTGCGGCTGGCGATCATCGGCGGCGGCATCGTGCTGGACCTGATCCGCCGCAAGCAGAGCAACAACGGCTGACCCGGCGCGGTCAGCCGCTGAACCCTCCGGCGCCGGCCATGTCCTTGAACCGGGAGTAGTGGCCCTCGAAGGCGACCTCGATCGTCTTGGTGGCACCGTTGCGGTGCTTGGCGACGATCAGATCCGCCTCACCGGCACGTGAGGACTCCTTCTCGTAGTAGTCCTCGCGGTGGATGAGCACGATGAGGTCCGCGTCCTGCTCGATCGAGCCGGATTCGCGCAGGTCGCTCATCATCGGGGTCTTGTCGGTGCGCTGCTCGCTGCCACGATTCAGCTGCGAGATCGCGATCACCGGCACCTCGATCTCCTTGGCCAGCAGCTTCAGGGCACGCGAGAACTCGGAGACCTCCTGCTGGCGGGACTCGACCTTCTTGCCCGAGCTCATCAGCTGCAGGTAGTCGATGACCACGAGCTTGAGATCGTGCTTCTGCTTGAGCCGGCGGCACTTCGCCCGGATCTCCATCAGCGACATGTTCGCCGAGTCGTCCATGAACAGCGGCGCGTCGGCGATCCGGCTCATCGCCCGAGCCATCGCCTGCCAGTCGCGGTCGTCCATGGAGCCGTCGCGCATGCGGTTCATCGGCACCTGCGCCTCGGCGCTCAGCAGACGCATCGTGATCTCGGTCTTGTCCATCTCCAGGGAGAAGAGGACTCCGGCCATGCCGTTGTGGATCGACGCCGAGCGCAGCACGTCCATGCCGAGGGTGGTCTTGCCCATCGCGGGGCGGCCCGCGAAGATCACCATCTGCCCGGGGTGGAGGCCCTGGGTGAGGTCGTCGAACTCGGCGAAGCCGGTGGGGATGCCGGTGACCTGGCCGCCCCGGTTCTGGGTCGCCTCGATGGTGTTGAGGGTCTCGTCGATCACCTCGCCGAGGGCCACGAAGTCCTCGCTCTGGCCGCGCTCGGTGACGGCGTAGATCTGCGCCTGCGCCTCGTTGATGACCTCGTCGACCTCGCCGCCGTCGGCCGCGAAGCCGAGCTGGACGATGCGGGTGCCGGCCTCCACGAGGCGTCGCAGGGTCGCGCGCTCGACCACGATCTCGGCGTAGAAGCCGGCGTTGGCGGCGGTGGGGACCATGTCGATGAGGTCGGCGAGGTACGCGCCGCCGCCCACCCGCGCGAGCTCCCCGCGCTTGGTGAGCTCATCGGAGACGGTCACGAGGTCCGCCGGTTCGCCGCGGCCGTACAAGTCGATGATCGCCTCGAAGATCATCTCGTGGGCGGGGCGGTAGAAGTCGTTGCCGCGGACGGTCTCGACGACGTCCGCGATCGCGTCCTTGGACAGCATCATGCCGCCCAGCACGCCCCGTTCGGCGGCCAGGTCCTGCGGCGGAGTGCGTTCGAGCCCCCGATCGGGGCCGGCTTCCAGTGCGTCGGTGGATGTCACCGGGCCAGTCTAGGGAGCCGGGCCGACACTCGGGGCACGGCTAGGATCGCGGGATGCGGTACTTCCTGATCGGGCTGGTCCTGGCCCTGCTGGTGCTGCGCCTGCTGCGCAGCCGGTGGGGTGCGCGCCTGCTGGGCGTCTCCCAGCAGGCGCTGGATCGGATCTACGTCGTCGCCCTGGTGCTGGTCGGCACCGTCGCCGCGCTCACGGAGTACTGGCTGGTGCTGGCCGTGATCGGGCTGCTGCTGATCTGGCGCGTGCTCGAGGGGCTCCGGGCCCGGCAGCGGCAGCGGAGTGCATCCCCGCAGCGCTGAGCGACGATCGGTGCGGCACGCCCCCCGGTCACGGCGACCCCGGCGCATCCGGCAGGGCGGCGGCTCAAGGGTGCCGCGGTGTTCCCGTGCCCACCACGTAGGCGGCCTGGGCGAGATGCTGGATGGCATCGTCCAGGATGCTGACCAGCCGCGCCCCGCGGGTGACCGGCGGGTCCCACTGCTCGTCGATCACCTCGCCCAGGGAGTCCGGGCTGAGCTCGCTGAGGTGGGCGTCGATCGCATCCAGGGTCGCCTCGACGTAGGAGACCAGCAGCTCGGCGTCCTCGACGATGATGCGGCGGGCCTCGGAGCGGGTGTGCCCGTAGCCCACGCTGTCGCCGATCTCGCCGAGTTCGAAGCGGTCCCGGAATCCGAGGCGGGTCCACTGCTCGGCCTGGCCGCTGAGCTCGGCCAGCTGCACGTCGATCTCCCGGCCGGTGTGCCATAGCAGCCAGGCCACCGAGTTCGGGTGGTCGCCCACGTGCGCGTTCAGGGTGGCGGGGTCGAGATGGTCCCGCAGCCGGCCCACGGCGTCGCGAGGACGGGAGGAGAGGTCGCGGAGCAGATCGAGAGAATCCATGCCTCCACGCTACGGCGTCACGACCGACCTGCACAGGGCGGAGCAGCACCGTCAGCCCAGGGAGCTGTCACTCCGCAGCGACATCAGTCCGCGAAGCGGATCCCCGCGACCTCGTGGGGATGGCGCTGGATCCAGCTCTCCACGAACGGGCAGATCACCGTGACCTGCAGATCCTGCTCGCGAATCGCGGCGAACACGGTGCGCACCAGCACGGATGCCGCGCCCTCTCCGCGGTGGACGGGGTCGGTGACGGTGTGGATCAGGTCGATGCCTCGGCGGGTCCGCTCGAAGGTGAGGATGCCGATCACCTGCTCGTCGAGGATCGCCTCGGCGCGGGAGTCGCGCTCGTTGATCCGGACCGTGATCCGATCACGCTGATCGGTGCCGTGCTCGTGCGGATCGGGCTCCCGCGGCGGGCCGGGATTGTCGGGATCGGATGCGGTGGTCATCGGCCGTTCCTTCCGTCGCGCGAGGAATCCTTCTCCCCTGCGGGCGCTGCGCCTGCTTCTACGGCACGGGAGCGGTCCCCCGAGGGACAGGGCGGCCGGGGCCCGGACCGGGACCGGCCCTGGGGCGGGGCCGACCGTCAGGACGCGGCGCGGGTGACTCGCAGATCCCCCTTGCCGGAGCGGGCCTCGAGCGTGAGCGTCCGCTGCGCCGTCCCGGCCCCGGCGGTGGGGGTGAGCTGGACGTCCCGCTCGCCGAAGCCGGTGGCGAGGTCGAGGTGGGCGGCGGTGCCCGGGGCGATGCGGACCTCGACGTCCCCGAGGCCGGTGCGGGCGGTGAGGGTCCCGGTCTCGGCGCGGGCGACGGTGATGTCCCCGGTGCCGGTGGTCAGGGAGCTGCGCTCTTGCGCCGCCTGCTCGATCCGCAGGTCGCCGGTGCCGGCCTTGACGTCGAGGGTCGCGAAGCGCCCGTCCACCTCGATGTCACCCACCCCGGCGTTGATCACGGCGCGCGAGTCCGCGGGCACGCTCACCCGGATCGTCAGCGAACTGGCGAGCCCCTCGGCGCCGCGTACCACGCTGCGCAGCCCCTCGGCGAGCCGGTCCGACCAGGGCGCGTTCGCACCCGGCCCGGCTGCGCCGTCAGCTCCGCTCGAGGAGCCGAACAGCCCCTGGAAGGCGCCGGAGACGGAGTGGGCCTCGCTCGCGGGAGCGTCGACGACGAGGCGATCGTGATCGAGTCGGACCGTCATCCGCTCCACGAGCGCCCGGCCGGCGCGGCCGTGCGGGATCAGCTCCACCTGGATGTCCGGGCCGGACCCGGCGCGCACGGAGATGTCACCGCGGAGGTTCTGGAGGTTCAGATGGACCGGACCCGGGGAGCGGAACCGGTGGATCACGCCCTGTCCGTCCTCGGCGGCTCCCGGGGAACCGGCGGAGCCCGAGGAATCGGCGGAGCCCGAGGAATCGGCGGAGCCCGCGGAGGCCGAGGAGTCCGCAGGGTGCGAGGTGTGGGGTCCCGAGGTGGACGAGGTGAAGCCGAAGTGCGGGGCGGAATGGTCGGTCATGGCGTCCTCTCCGGTCCGGACGACGGTCCGGACAGCGGGATCAGGGGTCGGCAGGGAGGGCGGTGATGGTCGCGGGGCGGGGTCAGATGAACCAGCCGCTGGTGCGGCCGGTGCCGGAGGGGCCGGGGCGAGGGGTCTC
>DXDT01000179.1 GCA_019115335.1 Candidatus Brachybacterium merdigallinarum
GCTTCGACCGCCAGATCGGCGTGGAGGCCCCCGATCTCAAGGGCCGCCTGCACATCCTCGGCGTGCACGCCAAGGGCAAGCCGCTCGCGCACGACGTCGACCTCGAGGCCGTCGCCAAGCGCACCATCGGCATGTCCGGCGCGGACCTCGCCAACGTGCTGAACGAGGCGGCGCTGCTGACCGCCCGCTCCGGCAACCAGATCATCGACAACCGCGCCCTGGACGAGGCGATCGACCGCGTCTCCATGGGACCGCAGCGGTACTCGAAGGTGATGACCGAGCGCGAGCGCCAGATGACCGCCTACCACGAGGGCGGCCACGCCCTGGTCGCCGCGGCGATGAACAACTCCGCGCCGGTCACCAAGGTGACGATCCTGCCGCGCGGCCGCGCCGGCGGCTACACGATGGTGGTCCCCACCCAGGACCGCAACTACCAGTCCCGCAACGAGCTGCTGGACCGCCTGGCCTACGCGATGGGCGGCTACGCGGTGGAGGAGTCGATCTTCCACGACGTCACCACCGGTCCCTCCTCCGACCTGCAGAACGCCACCAAGATCGCCCGCACCATGGTCACCCAGCTCGGCATGAGCGCGAAGGTGGGCCAGGTCGCCCTCGCCGGCGGCCAGGACGAGGTGTTCGTGGGCATGCAGCAGTCCCAGGGGCCCAGCTACTCGAGCGAGACCGCCAGCCAGATCGACGCGGAGGTGCGCGAGCTGCTCGACACCGCCCTGGACGAGGCCTGGGCCGTGATCGTCGAGAACCGGCACGTGCTGGACCGGCTGGTGGCGGAGCTCCTGGAGAAGGAGACCCTGAACGAGCGCGAGCTCGCCGAGATCTTCCGCGACGTCAAGAAGCGTCCGCTGCGGGAGGTGTGGACCTCGAGCAAGGATCGTCCCGCCCTCGCCGCCCCCGCAGAGGGTGCGACCACCACCGCGACCGGGGCGGAGTCCTCCGACGCCGGGGAGCCCCTGCAGCCCGGCGCGCCCGAGCTGCCCCACCCCGGTGAGGACGGTCCCGAGATCCCCGGCGCCCCCGGCAACGACGGACTCGGCGGCGGATCGGGGTACTGACATGGCCGTGGACCACGCGCGCATCGAGGCAGCGGTGCGGGAGATCCTCACCGCGGTCGGCGAGGACCCGGACCGGGACGGACTGCTCGACACCCCGGCCCGAGTCGCCCGCATGTACGCCGAGGTGTTCGAGGGCCTGGACCAGAACGCGGACGACCCGCTGTCCACCACCTTCGAGATCGACCACCAGGAGCTGGTGCTGGTGCGCGACATCCGCTTCCACTCCATGTGCGAGCACCACCTGCTGCCCTTCCACGGCGTCGCGCACGTCGGGTACATCCCCGGGCAGGGGAAGGTCACCGGGCTCAGCAAGCTCGCCCGCCTGGTCAACGTCTACGCCCGCCGCCCCCAGGTGCAGGAGCGCATCACCACCCAGATCGCCGACGCCCTGATCGAGCAGATCGAAGCGGCCGGAGCGATCGTCGTGATCGAGGCCGAGCACATGTGCATGTCGATGCGCGGGGTCCGCGCAGAGGGCGCCCGCACCGTCACCAGCGCTGTGCGCGGCATGCTGCGCGACAGCGCCAGCACCCGAGCCGAGGCGATGAGCCTCATCCACCGAGGATGAGCAGCATGAGCACGGCAGGCGCACCCCTCCCTGCACGACCCGTCCCGGACGGGCTGCCCCAGCGCCTGGACCGGGACGAGACCCTGGTGATGGGCGTCCTGAACGTCACCCCCGACTCCTTCTCCGACGGCGGCGAGCACGACGACGCCGACGCCGCGATCGCCCACGGGCTCCGCCTGGTCGCCGAGGGTGCGGACATCGTGGACGTGGGCGGGGAGTCCACCCGCCCCGGTGCGCCCCGGGTCGACGAGGACGAGGAGCTGCGCAGGGTCGTCCCCGTGGTCGCAGCGCTCGCCGCGCAGGACATCGTCATCAGCGTGGACACCATGCGCGCCAGCGTCGCGAGCGCGAGCGTCGAGGCAGGCGCCCTGATCGTCAACGACGTCTCCGCCGGCCGGGCCGACACCGACATGGGGCGCGAGGCCGCGCGGCTCCGCACCCGCCTGGGCACCCCGCCGGTGCTCATCGCGATGCACTGGCGCGGCCACAGCGACGTCATGAACGACCTCACCGACTACGAGGTCGTCGCCCGCGACAGCGCCGCCGAGCTCGCCGAGCGCCTGGCCCGGCTGCGTGAGGCCGGGGTCGAGGACCGCTTCCTGGTCGCCGACCCGGGCCTCGGATTCTCCAAGACCGGGGAGCAGAACTGGGAGGTCCTCGCCGACTGGGAGGCGATGGCCTCCCACGGGCTCCCGATCCTGATCGGCGCCTCCCGCAAGCGCTTCGTCTCCTCGCTCGGAGTGGACCGTGATGCGGCCACTGCTGCGATCAGCGCCTACAGCGCTGAGCACGGCGCGTGGGCGGTCCGCGTCCACGCCGTGCCGCCCACGCTCGCCGCCGTGCGGGTGGGCGATGCCCTGCGCCGACGCCGCAGCCCGGGGCGAGCATGACCACCGCTCCGGATCGCATCGAGGTCACCGGCATCCGCGGCTGGGGGCACCACGGGGTGCTCGCCGCGGAGAAGGAGATCGGCCAGGAGTTCGTGGTGGACGTCTCCCTGGAGGTCTCCGCCGCCGCAGCCGCCCGCACCGACGACCTCGCCCGCACGGTGAACTACGCCCTGGTCGCCGCCGAGGTGCACGAGGAGATCACCACCGGCAGCCATGACCTCGTCGAGACCCTCGCCGAGCGCGTCGCGAGCCGGATCCTGACCGGCGTCGGGGCTCCGCTGGTGCGGGCCGTGACCGTCACCGTCCACAAGCCGGCCGCCCCCGTCGGGCTCCCGGTCGGGGACGTGCGCGTGATCATCCGCCGCATCGCCGCTCCCGTGCTGGCGGTGCTCGCCGTGGGCACGAACCTCGGGGACCGCGAGGCGCACCTGGCTGCCGCGCTGACCGCTCTCGAGGCCCAGGAGGGGATCACGGTGGAGTGGACCGGGCCCGTGCTCGAGACCGAGCCGGTGGGTGGCCCCGACGGGCAGGGCGCCTTCCTGAACTCCGCGATCGGGGTCCTCACCACGGCAGATCCGCACGTGCTGCTGGAGATCTGCCGGAGGATCGAGCGCTCGGCGCACCGGGAGCGCTTGGTGCGGTGGGGGCCGCGCACCCTCGACGTCGACGTGATCACCTACGGGGAGCATCTCAGCAGCGACCCAGAGCTGACTCTGCCGCATCCGCGTGCCCACGAGCGGGCCTTCGTGCTCGCGCCCTGGGCCGCTGCCCGCCCGGAGGCCGTCCTGCCCGGACAGGGCAGGATCGGCGAGCTGCTGGAGCGGGCCGAGGACCGCGCGGGACTGCGCGCAGGGCCCGACGTCCCGGGATACGGGCGGCCGTGAAGCAGAGCGGCGCGCTGAGCCTCCCCGTCCTGGTGCTGATCCTGGTGGTCGGCATCGCGTTCGGGGCGCAGATGCTGGAGACGATCGCCACCCGTGGGCACTCCCTGCCGATCAGCGGCTGGCTCACCACGGTGGTGCTGCTGGTGCTGTGCGGTGTGCTGCTGTACTTCGGCATCCCTCTGCGGCGCTACATGCTCGAGAGCGAGGAGCGTGAGCAGCATCCCACCTCCGCGCCCCGCCGCTTCGAGATCGACCTGCCCACCGCCTATCGCACCGTCCTGCTGGCCCGCGCCTGCGCCTACACCGGTGCCGTGGTGGGCGGGATCTTCACCGGTCAGCTCCTGTACCTGCTGATCACCGGCATCGGGGACCCGCTCGGCGCGGTGCTGCCCACCGCCGCCGCAGCCCTGGCCGGGATCGCGCTCGGGGTGCTGGGCGTGATCGTCGAGCGCTGGGGTCAGCTGCCCCCGCAGGACGGTGAGCAGAGCACCGAGGGCGCCGAGGCGAGCTGAGGACTCCTCCGGCGCACCGGCCCGGGCAGGGCCTCGACCATCGTTGGAGTCGACGCGACCCCGATGGGTGAGGGCAGAGGACACCGCGGATGACACGATGTATCCCATGACTTCGCCCTCCGCTGCCCCTGCTGATCCGCCTCCGCCGGTCCCCGGCCCGCAGGCGAGCGCTGTCCCGCCCTCGCAGCCGGCACAGCTTGCGCCGTCGGCACCGCCCTCGCAGCAGCCCGTGCCGCCGCACTCTGGGACGCCGCGCCCCGCACCGCACGACCCCGCATCGCAGAGCCCCGCGCCGCAGAGTCCTGAGACGCTGCGACTGGAGGATCCGCCGCAGGGTCGCATCGGCGTGGGCGGACTGCGCCCAGTCTCTCCGAAGCTGATCCCCGCCCGCTACATCGCCGGCATCCCCGGCTACGTGATCGGACTGCTGGCTGTGGCCGGCGCTATCGTGGCCACGGTGCTGACCGGCTGGTGGTGGCCGGCCGCGGTGGGCATCCTGCCGCTGATCCTGGTGCTGCAGGGCCTGGCGTTCACCCCGCGCCGGGTGCGGGCGCTCGGCTACCTCGACGGCGAGGAGGACCTCACCGTCGCCTCGGGCATCATGTTCCGCAGCGTGACCACCGTCCCGTACGGCAGGGTGCAGTCGGTCAAGATCGACGAGGGCCCCGTCGACCGACGCTACGGGCTCGCCCAGATCACCCTGACCACCGCCGCCGCAGGATCCACGCTCACCATCCCCGGGCTCCCCAAGGCCGAGGCGGAGCGGATGCGCACCCTGCTCAGCGAGCGTGGCATCGAGACGATGGCGGCGCTGTGAGCAGCCCCGCCCCGCAGCCGCCGCAGCAGCCGCCCCAGCAGCCGCCGGAGCAGCCGTCCGGGCAGCGCTCCGCACAGTCCTCCCCGGCCGGTCAGGACACCGGCGTCATCTCCCATCGGCGCACGCACCCGATCACCCCGCTGGTCAGCGGGTGGAAGATCGTGGTCGGTGTGGTCGCAGTCCTCACCGCGCAGAACATCGCCACCCTGCTCGAGGACTTCACGATCCGCCGCGCCCTGATCGGCGCGGGAGTGCTGATCGTCGTCGTGGTGCTCACCATCATCCTGTCCGGCCTCTCCTGGTGGAAGACCACCTATGCGGTCTCCGAGGAGGGGGTGGCCCTGCACTCGGGGCTGATCAGTCGCTCCCGCACGTTCGCGCCGCGGGCCAAGATCGAGTCGGTCTCCGTCGAGCGGCCCCTGCTGGCCCGCCTGCTGGGCCTGGCGAAGGTGCGGGTCGAGATCGTCGGTGGCGGCGAGTCCTATCTGGACATCGAGTACATCAAGTCCCAGGATGCCGAACAGCTGCGCCGCATCATCCTCGAGGTCACCGGGGCGGGCCGCCCCGGCCAGGCCGCCGCGGCCGCACCGGGGATCGCCGCAGGGGAGGCGGGCGCCGACAGGGAGCCCACCGCTGCGGGGGCGGCGCATCCCGGTACAGCAGCGCAGGGAGCAGCCGCGGCCCCGCACGGCTCCGTGGTCCTGTCCGGTTCTGTGGACCAGACCGGCTCGGCGGACCGGACCGGCTCCGCCGAGGCGCTCCCGGCCACGGCGGGGACCGCGCCGCCTTCAGGCGGCGCCCTCCGCGAGGCCCTGTACGACGGGGTCACCGACGGTGAGCTGATCGCCGAGATCCCCACTCGCCGGCTCGTCCACTCCCTGCTGCGGGACATGGACTTCCTGCTCGGGATCCTCATGAGCGTGATCGGCGTGGGCCTGGCGATCTTCTTCGCCCTGTGGACCGAGGGCTTCAGCCTCGCCGTGATCGTGCCGTTGCTGCCCGCCCTGATCGCCCTGCCCCGGTACGTGTTGGGCCGGATCGAAGCGGGCTGGGGATTCGTCTCCCGGATCACGCCGCGGGGCCTGCGGATGCGCCGCGGACTGCTGAACACCCGCACCGACAACGTCGCCTCCGGGCGGATCCAGCGCTTCCGGCTGCGCCGCCCCCTGCTGTGGCGCGCCCCCGGCTGGACCGCCGCGACCGTGACCCTCGCCGGCACCGATGACGAGGGTGAGAACGGCGCCGAGAACGCCCTGCCGGTCGGCACCCGCGAGGAGCTGGGCCTGACGCTCGGGCACCTGGCTGCACCGCTGGGGACCGACGACGACCTCGCCACCATCGAGCACCTGCTGACCGCCCGTGCCCGCGACATCGAGGGGATCCGCTCCCCGGTCGCCTGGCAGTGGATCGCCCGACGCACCCGGGTGACCGTGCTGCTGCCGGGTGCGATCATCCAGCGTCGGGGGATCCTCGCCCGCACGCTCGAGATCATCCCGCGCGAGCGCATCCAGGAGATCCATGTCAGCGATGACCCGCTCGGCCGGCGGCTCGACGTGCTGGACCTGGAGGTCCGCGTGGCCGCGCACACCGCCCACCTGACCGACCTGCCGCGCGAGGACGCCCGCGCCCTGCATGCCGTCCTCACCCGGGACGCCGCCCGACTGCGCCGTTTCCGCGACCGCCCGCACTGGCCGAAGCCGGCCCTCGCCGCGGAGGGCGCGTGAGCGCGCCCCGGCTCGGCATCGGCGTGATCGGTGCCGGGAAGGTCGGTGCCGTGCTCGGCGCCGCCCTGCGCGCCGAGGGACATGCGATCACGGGCGCCTACGCCGTCTCCGACGTCTCCCGCGACCGTGCCCGGGACCTGCTGCCCGGGGTACCGCTGCTGGACGTGCCCGCGATCGTCGAACGCAGCGAGATGCTGCTGCTGGCCGTTCCCGACGATCAGCTCGGGCGGCTGGCCGCCGGGATCGCCGCGACCGAGCTCTCCCCGGGAGGCCAGCTGGTGGTCCACACCTCCGGCCGGTACGGGGTGGACGTGCTCACCCCCCTGGCCGAGAAGGGATGTGCCACCCTCGCCATCCATCCGGCGATGACCTTCACCGGCACCCGCCAGGACCTGGGGCACCTGCCCGGGTGCCCGATGGCGATCACCGCCTCCGAGACGTTCTTGCCGGTCGCCGCCGCCCTGGTGGTCGAGATCGGCGGGGAGTCGGTGGTGCTGCCGGAGGGCGATCGTCCCCTGTACCACGCCGCCCTCGCTCACGCCGCGAACCACCTGGTGGTGCTCGTGGACCAGGCGCGCGAAGCACTGCGCCAGCTGGGCATCGACGACCCCGGCGCCTACCTGCGGCCCCTGCTCGAGGCGGCGCTGGAGAACTCCCTGCAGCGGGGTGCGAGAGCCCTCACCGGGCCCGTGGTCCGCGGGGATGCGGGAACGGTCGCCGCCCACCTCGAGGAGCTCGCGGACCTGGATTCCAGCATCCCGGGTGGCGCCGACGGGAACCGCACGGAGGGCGACACCGCGCAGACCTACCGCGCTCTGGCCCGCGCCGCCCTGGCGCGCGCAGAGCTGCCCGAGGCCACCCACCGCCGCATGACCGACCTGCTCGATGACCGCACCCCCACGGAGGACCTGTGAGCACGACCCCGCCCACCGCGACCACTCTGGTCACCTCGATCCACGCGCTCGACCGCGCCCGTGAGGCCATGACCGGCACGGTCGCCGCCGTGCTCACGATGGGTGCACTCCACGACGGCCATCTCGCCCTGGTCGCCCGGGCTCGCGAGCTCGCGGACCACGTGATCCTCACCGACTTCGTCAACCCCCTCCAGTTCGGCCCCGGGGAGGACTACGAGGCCTACCCCCGGGACCTCGAGGCGGATCTCTCCGCCGTCGACGGCCTGGTCGACGTGGTCTTCGCCCCGCCGGTCGAGGAGATGTACCCGGTGCTGCCGCCCACGGTCTCGGTCAGCGCCGGTCGGGCCGGGACCGTGCTCGAGGGAGCCGCCCGCCCCGGTCATTTCGACGGCGTCGTCACCGTGGTCACCAAGCTGTTCCAGCTCACCCGCCCGCACCTGTCCGTGTTCGGCCGCAAGGACGCCCAGCAGCTCGCGATCATCCGCCGCCTGGTCGCGGATCTGAACCTGCCGGTGCGGATCGAGGACGTCCCCATCCAGCGCGAGGAGAGCGGACTGGCCCGCTCCAGCCGCAATGCGTATCTCACCGACACCGGGCGGCAGCACGCCTTGGCGCTCTCCCGCACCCTCGCCGCCGTCTCCGAGGCGGCGCCCTCGACCGCAGCGGTGCTGGCGACACTGGAGAGCGCCCGCCGCAGCGCACCTGCGGAGGTCGACTGGGACTACGCCACCGCCGTCAGCCCTGTGACCCTGGAGCCGATCACGCCCGCACACCGGGGCCTGGCCCTGGTGCTGCTGGCCGCCCGCATCGAGGGCACCCGCCTGATCGACGCGGCTGTGGTGGAGGCCTCAGCTCCCTGACGCAGACGGGAACTGTGCGGGCGCGGATGAGAGAATGAATGCCATGACTGAGAATCCGCCTGCCCCCGACACGCTGGACGCCTCGGACCAGATCGCGGTCCGCAGGGCGAAGCGGGAGCGCCTGCTGGCGCGCGGGGAGGAGCCCTACCCCGTCTCCCTGCCGATCACCTCCAGCATCGCCGAGGTCCGTGCGTCGTACGGCCACCTCGAGGCCGGGCAGGAGACCGACGACGAGGTCGGCGTCGCCGGCCGGGTCGTCTTCCAGCGCAACACCGGCAAGCTGGCCTTCGTCACCCTGCAGGACGGGGCGGGGGAGCGCCTGCAGATCATGGTCTCCCTGGCTAAGGTCGGCGAGGAGCGGCTGGCTGCGCTCAAGGCCGATGTCGATCTCGGCGACCACGTGTTCTTCCACGGGACCGTCGGGGCGTCCCGACGCGGTGAGCTGAGCGTGTTCGCCGAGTCCTGGCAGATGGCCGCCAAGGCCGTCCGCCCCCTGCCCGTGCTGCACACGGAGCTGTCCGAGGAGTCCCGGGTGCGCCGCCGGTACGCGGACCTCATCGTGCGCCAGCAGGCCCGGGACACGGTGCGGATGCGCGCGAAGGTGATGAGCTCCCTGCGCCGCTCGCTCGAGGAGCAGGACTTCGTCGAGGTCGAGACCCCGATGCTGCAGGTGATCCCCTCCGGTGCGGCGGCACGGCCGTTCCAGACCCACATGAACGCCTTCGACCTCGAGCTGTTCCTGCGCATCGCCCCCGAGCTGTTCCTCAAGCGCGCCGCGGTGGGCGGGCTCGAGAGGGTCTTCGAGATCAATCGCAACTTCCGCAACGAGGGCGTGGATTCCACGCATTCCCCCGAGTTCGCGATGCTCGAGGCGTATCAGGCCTACGGCGATTACGACACGATCGCCGACCTCACCCAGCGCCTCATCCAGACCGCGGCAGAAGCCGCCACCGGATCACAGATCGTCACCCTCGTCGATGGTGAGGAATATGACTTCTCCGGGGAATGGGAGCAGATCACCGTCTACGGTTCGCTCTCCGAATCCCTGGGCACGGAGATCACGCCCGAGACCTCGGTCCCGGAGCTCCACGAGATCGCGACGTCCCTGGGTCTGGATCTCGACCGTCCCGGATACGGGCACGGCAAGCTGGTCGAGGAGCTGTTCGAGCATCGGGTGGGAGATCACCTCCACGCCCCCACCTTCGTGCGGGACTACCCCGTCGAGACCAGCCCCCTGGTGCGCGGGCACCGGGAGACGCCCGGCGTGGTCGAGAAGTGGGACCTGTACGTGCGCGGCTTCGAGCTCGGCACCGGCTACTCGGAGCTGGTGGATCCCGTCATCCAGCGCGAGCGCTTCGAGCAGCAGGCCCGCCTGGCCGCCCAGGGGGACGACGAGGCGATGCTGCTGGACGAGGATTTCCTCGAGGCCATGGAGTACGCCCTGCCGCCCACCGGCGGGATGGGCATGGGCATCGACCGCCTGCTGATGGCCCTGACCGGGCTCGGGATCCGCGAGACGATCCTGTTCCCCCTCGTGAAGCCGGGTGCGTGAGGTGGACTGGGGCAACTTCTGGTTCGAGGCCGGAGCGCTGCTGCCCTCGATCGGTGTGGGCCTGCTGTTCTGGTTCGTGATCCGGGCGATCCTGCGCGCGGATCGCAGTGAGCGGGAGGCCGAGCGCCGGGCGGAAGCCGATTACCGTCGAACTCATCCGGACAATGATCTGAATAACTCTCAGAAGTCTTTGCCGTCATCGGATTGATATTCACGGCCCTCACCGTGATACTGGGGTGGCTGGCGATCCGCCATGGAATGTGAGAACTCCGCAGCATGAACACAGAGGGGGCCGGAATGGCACGGAAGACGTATGTGGAACTGATCGACGATATCGACGGCGAGAAGGCCGAGGAGACCGTGAGCTTCGCCCTCGACGGTGTCGCCTATGAGATCGATCTGTCCGCGGAGAATGCGCAGAAGCTGCGCGATGAGCTCTCCGTCTGGACCGAGAAGGCTCGTCGTGTCGGCGGCCGTCGGGCTCGCGGCACCGCGCCGCGCAGCGGCAACAACGACTCCGCCCGCATCCGCGAGTGGGCGCGCGAGCAGGGATACGAGGTCCCCGATCGCGGCCGCGTGGCCGGGCACATCCGCAAGGCCTACGAGGAGGCGCACGGCGCCTGATCCTCACGGATCCGCGAGCGAGCGCACGCAGGGCCCGGCACCGGAGACGGTGCCGGGCCCTGCTGCTGTCAGCGGTCGGCTGCTGCCCGGGACCGCTGCCGGCCCCTGCGCTGTGCTGAGGGTGGTGCCGAGCCGTTCGGCAGGCCGCTCACCAGCCGGTGATCGTCCAGGCCGCCTCGTGCGAGTCCCCGGGGGCCAGGCGCACCACATCGGTGCCGCTGCGGAACGCGTCCGGCGGGCACGTCATCGGCTCCACCGCGAGCCCCGCCCGGTGGTTCTCCGGCTCGGGGCGGTCCGCGGTGTGAACCTGCAGCCAGCCGCATTCGGGACCGGCGCTCATCTCCACCCCGGTGCCGCTCGGGGAGGTGAGCCGCAGCAGGAACTGGCCCTCGGCGTCGCGGGCCAGGTCGGTGTAGGCGTGATCGATGAACTGGTCCCCGATCGGGCGCGCGGAGGTGAAGCTGAGGGGATCGCCCGGCCCCAGGGCGGCCGTGCCGGTGGGCAGCAGGCGGTCCTCGGTGACCTGCAGCACGGTGGCCGCGTCGAACTGCAGTGTCCACTCGTCCAGCGGCTCGGGACCCGCGATCAGGTACGGGTGGGGGCAGGTGCCATAGGGCGCATCGCGGTGCCCGAGGTTGCGGGCGGTGACGGTGGTGGTCAGCCCCGCCTCGGCGTCCAGCGCGTAGTGGACCGTCAGCAGCAGGTGGAAGGGATACCCGGGGGAGGGGAACAGCTCGGTGCGCAGCACCAGCTCGTCCTCGGTGACGGTGGCGGGGGAGTAGACCTGGAAGGAGACCAGGCCGTGCAGGGCATTGCCCCGCTCCGGCTCGCTCAGCGGGGTCTGGATCTCCTCACCGTCCCACACGTACCGGCCGTCGCCGATCCGGTTGGGCCAGGGGGCGATGATGGCTCCGCGCGAGTGCAGGGTCGGGCCCTGCTCGGGGCTGCGCACCACCAGGTCGCGGTCCCCGACGGTGAGGGACTCGAGCGTGGCGCCGACGGTGGAGACCTGGGCCCGGTAGTTCCCGGCGGTCAGGGTGATCAGGTCGCCGCGGTCGCGGGCGGCGCTGGGACCGGGCAGGGTGATGCCCTCGGTCTGCAGGGAACGGTGCGGGGTCAACGGGGCTCCTTCGGAGTGGGGGCGGGTGTAGGGGTCGGGCCGGAGGCGGGGTCAGGTGCTCGGCGGGGTGTCGGCTCGGGTGCGGGGTCCGGCTCGGGCTCCGGATCGGGGTCGATGAGGACCACGTCGAGGCGGCGCGGCCCGTGCACCCCTTCGACCCGGTTGAGCTCGATGTCGCTGGTGGCGCTGGGGCCGGAGATCATGGTCCAGGCGGCACCGGGATCGGTGTTCATCCGCTCCAGGGCCTTGGGGACCCCGAGCACTACCTGCTCGCTGCGGACCACCACCACGTGACGGTCCGGGATCAGGCTGATCACCCGGCGCCCGCCGAGCTCGTCCCCGCGCAGCACGAGGGTGCCGGTCTGCGCGATCGCGGTGTGGCAGCCGGTCAGCACTGCCTCGATGCCGTCGAGCTCGCGCGCCCCGATGCGGCCGTCGTCGACGGTGATCTCGGCGGTGAGCTCCCGGGTCCATGGCGAGGGCAGCCCGGGCGGGATCACCAGGCGCGTCGCGCCCGCGAGGGCGGCGGCGATGGCGGCGGGTGCCTCGGACTCCGTGGTGCGGTGCACGATCGCGGTGTAGTCCTCGAGCCGGTCCACCAGCAGCGTGCGAACCCGGGCCGGGTCGGTGGAGACCTCCGCCTTGGCGTCGGCACGCTGGTAGGAGCGCGGCACGTCCTCGGCGGTGGTGACCTCGTCCCGGCGGGGCACGTCCAGCGCGGCGCGCAGGCGCGAGAGGATCTCCTCCTTCGCGCTCAGACCCGGGGTGCGGGTGGGGCGCTGATCGGTCCAGCCGCTCATGCAGAGCCCTCCCCGGCATCCGGCTCCGCGGGAGCATCCGTCGTGCCGCGAGAGCGGCCGCCGGCGCTGCTGCCCCGGTCCTTCTCCCGGTCCTTCTCCCGGTCATCCCACCAGCTGCGGAAGGACTGCGCGGGTTTGGGGAGATCGCGGTGAGCGGTCCAGCCCGGGATCAGCGGGAACAGGCCGGGCACGCGGCCGATGTTCGCCCCGGGCAGCAGCTTCGTCAGCGGACCGGCGGAGCGGACCGCGGCGTCATAGGCCCACGGGGAGCTCATCAGGGAGCTGGCCCCCTTCAGCGCCACGTCCCAGGTCTGGTGGAAGTCGCCGCGGGTCGCGCGGCGCCGGTCGACGTCCTTGGCCCGCAGGTGCACGAGGATGTCGGGGATGTTGATCTTCACCGGGCACACGTCGTAGCAGGCCCCGCACAGGCTCGAGGCGTACGGGAGGGTCGAGTTCGGATCGTCGGTCCCGCTCATCCCTGTCATCTGCGGGGAGAGGATCGCTCCGATCGGGCCGGGATAGGTGGAGCCGTAGGCGTGGCCGCCGCTGCGGGCGTAGACGGGGCACACGTTCAGGCAGGCCGAGCAGCGGATGCAGTGCAGGGCGCTGCGGCCCTCCGGGTCCTCCAGCACCGCGCTGCGACCATTGTCCAGCAGCACCAGATGGAACTCCTGCGGACCGTCCCCGTCGTGCACCCCGGTGAACAGGGTGGTGTACGGGTTCATCCGCTCCCCGGTGGAGGAGCGGGGCAGCAGCTGCAGAAACACCTCGAGGTCCTGGAAGGTCGGCACGATCTTCTCGATCCCGACCACGGAGATC
>DXDT01000180.1 GCA_019115335.1 Candidatus Brachybacterium merdigallinarum
CGGTAGCCGCCGCCGAGCTGCTCGGCCTTCCAGGGGCGAAGCGGTTCGAGGGAATGGGCGGAGAGCACGTGCGGGATGCCATGCAGCAGCGAGGCCGTGTGGCCGGCGAAGTTCGCGTACCAGGTGTGGGAATGGACCAGGTCAGCCCCGGCGCAGTCGTTCGCGATCAGCAGGTCCGTGCCCAGGGTCGCCAGCGCGGCGTTCGCGCCCTCGAGCTCCGCGGGGGTGCGATAGGACGTGGTGCGCTCCTCCGCGCGGTCGGCACCGAAGGCCCGCACCCGCACGTCGATGTGGGGGCGCAGCACCCTGGTCAGCTCGGCGACGTGGACACCGGCTCCGCCGTACACCTCCGGGGGGTACTCCTTGGTCAGCAGATCGACTCGCATCGCTCTCCCCTCCACCTTCTCGTGCAAGCTCTTGGCCTCCTGTGCGTGACGAGTGCCACGTGTCGACTATCCTCGCATCATGTCGTCCAAAAAGGTCCTCGCCATCGTCCTCGCCGGCGGCGAGGGAAAGCGGCTGATGCCGCTCACCCTCGATCGGGCAAAGCCCGCGGTGCCGTTCGGCGGCATCTACCGCCTCATCGACTTCGCGCTGTCGAACATCGTCAACTCCGGGTACCTCCGCGTGGTGGTGCTGACCCAG
Organism: Candidatus Brachybacterium merdigallinarum; assembly: GCA_019115335.1. Lineage (GTDB taxonomy): Bacteria > Actinomycetota > Actinomycetes > Actinomycetales > Dermabacteraceae > Brachybacterium > Brachybacterium merdigallinarum. The sequence goes on from DXDT01000180.1 coordinate 646, forward strand.
TACAAATCGCATTCGCTGGACAAGCACATCGCCCAGACCTGGCGCATGAGCTCGCTGCTCGGCAACTACGTGGCCCCGGTCCCCGCCCAGCAGCGGCTGGGCAAGCACTGGTATCGCGGCAGCGCGGACGCGATCGCCCAGTCCCTGAACCTGATCCATGACGAGAAGCCCGAGTACGTGGTCGTGGTCGGGGCGGACAACATCTACCGCATGGACTTCTCCCAGATGCTCGATGCGCACATCGAGTCCGGGAAGTCCTGCAGCGTCGCCGCGATCCGCCAGCCGATCGAGCTGTCCGACCAGTTCGGCGTCATCGAGACCGATCCGTCGGACCCCACCACCATCCAGGCCTTCGTCGAGAAGCCGACGCAGACCGAGGGGCTGGCCGACGATCCCGGCTCGATCCTCGCCTCGATGGGCAACTACATCTTCACCGCCGATGCGCTCGTCGAGGCCGTCACCCGCGACGCCGACGACGACACCTCCCAGCACGACATGGGTGGGGACATCGTGCCCGCCTTCGTCGCCCAGGGGGATGCTGCGGTGTACGACTTCATCCGCAACGACGTGCCCGGATCCACCGACCGCGACCGCGACTACTGGCGCGACGTCGGGACCCTGGACGCCTTCTACGACGCCCACATGGATCTGATCGCCGTGCATCCGGTGTTCAACCTCTACAACTCCGACTGGCCCACCTTCACCGGGCACCGCAACGAGCCGCCCGCGAAGTTCGTGCACGCCGGGCCGGGCCGGGTGGGCAGCGCCGTGGACTCGATCATCTCCCCCGGGGTGGTCGTCTCCGGGGCCCAGGTCTCCAGCTCGGTCCTCTCCCCCGGTGTCCGGGTCAACTCGTGGTCCAACGTCTCCGACTCCGTGCTGATGGACGGCGTGATCGTGGGCAGGCACTGCCAGATCCACCGCGCCATCATCGACAAGAACGTGATCGTGCCGCCGCGCACCCAGATCGGACTGGATCCCGAGCAGGACCGCGCCCGCGGCTGGATCGTCACCGAGTCCGGGATCACCGTGATCGGCAAGGGCATGGTCATCCAGCCGTGAGCGAGACCCAGCGCACCACCCCCGCCGGCCTGCTGATCTCCGACGTCGACTCGACCTTCCTCACCCAGGAGGTGATCGAGCTGGTCGCCGAGCATGCCGGGGTCCGGGACCGGGTCGAGGAGATCACCACGGCCGCGATGCGGGGAGAGCTCGACTTCTCGCAGTCGCTGCGCGCCCGGGTCGCCCTGCTCGACGGGCTGGACGAGTCCGTGCTCGCCGAGGTGCGCGCCAGCCTGGTGCCGACCCCCGGCGCGCTCGAGCTGTTCGCTCGCGCCGCAGCGGCCGGCTGGGTGACAGCGCTGGTCTCGGGCGGCTTCCACGAAGCGATCGACGAGCTCGCCGCCGAGGCCGGCGTCGATCACGTCCTCGCCAACCGGTTCGAGATCCGCGACGGGGTCCTCACCGGCGCGGTCTCGGGTCCGATCATCGACGGCGCGGCGAAACGCGAGGCGCTCTGGGACCTCTCCGCCCGCTACGAGGTGCCGCCCGCGAGGATCGTCGCGATCGGCGACGGGGCGAACGACCGCCTGCTGCTGGAGGCGGCCGGGACCGGCATCGCGTTCTGTGCGAAGCCCGCGCTGCGCGAGGTGGCCGATGTGGAGCTGGAGGGACCCTCGCTGCTGGACGCCTGGCCGTACCTGGAGGCCGCCGCCCGAGCGGCCTGACGCCTCGGGTCAGGGGCGCACGATCGTGTGCAGTGTGAGGGCCTCATCCCCCAGGTCCGCCCAGCCGGCCAGCGGGCCGGAGAGGATGGCGAGCCCGCCGGTCGGCATGCCGATCCGGGCCTGGGCGATCGAGGCGGAGTCCGAATCGTCGTCCGCCAGTGCTGCGGTGAGCGAGGAGATCGTCGGCTCGTGACCGACCACCATCACCACCTGGTGGCGATCCTC
>DXDT01000181.1 GCA_019115335.1 Candidatus Brachybacterium merdigallinarum
GTGGTTCGGGGTGGCGAAGGCGATGAAGTCCGCCGGGACGATCCGGGTGCCCTGGTGGATCAGCTGGTAGAAGGCGTGCTGACCGTTGGTGCCGGGCTCGCCCCAGAACACCTCGCCGGTCTCGTGGGAGACCACCGAGCCGTCCCAGCGCACCGACTTTCCGTTGGACTCCATGGTGAGCTGCTGGAGGTAGGCGGGGAAGCGGTGCAGGTACTGGGAGTAGGGGAGCACCGCGTGGGTCTCCGCCTCCAGGAAGTTCACGTTCCACACGTTCAGCAGGCCCATCAGAAGCGGCACGTTCTGCTCCGCGGGGGCGGTCGCGAAGTGCTCGTCCATGGCGTGGAAGCCAGCCAGGAACTCCTCGAACACGTCCGGTCCCAGCACCGTCGCGAGCACCGTGCCGATCGCGGAGTCCACCGAGTAGCGCCCGCCCACCCAGTTCCAGAAGCCGAAGGCGTTGTCGGGGTCGATCCCGAAGTCCGCGACCTTGTCCAGCGCCGTGGAGACTGCGACGAAGTGCTTCGCCACCGCCTCCTGCTCCTGCTCGGCGGTCAGCCCCGCGTTCTCCCGCAGTCCCTGCAGCAGCCACTGCCGCACCAGGCGCGCATTGGTGAGGGTCTCCAGGGTGGTGAAGGTCTTCGAGGCGACGATCACCAGGGTGGTCTCGGGGTCGAGGTCCTCGGTGGTGGCGAAGGCGTCGGTGGGATCGATGTTCGAGATGAAGCGCGCCTCGAGCCCGTCCTGGCGCAGCGGACGCAGCGCCTCGTAGACCATCACCGGGCCCAGGTCGCTGCCTCCGATGCCGATGTTGACCACGGTCTCGATGCGCTTGCCGGTCACCCCGGTCCACTCCCCGGAGCGCACGGTGTCGGCGAAGTCGTAGACGCGGCGGAGGGTCTCGTGCACGTCCTGGTCGATGTTCTGGTCATCGACCACCAGCTCCGGCGCCGCGTCGGCCGGGCGGCGCAGCGCGGTGTGCAGGACCGCGCGGTCCTCGGTGGTGTTGATGTGGGCGCCGGCGAGCATCGCGTCCCGACGCTGCTCGACGCCGGTCTCGCGGGCCAGCTGCAGCAGCAGCTCCACGGTGCGACCGGTCAGAAGGTTCTTGGAGAGGTCGACGTACAGGTCACCGGCGGTGAAGGACAGGGCCTCGGCGCGGCCCGGATCCGCGGCGAACCATTCGCGCAACGAGCCGGTGAGCTCGGCGTCATGCGCCTCGAGGGCTTCCCAGGCGGCGGTGGTGGTGGGGTCGATCGGAGCAGTGGGGGAGTCAGCAGCAGTCATACAGCCATTGAACACCGTGGACGCGGGTAGTGGGCCGCGCTGACCGGAAGGCGGCAGGGGCCGCGCTGACCGGAAGGCGGCAGGGGAGTGGTCGGTCCCGCCATCGCGGACGTCGCCGCAGGGTCGCCGTCGCAGCAGAGCGGCCGTCGCCACTGAGCCGCCCTCGCAGCGGAGCCGTCGTCGTCGCAGATCGGGAGGCGTCGAAGCTCTCACCCCCACCGCCTGCCCGGGCGGCACGGTGGGCGATAGGATCGGTGGGGCCCACGAGCGGGCCGCACCTGAACTGCGACTCGAATCGAGCACCTGCGTATGACTCTCCGCCACCGCACCGACCTGCGTAACGTCGCCATCGTCGCCCACGTCGACCATGGCAAGACCACCCTCGTGGACGCCATGCTGACCCAGGGCGGAGCCTTCGACGAGCACGGCAGCCACGACGAGCGGGCCATGGACTCCGGTGAGCTGGAGCGCGAGAAGGGCATCACGATCCTCGCGAAGAACACGGCGATCCGCTACACCGGCCCCTCCGCCGCCGAGGCGGGCGAGTCCGGCGGCATCACCATCAACGTGATCGACACCCCCGGCCACGCGGACTTCGGCGGCGAGGTCGAGCGCGGCCTGTCGATGGTCGACGGAGTGGTGCTGCTGGTGGACTCCTCCGAGGGCCCGCTGCCGCAGACCCGTTTCGTGCTGCGCAAGGCGCTGGCGGCCAAGCTTCCGGTGATCCTCGTGGTCAACAAGGTCGACCGTCCCGACGCCCGCATCGACGAGGTCGTGGGGGAGGCCACCGACCTGCTGCTGGGCCTGGCCTCGGATCTCTCCGACGAGGTCGAGGATATCGACCTCGACGCCGTCCTGGACGTCCCCGTGGTCTACGCCTCCGGGAAGGCCGGGCGCGCCAGCCTGAACAAGCCCGAGGACGGTCAGCTGCCAGACGAGGAGAATCTCGAGCCGCTGTTCAAGACGATCATGGAGTCGATCCCGGCCCCGTCCTACGACGACGAGGTGCCGCTGCAGGCTCACGTCACCAACCTCGACGCCTCCCCGTTCCTGGGTCGTCTCGCCCTGCTGCGCATCAAGAACGGCGAGCTCATCAAGGGCCAGCAGGTCGCCTGGTGTACCCAGGACGGCGAGACCCGCACGGTCAAGGTCACCGAGCTGCTGGAGACCAAGGGCCTCTCCCGCGAGCCGATGACCCGCACCGCCCGCCCCGGTGACATCGTCGCCGTCGCCGGGATCCCCGAGATCATGATCGGCGAGACCCTCGCGGACAAGGACGATCCCCGCCCGCTGCCGCTGATCACCATCGACGACCCGGCGATCTCGATGACCATCGGCATCAACACCTCGCCGCTGGCCGGCAAGAACGCCAAGGGCCACAAGCTCACCGCCCGGCAGGTGAAGGACCGGCTGGATGCTG
>DXDT01000022.1 GCA_019115335.1 Candidatus Brachybacterium merdigallinarum
GTCGGTGTCGGTGTCGGTGTCGGTGTCGGTGTCGGTGTCGCGCAGCCCCCTGGTCGGTGCTGTCAGGGGCAGACGGGCCAGCACCTGCCAGCGGGTGGGGCCGAGGGGGCCGGAGGTCGCGGTCCCGCCGACGGCCGTGGCGCGGTGGCTGATGCTCTCGACTCCTACCCCGCCGGCTCCCGTCCCACCTCCGGCTCCGACCCCGCCGGGCGCGGAGCGCTCCGCGCGCTCGTTCTCCAGCCGGAAGGTGAGGTGATGACTGAGCGCATGCGGGGTCGGCTCGATGAGCACGGCCAGGGAGATCGGGGCTCGGCCGTGGCGCACCGCATTGGTGACGGCCTCCGCGGCGATCCGCAGCAGCGCCGCCTGCACGGCCCCGTCCACCCGGGCGGGATCCTCGAGCGCGGGATCGATCCGGATCCTGGCCGAGGGGTCCCGGCTCCGCAGTCGCTCGCTGAGCACCTCCCAGGAGAGGGTCACCGCGGGCTGGACGCCGCTCGAGTCGCTCGAGAGCACGCCGATCATGGAGCGCAGGTCGCGCAGGGCGGCGCGTGCCGACTCGCGGGAGGTGGCCAGGGAGCGGTCGCGCGCCTCGCGATCGGTGAGGGATCCGGCGAGACTGGTGTGCAGGGTGACGGCGCTGAGATGCCCGGCGATCACATCGTGCAGGTCGTGGGCGATCTGCCGGCGCTCACTCTCCACGGCGTGCGCGGCGCGCGTGGCGGCCAGCTCCCGCTCGGCGCCGGCGAGGGCTTCCGCGGCCTGGCGGGCCTCGCGATGATGGCGCACCTCCCATCCCCACAGCAGCGGGGTCAGGGCGGCCACGGTGATGACGAGCAGCAGCGCCCACAGCACCCCGAGCGGCATGTCGAGTGCGAGCACGGTGAGGACCGCCAGCACCGAGAAGGCAGCCGCCGCCGCGGTGGTGGCCCGGGCCAGCCGCCGACTGCCGTGGATGATCGGCTCGAACAGGGCCTCGAACAGCATCAGGAACGCCGTGATCTGCCCTCCCACCAGGAGCTCGAGCATCCCCAGCGGACCGGCCACCACCAGCGGCACCACCGGATGGCGTCGGCGCCACAGCAGGCTCACCGCCGCCACCAGCATCAGCGCCACGGAGACCGCGAGCGGCCAGGGCCGGCCCTCGCTGAGGAACCCGGTGTTCGAGATCCCGGTGACCGCGAGCACGATCGCGGTCACCGCGTACAGCAGCACCATGCGCACGTCCCGCCTGTCGATCCGTGGGCGCGGCGCAGGGGGCTCGGGCAGCGCGGAGGGCCACGCCTCGACGAGCCCGGTCTCCGCGGGGCTCGTCTCAGCAGGGCTCATCTCAGCGGGCCGCGACTGCGCGGGCCTCGCCGCAGTGGAGCGGGCGGGGGAGGGCATGACCTCGAGCGTAGTCGGAGGCGAGCGCGATCACGCCGGTCCCGGCAGACTTCGCACCTTCGGAGGAAGACCCCGACCGGCCCGCCCGACAGGCTGAGGGCATGGAGACTGCTCTGGACGCCGCGGGACCGATCGGCCTGCTCGTGCTGGCCCTGATCGATGCGACCTCGATGGGCACCCTCGTGATCCCGCTGATCCTGCTGGTGACCGGCACCGGCGGGGCTTGGCGGATCGCCGGGCGCACCCTGCTGTACCTCGCGGTGATCGGCGTGTTCTACCTGCTGCTGGGCCTCGCGCTGCTGGCCGGGCTGCTGCCGCTGATCGAGCGGATCGGTCCGCTGCTGTCCTCCGCCCCGGTGATGGTGGCCGCGGCGCTGGTCGGGGCGCTGCTGCTGTGGTGGTCCTTCCGCATCGACCCCGCGGCGATCCGCAAGCGCGGCGGCGACCCGGAGGCCTCCGCCCGGCGCTGGACCGAGCGGGCCCGCCGCGCCGCCGGCCGGCCGCGGGTGCTGGTCGGGCTCGCCCTGGCCGCCGGGGTGATCGAGGCTGCCTCGATGATCCCGTATCTCGCGGCGATGGGTCTGATCGCGGAGATGGGGATGGGACTCGGGCAGGGCGCGGTGATCCTGGTGCTGTACTGCCTGGTGATGGTGGCGCCGGCCGCGGTGGCATGCGGGGTGCGGGGCCTGCTCGGCGCCGGGGCGGACCGCCTGCTGGACCGGGTCCACGACTGGGCGGTGAAGAACGCCACCAGCGCCTTCTCCTGGGCGGTCGGCATCATCGGCGTGATCATCCTGCTGAACACGCTCGGTCCGGCCATTGCCGCTCTGACCGGCCAGGCGAGCGCCTGAACCCGTCCCGCCCCGCGCGCCTGCTCAGGGCGCCGCGTCGCGGAACAGCTCCATCAGCCGCTGGGCCTCGGCCGCGCCCGCCGCACGGCCCGGCCGCATCCATTTCCGGGTGTCGACCGCCTCCGGGTTCTCCGCCAGGAAGGTCCGCACCGCGCCGGTGAACTCCACGTTCAAGTGCGTGGAGACGTTGATCTTGGTCATCCCGGCCCGGATCGCGGCGGTGATCTCGTGATCGGGCACCCCGGAGGAGCCGTGCAGGACCAGCGGCACGGGCACCGCGGCGGCGATCCGGGCGATCCGCTCCCCGTCGAGCGCGGCGGTCCGCTCGGTCATCGCATGCGAAGAGCCGACGGCCACCGCCAGCAGATCCACCCCGGTCTCGGCGACGAACCGCGCGGCCTCCTGCGGATCGGTGCGGGCGGAGGGGTCGTGGACCCCGTCCTTCCCGCCCACCTCCCCGAGCTCCGCCTCGACGGTGATCCCCCGCTCGCGGGCGGCGGTGACGACCTGTGCGGTCAGCTCCCGGTTCTGCGCGTCGGGCAGGGCGGAGCCGTCGTACATCACCGAGGTCAGGCCCAGATCGAGGGCCTCGGTGACGAGGTCCAGATCATCGGCGTGATCGAGGTGGACCACCACCTCGGCGCGCGAGCGGCGGCCGATCTCCAGGGTCGCGAGCGCGATCGGGGCGAGCGCTCCGTGGTACTTCACGGCGTTCTGGCTGATCTGCAGCACCACGGGGGTGCCGGCTCGTTCGGCGGCGGCGGCGAACGCCTCCGCGTTCTCGAGGTGGACGACGTTGAAGGCGGCCAGGCCCTCCCCGCGCTCCCGGGCACGGGCGGCGAGAGGGGCGAGCGACATCAGGGGCATGGGATCTCCTGGACGGTGACGGTGGGGGAGAACTCGCGGGCCAGACCGGGATCGATCTGCCCGGCGACGGGGCGGGTGACCGCGCTGGCGCTGACCGCGACCGCCTCCCGCAGGGCGTCCGGCAGCGGGACCTGATCCACCAGCAGGCGCGCGCACAGCACCGCGACCACCGAGTCCCCGGCGCCGGTGGGGTTGCCGGAGATCGGCTCGGGCAGGGCGGCCCTCCAGGCGCGCAGGCCGCTGTCCGTCCGCTCCGGGGCGGCCCGCTCCAGGGCGAGCATCCCGTCGGCGCCCAGGGAGCAGACGACGAAACGGGCGCCGTCGGCGGCGAGCAGTGCAGCGGCCTCGAGCGGAGTGGCGGCACCGGTCGCGGCGAGGGCCTCGTGGGCATTGGGCTTCACCAGCGTGGCGCCGGCGCGGGCGGCCGCCCGCAGGGCGGGACCGGAGGTGTCGACCGCGACCGGGCGGTCGTGGTCGCGGCAGCGGGAGATCAGAGCGGCGAGATGGTCCGGGCTCATCCCCGGGGGCAGTGAGCCGGAGATCGCGACCGCCTCGGGGGAGGGGGAGGCACCGCCGAGCTGGGCCTCGAGGTCCTCGTGCAGGGCGGTGAGATCGGCGGCATCCAGCTGCGGGCCGGGCTCGTTGAAGCCGGTCGCCCCGCCGGGGTCGACGACGGTGACGGTGCGGCGGGAGGCGCCGCTGATCGCGGTCCAGGCCTGGCGCAGCCGCGCGGTGGGCGGGGCGGCAGGGACGAGGGAGGCCTCGTCGGCGCTCTCTGCGGTCCCCTCAGCAGCGCCCGCCGCAGCCGATAGCAGGATGCGCAGCTCCTCGCCGGTGGCGCCGCCGAGCGGGCCGGCGCAGGTCGCGTCCCGCCCCAGCTGCACCAGCACGCGGGCGACGTTCACGCCCTTGCCGCCGGGGGAGGCATGGACGCGGCCCACGCGGTGCTCGTGGTGGATCACCGCGGTGTCGACCTCGTAGGTCACGTCCAGGGCGGGATTCGGGGTCAGGGTGAGGATCATGGCGCCTGCGATCGTCCGGAAGAGCTGGGGGAGGAGCGGGTCATGCCCAGCAGACCGGCACCCTGGCAGCCCGCCCACATGCCGAGTGAGCTGGGCAGCACCGGGGGAGGCGGTACCACACCCAGACGGGACGCGATCGCCTCCCGCAGGGTGTCCAGCACGATGGGTCCGCCTTCGGCCAGGCCCCCGCCGATCACGATGGGCAGGGAGCCCACCCCGGAGACGATGGTCGCGAGCGCCTGGGCCAGGGTGTCCAGCGCCGAGAACAGGATCTTCTCGGCATCGGGATCGCCCTCGCGGGCCCGGTCCACGACGATGCGGGCCGCGGGACGGCCGCCGTCGGTCAGCGCGAGCACATGCTCGGAGGGGTCCAGCAGATCGGCGTACCGGCGACCGATCGCGGAGGCGGAGGCGACCTCCTCCAACCGCACCTGCTCCCCGGTGAACGGCTCCTGGACCCGCACCTGGCCGATCTCGCCCGTGTAGCGGTCTCCGACCACCCGGCCATCACGCACCACGGCGGCGGCGATGCCCGTGCCGAGGGGGACGAAGATCAGGTCGCCGACGGGCGGGTCGCCGCGCTGCTCGTAGAGAGTGCCGGCGCCCCAGGCCGCTTCGGCCATCCCGCCGGCGCGCACGTCGTGCCCGATTGCGAGCGGCGCCGAGATCCGCTCCCGCAGCATCGCCCCCAGGGGCAGGTCCTCCCACCCCAGGTTCACCGCGAGCTCGACGAGCTCGCGGCTCTCGTCGAGCACTCCGGGCACCACCACGCCCACGGGGACCTCGGGGGCGAGTCCGGCGCGGTCGCGCAGGGCGGCGGTCTCCGCGGTGATCATCTCGCACAGCTCCACCGGGTCGCGCGGTGTGCGCAGGGAATGCGGGATCGCAAGGCTTCCCGCCCCGGAGACCACGCCGAACTTCGTGCGGGTCCCGCCGACGTCCACCCCGATCGCCCGGGGAGGGTGCGCGGCCGGCGCAGTCTCGTGCGGCGCGGTCTCGTGCGGTGAGGGCGCTGGACGAGGAGAGCTCATCGCGACGCGGGTTCCAGGTGCACGGCACGGGTGAGGTGCCGCGGGGTGTCGGGGTTCAGGCCGCGGCTCTCCGCGCGCCGCACTGCGGCCAGGTGCACGCCCACCAGCTGGGAGACCGGGTCCAGCTCTGCATCCACCCAGGTGGCACCGGTTTCGGCGACCTGCTGAGCGAGGCCGTCCGGTGCCTGCCCGAGCACGAGGACGGTGCGGCCGGGCTCGGCGATCGCGACGGGGCCGTGGCGGTACTCCATCGCGTAGTACGACTCGGTCCAACCCTGGGTGGCCTCCCGCATCTTCAGAGCGGCCTCGTCCGCGATGCCCTTGGACCAGCCGGTGCCCAGGAAACTGATCTGCTCGGCGTCGAGCAGCGCGGCTTCGGGCTCGACGGCGAGCACCTGCTCGGCCTCGGTGATCACGGAGGAGACGTCCTCCCCGAGGGCGGCGCGCAGCAGCATCAGCGCGGTGGTGGCGAAGCGGGTCTGGACCACGGAGGTCTCATCGGCGAAGTCGAGCACGATCTCGGAGCTCGCGTGCTGGGCGATCGGGCCGCCCGCCACGGCGGTGATCAGCACCGACGGGGTCTCGGTGGCGGCCAGCAGCTCGCGCACCTCGGTAGTGGTGCCGGAGCGGGACAGGGCCACGATCCGGTCGTACTCGCGGGAGGGGGAGACCTCGGTGGCGGTGAGCGCATCGGTCACGCCCTGCCCCGCGGCCTCGCGCAGCTTCGCGTACGCCATGGCCATGAACCACGAGGTGCCGCAGCCGACGGCCAGGACCCGCTCGCCCGGGCGGGGCAGCTGCTCGGCGACGCCCTCGAGCAGGGACAGGGCCTGGCGCCAGGTCTCCGGCTGGGAGCGCAGCTCCTGCTCGGTGGCGGTGGGAGTGGCAGGGCGATGGGTGGTCACGAGGTCCTCCGGAAGCACGACGACGGGCAACAGCGACACCAGAAACGGTGAACGACTATGATCGTACTATCATCAAAGACGCAAAAACAATCAGTTCTGGACGGCGCTCTCCACACCGTGCCGGTGCTGCCGGGCGGGGCGGGCCTCGAGGGCTGCTGGCCGGGCCCGCTGAGGACCTGTCGGCCGGGGCCCCTGACAACCAGCGGCGAGCAGATGTGCCTCGCGATACGATCGATCCCGCTCGCGCAGACCGTGCAGACGCGGAGGGAAGGATGCTCATGGCGCAGTCATCGCCGCTCCGTGCACGGGGCCGCCGTCACCGTCTGGACGAGGTGCTGGACCTGGTCATCGACCGCGGTCACGTGCGGGTCGAGGACCTGGTGGCGGAGCTGGACATCTCCCCGGCCACGGCCCGCCGCGACCTGGACGCGCTCGCCGAGCAGCAGCTGGTGATCCGCTCCCACGGCGGGGCCTCGGCGAACCCCGATGCGACCTCCCTGCCGATGCGCTACCGCGCCGCCCGCCACTCCGCGCAGAAGGAGGCGATCGCCGCGGCCGCCGTGGACCTGGTCGAGCCCGGCAGCGTGATCGGGCTGAACGGCGGCACCACCACCACCGCGCTCGCCCATGAGCTGGCCTCCCGCGAGTCCTTCCGCGATGCCCCGCGGCCCACGGTGCTGGTCACCAACGCCATCAACATCGCCCAGGAGCTCGCGGTGCGCCGCCACCTGCAGCTGGTGGTCACCGGCGGGATCGTGCGCGAGTCCAGCTTCGAGCTCGTGGGCAGCTGGGCCGAGCAGCTCCTCGCCCAGGTCCACATCGACACCCTGTTCCTCGGCGTCAACGCCCTCAGCGCCATCGGCGGCGCCGCCACGCACGATGAGTCCGAGGCCTCGATCAGCTCCCGCCTGATCGAGCGCGCCGCCCGACTGGTGGTGGTCGCCGACGGCAGCAAGATCGGGGCCGCCGCGTTCGCCCGCATCGCCGAGACCTCCCAGGTGCACGACCTGGTCACCGACCCCGGTGCCGATCCCGACGCCCTGCAGGCCCTGCGCGAGGCCGGGGTGCAGACCCATCTCGCCGACCCCGACCAGGAGACCCCGTGATCCCCGTCCCCTCGACCCCCACGTCCACCACCTGGACCCAGCCGGGCCTGCAGATCACCGAGCACACCCTGCCGGTCCCGCTGGACCACGCCGATCCCAGCGGGCCCCGGATCGAGCTGTTCGCCCGCATCATCACCCGTCGCGCCAGCACCAGCACCACCGCCGACACTGCCGACCGAGACGCCGGCTCCGGCCCGGCCACGCCCTCCCTGGTCTACCTCCAGGGCGGCCCCGGCTCCGAGGCGCCCCGCCCGCTGGGCACCTCGAACCCGCCCTGGCTGGAGCGCGCCCTCGACGACTTCCAGGTGGTGATGCTCGACCAGCGCGGCACCGGCCGCTCCACCCCCGTCGGCCCGGACACCCCGCTGCCGAGCGACCCGGCCCGCACCTGGCGGCAGGCGACCCCGGCCGAGCAGGCCCGGGACCTCACCTTCTTCCGGGCCGATGCGATCGTGGCCGATGCCGAGCTGCTGCGCGAGCACCTCGGCATCGAGAGATGGGCGCTGCTGGGGCAGTCCTTCGGCGGCTTCACCGCGCTGCGCTACCTCAGCGTCGCGGCCGAGTCGCTCTCCCTCGCCCTGTTCACCGGTGGGCTGCCCGTCGTCGGCCCTGACATCGAGCACGTCTATACGACCACCTGGGAGGGCATGATCACCCGCTCCGAGCAGTTCTGGCAGCGCTTCCCCGGTGATCGCAACCGCTTCCGGCGCCTCGCCGAGCGCGCCGCGGCCGGAGAGCTGCTCCTGCCCGGCGGCGAGAGGGTGGGCGTCGAGCGGCTGCGCCGGCTCGGGCACCTGCTGGGCGCCTCCGAGGGAGCCGAGCGCCTGCACTACCTGCTGGACCTGCCGGCCGATTCCCCGGCATTCCAGCACGATCTCGCGGCCGCCCTGCCCTTCGGCGGCCGCAATCCGCTGTACACGGTGATCCACGAGAGCTGCTGGGCCGACGGCGTCACCACCGACTGGGTCGCCGAGCGCACCATGCCGGAGGGGGTGCGTGCCGACGCGACCCTGCTGGCCGGAGAGCACATCGACCGCAGCTTCCTGGCCGAGGACCCGCAGCTCGCGCCCTGGGCCGAGGCCGCCGAGATCCTGGCCGCCCACCCGTGGCCGCGGCTGTACGACGACGACGCGCTGCGGGCGGCAGAGGTGCCCGCGGCCGCGGCGGTCTACTTCGAGGACGCCTATGTGCCGCGGGGCCCATCGCTGGCGACCGCCGCCCTGCTGCCGCAGATGCGCACCTGGGTTACCAGCGAGTACGAGCACAACGGGCTGCGCGCGGGCGGCAGTGCGGTGTTCGAGCACCTCCTGGAGCTGGCCACGGGGCAGCGCGCCGCCTGAGCGGGGGATCGGCAGGCGCTCAGCAGTCCTGCGGCTCGCTGGCCCAGGCGTGCTCGACCAGCTCGCGCAGCACCTCCAGGTCGATGTTCTCCAGCCGGGTCACCCACACGCAGGCCACGCCCGTCGTGTGCTTCCCGAGCTGTGCGAGCAGCTCCGCCGAGCGCGGGGCACCCTGCAGCCCGTAGAGCGCGAGGTTCGCCTTCCGGGGGCTGAACCCGAGCTGGAAGGTGTCCCCCTCGCGGCCGGTGGCGTACACGTAGTGGTACTCGCCGTAGCCGATCATCGAAGGTCCCCACATGGTCGCGGGCGCCCCGGTGGCCTCGCCGAAGATCTCCAGCAGCGTCATGCCCTCGCGGGAGCGACGCGCATCGAGCCCGGCGATGAAGGCCTGCGGTGCCACGTCGGTGGCGTGGGTCGTGATGTCCTTCGCGTTCTTCCCGGTGTGCTTCTTCGAGCTCGCGGCCCGGGCGGTGCGCGGGGCGGGCGGGTGCAGCAGAGAGGCGCCGTGTGCGGCGAGCACGTCCTGCAGGCGCCGGCCGGCGGCGGGCCCCACGCCGTGCAGCGGCGCCAGCTCGTCCCAGTCGCGGCCGGCGAGCTCGCCGACCGTGGTCAGGCCGTGCTCGGCCAAAGCGCGGGCGGCGGGGGCGCCCACTCCCGGGACGTCACCGATCGGAGTGCTCAGCTCGCTCATGGGTCGAAGCGTACTGGCCTCGACGCCGCCGGGCCCGCAGCCGGGCACGGGTGAAGGTGAGGCCGGCCGCGATCAGCACGAGGAGCATCACCGAGATCACCACCGTGAAGGTCGCCTGCAGGGTGGCCAGGGAGATCAGGGCGCTGGAGGTGATGATCCCCAGCGCGTTGAAGGTGCGCAGCAGGGCGAAGACCTCGGCGCGGTGCTCGGGGGCCACCAGCTGGTCCAGGATCAGAGAGTAGTAGGTCGCCAGCGGTGCCAGCACGGCACCGACCAGCAGCGCCCCGACGAGGGTGGCGATGATCGACTGGCCGAACCCGGCGCTGGCCACCCCGGCCGCGGTGACCGCGAGCCAGATCAGCACGGTGCGGCGGCGCGGCATCCGGTTGTTCACGCTCACCCAGATCCCGCCCAGGATCGAGGTCACGCAGATCGCGACCGGGAAGATCACGCCCCAGGCGGGCGGCAGACCGTAGGAGACCGCGATGGTCACCGCACCGATCTCGATCGCGGAGATCGCGGCGGCGCTGGCCCCGCCGCACAGCAGCCACAGCCCGATCATCGGGGTGATCCGCAGGCCGGTGCCGTGCGGCTGCGGCCCGGGGGCGACGGCGGTGCGGATACGCGGGACCAGCAGCATCGGCGCCATGCCCAGCAGCACCATGGACCAGGCGGCGGCCTGCGGGGAGACCGCGCCCAGGGAGGCGGCGATCACCGGCGCGGAGACGAACACGACCTCGTTCAGAGTGGCCGCGATCCCCAGTGCACGGGGCAGGCGCCCGGCGGGCACCAGGTGGTTCAGCACCGCCCGCAGATAGCCGTAGGCCGCGCCGTTGACCAGGCCGGCCCCGGCGGCGCCCGCGACCACCAGGGGGAAGGGGGCGCCGAGCCCCGCCAGCAGGGCGATGCCCACCAGCGCCACCGTGCGCACCCCGATCAGCGCCCGCAGGTAGGTGACGGGGGAGAATCGGTGGCCGAGCCGGGTCAGCGGGACCGCGCCCAACACCTGCGCCGCGGTCATCGCGAGCATCATCATGGCGCCGCTGGAGGGGTCGTCCGTCAGCGGCAGCGCGATCAGCGCGAAGGCGATCGGCGCCGCGGCCTGCGGGAAGGCGAAGGTGCCGTAGGAGGCGAACCAGCGTGTCAGGGGGAGGTCGAGGCGGCGGCGGGGAGCCGGCGGCGGATCGACGTGCTGGGTCGGTGCGGCCGGGGCATGGGTGGACACGGGAGAACCTCCTTCGACGGCGCGGAACGGGAGCTGAGGGGGCCGCCAGGGGCCCTATGAGCAACATAATGCCCATTCCGTTCGTGCGCAATATAGTTCCCGTCACCCCCGTCGTCGCTCCCTGCCGACGCCCTGCCGATGCTCTGCCGGATGCCGCACTGCACGGCGCCGCACCGCCCGCCGGGTACGCTTCTGGTCACCGAGCCGGGAGGTGTCATGAGCGGAGGAATGCGCCCCGCCGTCGTCGAGCAGCTCGGCGCCCGCATCCGCGCTGCGCGCCAGGAGCTGGACCTCAGCGTCGCCGCGCTCGCCGAGCGCAGCGACATCAGCCGCCGCATGCTCACCCAGATCGAGCTCGGCCAGGCGAACCCCTCGGTCGCGATCCTGGATCGGGTCGCGGCCGGGCTCGGCACCACCTTCGCCGCCCTGATGGGGGTGGGGGCGGACTCCCCGCCCGACGGGGTGGAGGTGTGGTCCACCGAGGCGGGCAGCTGGTCCGTGCTGCTGGATGCGATCGATGCCGCCGGGGTCTCCATCGAGACCTGGAAGTGGAAGCTGGTGGGCACCGATGCGTACGAGGGCGCCTCCGGCATCGCCTCCCCGGGGCACATGGTCCATGTGGTCGAGGGCGCGCTCGAGATCGTGATCGGCCAGGAGGTCCGCACCATCGCGGCCGGCGGCTCGGCCCGCGTGATGGCCTCCGGCGGGTACCGGTACCGGGCCGCCGATGAGCAGGGCGCGGTGTACTTCGTCGTCGCCCCGCAGCTGCCGCCCCCGCCCCGAGGATGACCGCGGCGGGTGCCCGGGTCTCCCCGGGCACCCGCCGTGCCGGCAGTGCCTGCAGCGTCTGGAGCGCCTGCCGCTCAGTCCCTAGAGCGCAGTGGCCGCGTAGGCGGCCATCACGTCGCGGACGAACGGCGCGAAGCTGCGGCCCTCGACGGAGTACGTCGTCCCGAATCGCGGGTCGTCGACGTACATCTGGCCGAGACCGGTGAACCCCTCGGCCGTCGGCTCCCGGCCCCAGGCGGTCCGGATCCAGTCGTCCTGGCGCCGGCCGACGGCCAGGCCCTCCTCGCCGGCCGGATCCACCTCGCGGGCGGACGCGTCGGCGAATGCCGCGACGAGGTCGTCCAGCTCCTGGCGGAACTGCTGCTTCCCGGTGTCTGTCGTAATGGCGCAGCGTCCTGCTGGTGGTCCCCGTCGCCTGCGCGACCTCGTGGATGCTCCACTCGGTCTCCTCGGCCGTCGCCGCCTCCTCTCGATCCCTCCCGGGCGCTCGCCCGGGATCTGTGTCCGGTCTCTGTCGCGGACGATCAGCACCATTCCGGTCGACGCAGCGTCATGATCAAGCGGGAGCGGGCGGCGCGGTGATGAGCGACATGGGGATCATCCTGTCGGCGGAGGCAGCGATCAGCCGTCCAGGTGGGCACGGATGCCCGCGCTCAGGCCCTCGACGCGGTACTGCTGGACGTGGTACGGCCAGCCCGCTCCGGTGTTCCACTGCGAGCACAGCAGGTGGAGATCGTCCAGCGTCGAGCCGGGCAGCATGTACGGCCCGTACAGCTGGGCGACGCGCTCATCGTCCTCCTGACCCCAGCCGCATCCCCACAGGAGGGTCTCGACGAAGGGGGCGTCGGTGAAGGCGGTGGGGGAGTCCGCCACGAGCAGGTCCACCCGGTACAGGCCGGCGTTGAAGAACGTCAGCGCCCAGCGATCCTCGACCAGTCGCAGGCACATCTCGCCCACCTGGCCGCCGATCACCGGGGAGGGCGGATTGCCCCAGGCCCACTGCCGGTCCTTGCCCTCACCCGTGGCGCCGTAGGTCTCGTAGGCGGCGGGGTCCAGCAGCGCATCCTGCGGCACGCGCTGGAGGATCGCCTCCTTGTCCCGCTGGAACCCGGTGGTCAGCAGGTAGACATGGCCGTCGCTGGGATGCAGCGCCCAGGTGCACTGCTGCGAGAACCCGTCGAGATGATCGCCGGGGAACATCTCCGCGGTGCGCTCCCAGGTCTCCCCGGAGTCGTCCGAGGTCCAGATCTCGGTGTGGTCCACGGTGCCGAAGCCGTGGTTGACCATCACCCACACGTACATCCGCTCGCCGACGGTCAGGACGTCGCCGGGCAGGATGGTGGAGACGGGGTTGCCGCTGTGGTCGTACTCGACCAGCTCGACCGCCTCCTCGCCGCCCACGGCGCTCTTCCACTCCAGGCCGTGCTTGAGCTTGCGGCTCGGGTCCGCATAGAGGCCGACGGGGGAGCGCCACCAGCCGCCGCCGACGGCGGCGTCCTCCCAGGTGTCGCCGAAGATGACCAGGGTGCGGCCGTCCGGGGTCACGGCCGGGGCGCCGAGGTCCGTCGCCTCCATCCGGAAACGGGTGGTGATCCCCGGACCGGTGACGGTCTTCAGCCGCGTGATCTGCGGGCGGCGGTAGTCGGGATTGGGGTCGACGCCCTTGCCGCCCCGGCCGCGTCCCTTCCCGCGGCCGTGGTCCCCGTCCGTGGGCGCGGCGGAGACCGCTCCGGCGCCGACGACGCCGAGCGTGCCGGCACCCACGGCCAGCGCTCCGGTGCGCAGGACGGAGGCACGGGAGGGAGCGGCCGACGCTCCGGGCCGCGATGCCTGCCGGGCCTCGGACTGCTCCTCGGAACGGGGGTGGGCGTCGGGCTGGGGCTCAGGGGTGGCGGGCGCCATCGGTCGCATCCTCTCGAGTGCTCGGTCCGGATCCGCCGTCGGATCCTCTGCCACTCTGTCCGGGTTGTGGCGCGCATCACGATATGACGTTCCCGGCGCGAAGGGAAGATGCGCGGAGAGCAAACGTTTACCAGCCTGCTGTCCGGACCGGTGGGTCGGGATGGGGTGCGTGGGTCTCCGAGGGAAATCTTCCGCATGTCTGTCAGTGCAGGTCAGAGGGCGCAAGGCCGCCCAAAGACGAAGAGCCTGCCGCAATGTCTTGCGCTCAGACTTGGGGGAGGAGGTTTACCGAGGGCAGATTCTGCTCTACGCTCAACTCATCGAGAAAACGATTCGCGACCCGATGGAGTGCCGAACGTGACCGACCCCATGCCCCCGGGGGTGGGCTCGACGACCGGGAGCAGCGCAGTTCCGCCCGTCGTCCCCACGACCCCTCCCCTCGAGGAGGAGACCTCCCCGTCCCCCTCGTCCTCCACGCCGCCCGGCTCCGCCAAGCAGCCCCTGCCCTGGCGGAAGCGGTTCGCTGCGGGGGTGCGGCACCACCCTTGGATGTACGCCTTCATCTTGCCGGGCCTGCTGTTCTTCGTGGTCTTCCACTACGTGCCGCTGCTGGGCAACGTGATCGCCTTCCAGGACTACTCCCCGTACCTCGGGGTGACAGGATCGCGCTTCATCGGGCTGGACAACTTCACGGCGCTGTTCCGGGACCCCGAGGTCGTCAACGCCATCCTCAACACCCTGATCATCTCGTTCCTGCAGCTGGCCTTCGCCTTCCCCGCCCCGATCGTGCTGGCGATCTTCCTGAACTCCCTGCTCTCGGAACGGCTCAAGCGGTGGATCCAGACCGTCGTCTACCTCCCCCACTTCCTGAGCTGGGTGATCGTGATCGCCCTGTGGCAGCAGGTGCTGGGCGGTGCCGGCTCCCTGGCTCGCGGGCTGGAGCTGGTGGGCATCGAGTCGGTCAACCTCATGAGCGACCCCTCCATCTTCAAGATCATGGTGGTCGCGCAGGTGGTCTGGAAGGACGTGGGCTGGGGCACTATCATCTTCTTCGCCGCGATCTCCACCATCTCCGCGGAGCTGTACGAATCCGCCGCCGTCGACGGTGCCGGCCCGTGGCGACGCATCTGGCACGTCACACTGCCGGGCCTCGTGCCGGTCACCGTGATGCTGCTGATCCTGCAGCTGGGCAATGTGCTGACCGTCGGCTTCGAGCAGCTGCTGCTGCAGCAGCCGGCCGTCGGCGCCGATGCGGCGCAGGTGATCGACACCTTCGTCTACTTCCGCGGCATCGCCGGCGGGGACTGGGGGGTCTCCACCGCGGTGGGCCTCATCAAGGGCGTGATCGGCACCGTGCTCGTGCTCGGGGCCAACCGGCTCGCCAAGCGACTGGGAACGGACGGACTCTTCTGATGGCCGCTTCACGTGCTCCGTGGATGGAGAAGCCGGGACCGATCACCCGCGCTGTCAAGGTGGTCGCGATCGCCCTGATCGTCCTGGTGATGCTCTATCCCTTCACCTACGTCATCTTCGCCTCGCTCACCGCTCCGGGCGGGACGCTCCACTTCGGGCTCATCCCCAGCGACTGGACCCTGGACGCCTACCGGTCGGTGCTCTCCGGGCGGATCATCCCGCGAGCGCTGATGGTCTCGATCGGGATCACCGCCGTGGGCACCGTGCTCTCGGTGGCGGTCACCACGATGCTCGCCTACGGGCTGACCCGCACCAAGGAGATCCCCGGCTCCAAAGGCGTGCTGTACCTCGTGCTGTTCACGATGCTGTTCGGCGCCGGGCTGATCCCCAACTTCATCCTGGTCAAGGAACTGGGACTGCTGAACTCCTACTGGTCGCTGATCCTCCCCACCCTGCTCAGCGCCTTCAACATGCTGGTGGTGCGGAACTTCTTCATGCAGATCCCGCAGGAGCTGATCGACTCCGCCCGGATCGACGGCGCCAGCGACTTCCAGGTGTTCCTCAAGATCATGCTGCCGCTGTCGAAGGCGGTGATCGCGGTGATCGCCCTGTTCTATGCGGTGGGGTACTGGAACAACTTCTTCAGCGCCCTGATCTACATCCAGGACACCTCCAAGTGGCCGATCCAGCTGGTGCTGAACACCTACGCGGTGCAGGGCTCCCCGATCAGCCAGATCGAGAACCCCAACGCCGCCGGATCGGTCACCCCGCAGGCCATCCAGATGGCGATCGTGGTGCTGGCCACGCTCCCGATCCTGTGCATCTACCCCTTCGCCCAGCGCTTCTTCACCAAGGGGGTGCTCACCGGCGCCATCAAGGGCTGAGCATCCTGCCCGATCACCTGCCCGGCGACCGTCGCCGGCCTCTCCGTCCCATCCCTGTTCCGTCATCGTCTCGAGGAGGAGACCATGTCCCATCACTTCACCCGCCGCTCCCTGATGGCGGCCGGAGGCATCGCCCCGCTCGCCGCTCTCGCCGCCTGCTCCGGCGACGCCCCCGGCAGCGGCGTCGCCATCGACAACGCCTCCGGCCTGGAGCTGCCGAACCACACCCCGCCCCCGGAGGTCGAGGGCGCGATCATCTCGGACGTCGACGGCGTGCCCCCGGGGTATCCCAAGACCCCGGCCGAGCTGATCACCACCGTCGAGAACCCGCCCGGGGACGGCGGGCCGATCACGGAGTTCAAGATCAGCTGGGACGCCCCGGCGCCGCCGCTCGCCGAGAACAAGTTCTGGCAGGCCTACAACGAACGGCTGAACATCGACTACCAGCCGCAGATCGCCCCGGCCGCCAACTACGACGAGCGCTTGGCGACCCTGCTCGCGGGCGGTGATCTGCCGGACATCGTCCAGCTGATGGACACCGCGCAGTCCGCCCGCGCGATCAGCGACGGCGCCTTCGCGGACCTGACCCCCTACCTGGCTGGCGCCAACATCGACCAGTGGCCGAACCTCGCCAACATCCGGGAGGACCAGTGGCGCTACACCGCCTATGACGGCAAGATCGTCGGCTTCCCGATCGACCTGGCCGCGGTCAACAACCAGTTCCGCTACCGCCAGGACTGGGCGGAGGAGAACGGCTACCCGGACCCGCCCACCACCGCGGAGGAGTACAAGGAGATCGTCTCCTCCTTCTCCAAGATGGGGGTGGACGGCCGCTATGCCTTCGCCGATGCGCCCGGCTTCGCCCTCACAGCGGCGAATGCGATGTTCCACGTGCCGATCGGATGGCGGCTGGAGAACGGGAGCCTGACCCACCACTGGGAGACCGAGGAGTTCGAGGCGTCGCTGCAGTTCATGACCGAGCTGTGGGAGGCGGGCGCCTTCCACCCCGACGCCCTGGCGCTCGCGTCGAACGCGGGAGAGGCGCTGTCCATGATCCCCGCCGGCACGGTGGGCGTTTCCTGGATCGCCACCCACAACTGGTACAACCCCGGCAGCGTGTACTACAACGCCCTGCAAGAGGAGCCGGAGGGGTGGACCCCGTTCGTCCCGCCGCACCACGAGGGCGACGGGGCCGGACTGTTCCACCGCTCCACCGGGGTCTTCGCCCGGGTCGCCATCTCCGCGCAGGCCGCCGAGGACGAGGAGCGGCTGATGATGCTGCTGGACTTCTGCAACTACATGCGCGCCCCGTTCGGCAGCGAGGAGCGGTACTTCCTCCAGCACGGCGAGGAGGGGGACTACTTCACGCGCACGCCCGGCGAGGAGCCGGTCCCGGTCGAGGGCACCAACTTCCATGCCGAGGCGACGCAGCTCGTCTACGGCCTGGACCCGGTGATCTTCAACTACCCGGACGCCGAGGAGGCGATCGCCGTCACCGAGCAGTTCGTGCAGAACTCGGAGCCGGACCCGGTCGCCGGGCTGTTCTCCGACACCCAGACCCGCAACGCCGCCCAGCTGGACGAGCTCTTCGAGTCCTACATCAACCAGATCATCGTCGGCAACCGGCCGATGTCCGATCTCGAGGTGTTCCGCGAGGAATGGCGCTCCCGGGGCGGGGACGACATCCGCACGGAGTACGAGGAGGCGCTGAAGGCGCGCGAGAACGGTGAGTGACCCGGTGCCCACGGACCACGGACACGGAGGGCACGGGCTGGGGGATATCAGTCTGCTGCGCGATGCCGTCACCCGCTCGATCAGTGCGGAGAACCGCGAGGGCCGGGCAGGTGGTGGCGGGCGCGCCGAGCAGGGTGACCACTCCACCGCCTGGGCCTCCCGCGAGCTGCCGGTGGGCTGGAAGAAGTCCCCCTGCATCGATCTGCCCGGTGCCTCCAGCCGCACGGTCGCCGAGATCGACGGCCCCGGGGTCCTCCAGCACCTGTGGATCACGGTGCTGCCGCAGCACCTGCGCTCGATCGTGCTGCGGATCTTCTGGGACGGGGAGGAGTCGCCCTCGGTGGAGGTGCCGCTGGGGGACTTCTTCTGCCAGGGATGGGCGCGCTACGTGCCGGTGACCTCGATCCCGGTCACGGTCGCGCCGGCCGGGGGTTTGAACTCCTACTGGCGCATGCCGTTCCGCCGGCATGCCCGGATCGAGGTCGAGAACCTCTCCACCGAGACCATCGAGGGCTTCTTCTACCAGTTCACCTGGTCCCAGGAGGAGGTGCCCGAGCAGGCCGGGTACCTGCACGCCCAGTGGCGCCGCTCGGACCCCGTGGAGGCGATGAGCCCCCACATCCTGCTCGACGGCGTCGCCGGGCACGGGCACTACGTCGGCACCTACCTGGCCTGGGAGTCCCACGGCTCGGGATGGTGGGGCGAGGGCGAGGTGAAATTCTACCTCGATGACGACCTGGCCGGGGCCGAGCCGGGGGAGGGCGGGGAGGGATCCGAGCCGCCGCGCCTCTTCCCGACCATCGCCACCACGGGCACCGAGGACTACTTCGGGGGAGCCTGGGCCTTCGAGTCCCCGCCGGGGCAGTACGCCGAGTACTCCACGCCCTATCTCGGGATGCCGGAGGTGCAGCGGCCCGACGGCTTCTACGCCTCCCAGCAGCGTTTCGGCCTGTACCGCTGGCACCTCCCGGATCCGATCCGCTTCCGGGAGCGGATCCGGGTGAGCGTGCAGGCGCTGGGGTTCCAGCGGCCGGTCGACGGCCTGGTGCGCTACAAGCCGCAGCGCGACGACATCGCCTCGACCGCCTTCTGGTACCAGTCCGAGCCCCACCGTCCCTTCACCGCGGACCCCACCTACCGCGCGCCGACCTGGGACCTGCTCGACCCCAGCTGACCGGAGGCACGAACCGGCCCGGTGCCGCCCCGCACGGGGCAGCACCGGGCCGGTGCTGTCGATCAGCGGCGCTCGGGCGCTACCGGGGCGCTCACTCGTACAGCGAGCGGGCGATCTCCTCCTCCTCCATGTTGGTCTCGTCGTAGAAGTAGTACCCGGTGTCGACCTCCGGCTCGACCTCCTCGCCGTTGATCGCCGCCAGGGCGGTCTCGACGGTCTTGTAGCCGATGTCGTAGGGGTCCTGGGTGACAGCGCCCTCCATGCGGCCGTCCCGGATGGCGTCCAGCTGCCCCTGGCCGGAGTCGAAGCCGAGGGAGATCAGGTCCTCCGCGCGCCCCAGCTCGTCGATCGCGGTGACCATGCCGATGGCGGAGGCCTCGTTGGTCGCGAAGATCCCCTTGAGGTCCTGATGGGCCTGGAGGATCGCATTGGTGGCGTTCGTCGCTTCCAGGACGTCGGATTCCGAGTACTGGATGTCAGCGATGGTCAGCGAGGTGTTGTTCTCGATGTAGTCCACGAAGCCGTCCCGGCGCTGCACGCCCGTGAGGGAGGTCTGCGAGTGGGCGATGACGGCGATCGAGCCCTCCTCGCCGACCAGCTCGGCCATCTTCTTGGCCGCCTCCGCGGCTGCTGCCTCGTTGTCGGTGGCGACGGTGGAGACCGGGATGTCGGACTCGACCCCGGAGTCGAAGGCGATGATGGGGATCTCCGCGCTCTGCGCCTGCTCCAGCAGCGGCAGGGAGGCCTCCGAGTCCAGGGCGGCGTAGGCGATCGCGTCCGGGGAGCCGTTCAGCGCGGTCTGCAGCTGCTGGATCTGCTGCTCGACGTCCGATTCGGTATCCGGGCCGTCGAAGGTGACCTGGGCGCCGAGCTCCTCGGCGGCGGCGAAGGCGCCGTCGCGCACGGTGACCCAGAACTGCTGGGAGAAGCCCTTGGAGATGATCGCGATGGAGGGACCGGAGCTGGAGCCGGCGGTCTCGCCGCCGCCGTCCGAGCCGCCGGCGGAGTCGGTGCCGCGGTTGCAGGCGGCGAGGGTGAGCCCGAGGGCTCCGACGATTCCGGCGCCGAAGGTGCGCCGTGCGATGTTCGACATCATTGTCTCCTTAGTGCGGATGAGATCTGGTGCGGGGGTCAGGACAGGAGGATCACGAGGCGGCGCGGTTGCGCCGGACCGAGTCGCCCCAGACGGCGACGAGGATGACGATCGCGACCGCGATGCGCTGCCATTCCTGGGCGATGCCCAGGATCTGCAGGCCGTTGTTGAGGGTCGCCATCAGGATCGCGCCGATGACGGTGCCGCCGATGGCCGCGCGGCCGCCGGCGAGCGAGGTGCCGCCGATCACGACGGCGGCGATCGCCTCCAGCTCGTAGCCGACGCCGAGGGCGGGCTGGGCGGAGTTCAGCCGCGAGGCCATCACGATGCCGGCGACCGCGGTGAACATGAAGGCGGTCATGTAGATGTACAGGGTCCAGCGCTTGGTGTTGACGCCGGAGAGCTTGGTCGCCTCGGCGTTGGAGCCGATGGCGATCGCGTAGCGCCCCACCAGGGTCTTGTTCATCAGGAACCAGGCCACCAGGGCCACCAGGGCGAAGATCAGCACGGCGTTGGGGATCTTCGGGATCAGCTGGCCGGTGGCGATCTGGCGGAACCAGGCGTGCTCGGTGAAGTACTGCGGGGTGGAGCTGGTGATGATCAGGGAGAGCCCCTGGGTGGCCATCATCATCGCGAGCGTCGCGATGAACGAGGGGATCTTCATGTACGAGACCAGGAACCCGACGAACATGCCCACCAGGGCACCGATCACGAGGGTGAGGACGATCGCGACCGGCAGCGGCAGCCCGAGGTGGGCGGAGGTCCCCATCACCGCCAGCAGCACCGAGAACAGGGTCATCCCGGTGCCGACGGAGAGGTCGATGCCGCCGGTGGCGATCACGAAGTTCACGCCCAGCGCCAGGATGCCGGTGACCGAGGCCGCGAGCAGGATCCCGGAGATGTTGGAGATCGTCAGGAAGTTCGGGCTGGCGATGAAGAAGATCAGGAACAGCAGCAGCAGCGCGCCGAACAGGGCGAACTTCTGCAGCTCGAGACCGCGGCGGGTCTTCGTGGCTGTGGCCTCCGCCGCTTCCGCGGTGGTGGCGCTCGACTGGTCGGTGCTCATTCAACTCCCTCCAATGCGCTCTCGCGGCCGGCGGTCGCGAGAGCCATGAGTGTGTCCTGGGTGGCGCCCTCGCGGTCCACGATCCCGGCCAGTCGGCCCTCGGACATGACGGCGATGCGGTGCGAGATCCGGAGGATCTCGGGGATCTCCGAAGAGATCACGATGATGGATTTGCCAGCTTTCGCGAGGTCCTCGAGAATCGTGTAGATCTCCTCCTTGGCCCCGACGTCGATGCCGCGGGTGGGCTCGTCGACGATGAGGATGTCGCTGTCGCGCTCGAGCCAGCGGCCGATGATGACCTTCTGCTGGTTCCCGCCGGACAGCAGGCGCACGGTCTGGTGGATCGACGGGGTGCGGATGGACAGGCTGCGCACGTGCCGGTCGGCGATCTCGTCCAGCGCGGCCCCGTTCACGATCCCGAGGCGGGAATTCTGTGGGAGGTTCGCGATGGCGATGTTGTCGCTGACGGTCTTCTCCAGCAGCAGCCCGCTGCCCTTGCGGTCCTCGGAGAGGTAGCCGACTCCGCGCGCGACCGCCTCGGAGGGAGTGCGGGCCGATGCGGGGCTGCCGTGGATCTCGATGGTGCCGGCGCTGCGGGGATCGGCGCCGATGATGGCGCGGGCCAGCTCGGTGCGGCCGGATCCCATCAGCCCCGCGAGCCCGAGGATCTCCCCGCGGTGGAGCGTGAAGGAGATGTCCTCCAGCAGCGCCTTGGTGCTCAGGTGGCTGACCTCGAGGGCGACCTCACCGGTGGGCTCGGAGGTGACCCGGCGGTCCTCCTCGATGGGGCGGCCCACCATCTTCTCGATCAGCAGCGGGCGGGTGACGTCCTCGCGAGGCGCGGTGAAGACGCTCTCGCCGTCGCGCAGCACGGTGACCCGGTCGGCCAGCTGCATCACCTCGTTCAGGCGATGGGAGATGTAGATGACCCCCAGCCCCTCCGCGGTGAGCTGCGCGACGAGCTCGAAGAGCTTCTCCGCCTCCTGCTGGCTGAGCGCCGCGGTGGGCTCGTCCATGATCAGCGCCTTGGCGTCGTAGGAGAGGGCGCGGGCGATCTCGACCATCTGCTGCTCGGCCACGGAGAGGTCCCCGACGCGGGCGCTGACGGGGATCGTGATGCCGAGCCGGTCCAGCAGCTCGGCGCACTGGCGTCGGTGCCTGCGGTCGTTGACCAGGAAGGGCAGGCCCGGCCCGGTCTTCCGGCCCAGGGCGATGTTCTGGGCGACATCCAGGTCGGGGATGAGCTGGAGCTCCTGGTGGACGATCACCAGCCCGGAGTCCTTGGCGTCCCGCGGCGTGCGCGGGGCCCACGGCTGCCCGCGGAAGGTGATCCGGCCGCCGTCGTCGGGCGGCATGATCCCGCTGAGGATGTTCATGAGGGTGGATTTGCCGGCCCCGTTCTCCCCGCACACGGCGAGGACCTCACCGGCGTGGAGCTCGAGGGAGACCCCCTTCAGGGCGCGGACTCCGGGGAAGGTCTTCGAGATGTCCTCGACCTCGAGCAGGGGGCTGCCCGCGGGGTTCTTCGCTGCGTCCATGCCTGCTCCTCTCTGTGTGATCGATCGGCACTCGGTGCGCCGATGGTCGGCGCCTGGCTGAAAATCGATTACTCACCGGCTCGGAGTGAGAGGCGGAGGGACGGCGCTGTTCCCTATGCTTCTCGGGGAGAGGCGTCTGCGTGCGGGGGCGGACGTCCTTGTGTGACCCGGCCAGGCGAGATTACGGGAGCGTGTGGCGCACGTCAAGCCGACGGGCCCAAAACATCCGATGTGTCCGTAAACGATTACCACCATCTGGTGGTATTCCGTCAGGGCGGAGCGGGCGTCCACCGTGCGGGCCCTGGCGGTCGGATCGACGGGGAGGCATGATGGGGAAGCAATGAGGGGAGGCGCGATGGCCGGAACGATCTGGACTCTGGGCCACTGGACCTGCCCCGAGGGCGATGTGCTCACGACCTTCCGGGGCGCGGGCATCGACGAGCTCGTCGATGTGCGCAGACTGCCCGGCTCCCGCCGCAGCCCCCAGTTCGATGCCGAGGAGATGGTGCGCTGGCTGGGCGAGGCGGGCATCGGCTACCGGCGCTCGGCCGAGCTCGCCGGGCGCCGCCCGAAGCAGAGCGATGTCGACCCGCAACTCAACGCGGGCTGGCAGAACACGAGTTTCAAGAACTACGCCGACCACACCCTGACCCCTGAGTACGAGCGGGGGATCGAGGCGCTCACCGATCTCGCCGCGGAGCATCACGTGGTGGTGATGTGCGGTGAGCCGATGCCCTGGCGGTGCCACCGGCTGCTCATCGCGAACACCCTCGTCGCGCGGGGGTGGGAGGTCGTGCACCTGCGCGTCGGCAGCGCCCCCGCCGAGCACGAGCTGGGCGCCTGGGGCGCGCGACCCGTTCTGCGCGAGGACGGCGCCCTGGTCTATCCGCCGGATGCCCAGGGGGAGACCTGACCCGCTGGCGGCCGACACGTCATGCTGCGCTGCCCGCCCCGTGACGGGCGATCGGTGACCACCAGGAGTCCGGCGCGTCGAGTGCGGGGCCATCAGGCGCAGAAGGGTCTGCGTGCGCCGCCTGCGCGGTGCCGACACGCTAGGCTGGCCGAGGCCAGAAGACGATTACTCCCCCCGCCCCCTCCCCGAGCGCGGCGGGGCTCCGACACTGGACCGACTCGACGAGGAGCTCAGGTGACCACTGCATCCGTCCGCCTGATCCCCGGGGTCAAGCGTCGCCTGCTCGATGCCTCCCCGAGCATCGAGGAGCCCTGGTACATCAACGACCACACACTGATCCAGGACACCGAGGGTCGCTGGCACGTGTTCGGGATCTGGCACCCCGAGCCCGCCGCCCCGCTGGACGAGACCGTGTTCCTCCATGCCTCGGCCCCCGACCTCACCGGCGCGGAGTGGATGGTCCACGACCCCGTGCTCCACGCCCGCACCGGGATCGGGGAGACCCACGTCTGGGCTCCGCACGTGATCCGCCACCAGAGCCGCTACTGGATGTTCTACGCCGGCGGCACCGCCGATCACACCGCCTACCGCATGACCCTGGCGACCAGCGAGGACCTCTTCACCTGGACGCCGCACGAGCCGGTGCTGTTCGAGGACGGCTTCGACGCCCGCGATCCGATGGTGATCCACGACGGCACCCGCTGGCTGATGTACTACACCCGCAACGCCACCCCCGAGGGCGGCTTCCACCAGGTCGGGGTGCGCACCAGCGACGACCTGCTGACCTGGTCATCGCCCGAGGTCGCCTATCAGTCGAGCGTCTCGGGCACCTATGGCGGCCCCACGGAGTCGCCGTTCGTGGTCCGGACAGGTGAGCTCTGGCTGCTGTTCGTGTGCGAATCGGGGGAGTACGACCGCACCCTGGTCTATGCCTCCGACGATCCGCTCCGCTTCACGGACGCCGACCTGGTCGAGGTGGACCTCGACGAGCACTGCGCCGAGGTGGTCCAGGACGGCGAGCGGACCTGGATCACCGGAGGCGGCTGGGGCCGCGGCGGTCTCACGATCCGCGAGCTGGGGATCGAGGCCGCCGACCAGCGGGCCACCTGAGGATCGGTTGGTGCAGGGGTGCTCTGTTTTCGTGTAGCGTGCAGTAAACGATTACGTTACAAGCCTCTTCGATATCCACGCGAGATGGAACTGGCGAACGACGCTTGCATGACGTTCTGAGAAATCGTCGAGCAGTGAGAACGAGGGAGTTCCCATGAGCAGCTTTCGTGCACCCAGCAACCACTCCGTCAAACGCCGATCACTCCTGAAGTCAGGATCTCTGGCGGCGCTATCCATCCCGGCGCTCGGTGCGCTCTCTGCCTGCGGAGACGGTGATGCCGGGGACGGCACCGGGGGACTGCCGCACGTTTAGGTGACAGTTGGGGTGTCAGGCCGCGAGGCTCACGGCCGGGTTCATGATCGCCTCGTATTCGATGGGGGTCAATCGGCCCAGACGGGCCTGCCGGCGACGACGGTGGTAGGT
>DXDT01000182.1 GCA_019115335.1 Candidatus Brachybacterium merdigallinarum
GGGATCCTGCTGGCCTCCACGGGCTCGAGCGCGCAGATCGTCGAGGCGATCCGCGGCCGCGGCACCCCGGTGGTGCTGGTCGAGAGCGATCCGCAGGAGCGCGGCTCCTCGGTGAGCGTCGACGACATCGCCGGCGGGGAGATCGCCGTGCAGCACCTGGCCGGGCTGGGCCGCCGCCGCATCGGCGTGGTCACCGCGCTGCAGGACCTGCGGCAGGTCGCGGACCGCTTGCACGGCGCACGACGGGCCGCCGCAGAGGCCGGCATCGAGATCGAGGTGCTCGAGGCGGAGGACCTCACCGTGCTCGCCGGACGCACCGTCGGTGAGGAGATCGTGCGCCGGCCGCGCGCGGAGCGGCCCGACGCCGTGTTCTGCGTCAACGACCTGCTGGCCGTGGGTGTTCTGCAGGCCTTCGCCTTCCGCCACCAGGTCGCCGTGCCCGAGGAGATCGCCCTGGTGGGCTACGACGACATCGCCTTCGCCCGCTCCACCGTGGTGCCGCTGACCTCCGTCTCCCAGCCGGCGGGCCTGATGGGCCGCACGGCGTTGGCCCTGCTCGAGGAGCATATCGCCGACGCCTCCGCCCCGCCGCGCCACGTGAGCTTCACACCGACCCTCGTGGAGCGGGAGTCGACGACGGGGTGAGCCTGGAGCCGCTGGTCGCCGAGATCGTCCGCACCGCCTTCGCCGCCCGGGCCCAGAGCCAATCATGCAATTCCTGCGCGAACTTCTATTCGGATATCGCTCGAGGGCTGCTATGACGTCACGCTGACCACCACGTTCCGTGGCGAGTTCTCCGTCGATGGGGGCGCGTGGCAGGACATCGATGGGACGATCGAGGTGGCGTCGGATCCGGTCGCGATCTTCTCGAAGTCGCTCGAGTCACGCCTGGTGAACCCGGACGTGCCCGTCGACGAGGAGGAGGATCCCTGGGTGCCGCCGCGCAGTGAGGAGACCGAAGGCCCGATCGACCCCGAGGCCGAGCACCGGACCCTCTGACCCCTGTGCCCTGACCGCCTCCACCAGGCCATACGTCTCCACGCGGGCGCCGACAACGCCATGACCCGCTATATCTGGATCATCGAGCGGTGTGGGCCGCGCCCTCCGCCCCCCGCGGCAGCAGCCGATGCAGCTGGGTGACGTGGGCGGGCTCGAGCTCGTCGAGGGTGTGGGCGCCCAGCAGCTTCATGGTGCGCACGATCTGCTCCGAGAGGATCTCGATGGTGCGGTCCACACCCTGACGCCCGCCGGCCATCAGACCGTAGAGGTACGCACGGCCGATCAGCGTATAGCGGGCACCGAGGGCGACGGCGGCGACGATGTCCGCGCCGTGCATGATGCCGGTGTCGATCCCGATCTCGGTGTGCGCCCCCACCTCGCGGGCGACGGCGGGCAACAGGTGGAAGGGGACCGGGGCCCGATCCAGCTGGCGGCCGCCATGGTTGGACAGGATGATCCCGTCCACCCCGAGATCGGTGAAGGTCTTGGCGTCCTCGAGGGTCTGAACCCCCTTGATCACGAGCTTGCCGGGCCACAGGCCGCGGATGATCTCGAGGTCCTCGAAGCTGATGGTGGGATCCATCGCACTGTCCAGCAGCTCGCCCACGGTGCCGCCGGTCGAGGACAAGGACGCGAACTCGAGGGTGGGGGTGGTCAGGAAGTCGAACCACCACCACGGCCGCGGGATCGCATCGATCACGGTGCGCGCGGTCAACTGCGGCGGGATCGAGAAGCCGTTGCGCGTGTCGCGCAGGCGCGCTCCGGCCACCGGGGTGTCCACGGTGAACTGCAGCGTGTCGAAGCCGGCCTTCGCGGCCCGCTCCACCAAGTCGTAGGACGTCTCCCGCTTGCGCATCACATACAGCTGGAACCACTTCCGGCCCCGGGGCACGGCCGCGGTGACGTCCTCGATCGAGGTGGTGCCCAGGGTGGACAGGGAGAAGGGGATCCCCGCCGCCTGGGCGGCGCCGGCCCCCGCGATCTCGCCCTCGGTCTGCATCAGACGGGTGAACCCGGTGGGCGCGATCGCGAACGGCATCGCGCTGGGGCCGCCGAGCACCTCCCGGGAGGTGTCCACGTCGGAGACGTCCTTGAGCACGCCGGGGTGGAACTCCACGTCGGAGAACGCCTGGCGGGCCCGGGCCAGCGAGATCTCACCCTCGGCCGCGCCATCGGTGTAGTCGAAGGCGGCGCGCGGGGTGCGGCGCTTCGCGATCGCCCGCAGGTCCTCGATCGTCAGCGCCGAGGAGAGCCGGCGGCGGCGCGCGTTGAGGTCCGGGGTCTTGAACTGCATCAGCTCGAGCAGTTCCTGGGGATCGGGCAGCTGTCGTCTCATAGGTCCGATCTTCTCGAATCGAAGGGGCAGGAGGAAGCGGGTCTCAGGCGTGCTCGGCCGCGTGGCCCTGATCGACCGCAGCCACGGGGGAGGGACGGTTCGGGGCGGAGCGGGGTGTGAATCGCTCCAGCTCCACGCTCGCCCGCACCAGCTCCCGGATCGCGCCGGGCTGCTTCGGGATCGCGCCGAGGGCCTGGGACTGCGCAGCGACGTTCCCGAGCGCGGTCGCCTCCATGGGGCCGGCGACCACCTCGATGCCGAGCGCATCGGCGGTGAGCTGGTTCAGCAGGGCGTTGCGGCTGCCGCCCCCCACCACGTGCAGACGCTGCGGCAGGTCGACCCCGGCGAGGTGGCAGGCGGCCTGCAGCTCGTCGCGGTAGGTCTCGGCGAGAGATTCCAGGATGCAGCGCACCAGCTGCGCGGGGGTGCTCGGGCGCGCATCGTCCTCGGTCAAGGGCACGGCGGCCGCGGTGAGACGGTCAGCCATCCGCCCGGGGGCGAGGAACTCCTCGGCGGTGGGGTCGATCCGGAAGCGGTCCCCGGGCACGGCGCGCGCAGCGGCGAGCAGATCGGTCAGC
>DXDT01000183.1 GCA_019115335.1 Candidatus Brachybacterium merdigallinarum
GTCCAGTCCAGACCCGTGACCTGCTCGACACGACCCTCGTACACCGAGTTCATGTTCTCGATCAGCTCATCCACAGAACCGGCGATCTGCTCGATCTGATCCGGATTCATACCCTTCTTCATGATGTTCCCCTCGTGAGTTGGTCGTCTGGATTATCAGGCCCGGTGCCTTTCCCGTGCTGATGGCTCCACTCTAGGCAGTCGCCCGTGGGGAGTCGATGGGGAGAACTCCCCGGGCAGTCCTCCACGAGCAGCGCCGCGTCGGCACCGCTTCCGGCAGCACGGGACGGTCCCGCGCTGCACGCATGACGGGACCCCCGCACTCGGCAGCAGTGCGGGGGTCCCGTCATGCGTCACCGGGGTAAGGCCCGTATCGACTCAGGCTCGTATCGGCTCAGGTTCAGGCCGGTTCACGTCGGTGGCTGCGGCAGGTGCCGTTCACAGCTGGGCGAGCTGGACAGAGTCCTGGATCGAGCGGACCAGCTCGATCTCCTCCTCGGCGCTCTCCGCGCCGCAGCTGCCCACGATCTCGATGACATCGGTGGCCACATCCCCTCGTGCGACCACTGCATAGCGCGCCGCCTGCACCACGGTGGGCCGGCCCGGCTGGGTGTATCCGTACTCGCTGGCGATCCACGTGGTCCCCTCCACATCGATCTCCCCCGTCCCGAGCTCCTCGAGCTCGGGCAATGCGGACTTGCGCTGCTCCAGGCCCTCCTTGGCGGCCTCCAGGGTGAAGCCGGGGCCGAACCGCTGCACGGTCACCACCACGTTGGCGCGGAACTTCCCCTCCTGCCGCGGCTGCGCGAGCGCCATCTGCACGCCCGGCACGGTGAGCATCTCCCAGTCATCCGGGACCTCCACGGTGACCTGCGGCGGCGCCGGGAATTCGGCGCTCGGGTAACTCACACTCTTGGCCATCTGGACCCTCCGTTCATCCCACCCGTCACGGCGCTAAAGATATCAGTGTTCAAAAGAGCCCGAGTGGATGATCCACTCGGGCTCTCTCGACGGTCTGCGCGTGCCCGTCTGCACGGGGTCGAGGCGCACCGTGTCAGGAGGACGAGGTGGTCTCCTGCTGGTCAGCGTTACGGTTCGCGGACTCGCCCAGATCGGCGACCGACTGCATGATCTGCTGCAGGGCCGGCACCATGTCCCCGTTCCACTGGCCGCGGAAGCGGTCGGCGTCCGGACCTGTCCAGTCGACCTCCTCGAGGCCTGAGGTCAGCTCCTCCTGGATGGCGGCGATCTCCTCAGCCGCCTCCTCCAGCTGGGCAGCCAGCCGGCGGACCTCCTCGATGTTCATACCCTTGGTGGCGTTCATGTCCAGGGTTCCCCTTCCTGTGGTTCCGCGCCTGCGCCCCGCTCCGGTGCACCGGTCACACTGTGGTCAATCTCGACAAGCATCACTGTAGGTCGCGCCCGGTCAGCGGACCATGGGGAGGAGTCCCCATGTGGACAGCGATCCCTCCCCGTCCCGCGACCGCCCCGCCCGGCGCGCGTCAGCCACTGGTGATCTGGGCGACCTGGAGCTTCATCGCGCGCCCGCTGTAGACCAGGAAGCCGCGGCCGGTGGGGAAGTCCGCGCGGCGGATTCTGCCCAGGCTGGTGCCCAGCAGGGAGTCGCCGTCCATGTCGCTGGGCTGCAGCAGCAGACCGCGGCGGCCGGCCTTGAACGGCTGCGCCAGCACGTAGGCCTGCGACCAGGAGGCGGACTCGTTCTCGCCCACCACGAACTGGCCCTCTCGGGTCGAGGCGCGGATCAGCTTGTCCAGGTCGTTCTCGACGCCGCTGCCGGTGAAGTCCGCGACGCCGTCGATGAACAGCGCCAGGCGCCCCTCCCCGATGCTGCCCGCCTCGATCGTGGAGCGCAACTGGCCGGCCAGCTGCTTGACGGTCTCAGGGTCCGAGGCCTCCACGTCCCAGACGGGCAGCCCGGTCAGCGGGGTCCGACGCGCCGAGAAGCGCACCAGGCGCATCGGCTGCTCCATGGCCTTGAGCCCGGTGGCGATGGTCAGCATCGCGGTGGTCCGGCCCGAGCCCATCGGGCCGGTGACCATGAACGCGCCGCGCGGCTCGTAGGTGATCTCCGCCAGGGTCTCGTCGGCCATGCCGAGCACCGGCCGGCCGTCGACGACCGGGCGCAGCTCGGAGAACTCCACCCGCTCGGGCAGGTGCAAGATCCCCGGTGCCTCCGGCACGCCGGCGCGGCGCATCGCCTTGGCGAGCTTGGCGACCTCGCGGGACTGGATCGCGACATTCGAGTCACCGCCGTGGACGGCGATCTGCAGCTCGTGGCCGTCGATGATGGAGCGCCCCGGAGGGGAGTTGCCGTCCAGCACGTCCTTGGGCTCGCCGAAGGCGGCGTAGTCGTCGATGCTGGCCATGCGGTGGATGAGGCGCCGCTGGATGGAGGATCCCAGTGAGTTGGGGATGGCGTTGGGGCGGTCGCCGGTGACGATCACGTGGATGCCCACCTGGCGGCCGTCGGTCGCGATCTGCACGAAGGCGGTGAACCACTTCGAGAGGTTCGAGTAGTCGTACGCCTCGCGGAACGCGGCCATGCCGTCGACCAGCAGGATGATGCGCGGCTCGTCGGGCTTGCCCGCCAGCTCGCGGTACTCCGCGATCGAGCCCGCCCGGAGCTTGGCGAACACGCGGGCCCGCTCGTCGATCAGCTCGCGCAGCGTGCGCAGCAGGCGGATCACCCGCTCCTCGTCATCACCCGAGATGATGGCGCCCACGTGCGGCAGCTCCTCCAGCATCGACAGGCCGGAGGCGCCGAAGTCCAGGCCGTACACGTTCACCGGGCCGCCGCGCACGGTCGAGGCGGCGGAGATCGCGATGGTGCGCAGGGTGGTGGACTTGCCGGAGCCGCCGGTGCCGTAGATGGCCATGTTGCCGTCCCGGTCCGGGTAGTAGGACATCGTCGGCTGCGACTGGGTCTCGGGCACGTCCATCACGCCCAGCAGCAGCTCCTCGTCGGTGCGACGGGTCGGCAGGCGGGAGAGGTCGTAGGCGTCGGCCAGCTCGGACAGCCACGGCTTGCGGGGGGTGGGGACGCCGGCCTGCTCGGCCGCCTGGGTGATGGTGGCGACCATGCGGGAGATGTCGTTGGGACCGGGATCCTTGACCTCCTTGGTGGGCGGCGAGGGGATGTCCCACTTCTCGGCGGTGCCGAAGTCCTTCTCGACGATGTCGATGCGGGCCCGCTCGGGCTCGTCGGTGGTCCAGCCCCCCGCGTAGCCGGTCTGGAAGGTCGCGATGCGGCCCGGCCCGGTCTTCGCCGCGGCGCGGCCGGGG
>DXDT01000184.1 GCA_019115335.1 Candidatus Brachybacterium merdigallinarum
AACGAGCAGATCGACTGGGTCCCCGGGAACGTCAAGCACGGCCAGTTCGGCAGGTGGCTCGAGGGCGCCCGCGACTGGGCCATCTCCCGCAACCGCTACTGGGGCTCCCCGATCCCGGTGTGGAAGAGCGACGATCCGAACCACCCCCGCATCGAGGTGTACGGCTCGCTCGCCGAGATCGAGGAGGCCTTCGGCACCCTGCCCCGCAACGAGCAGGGCGAGGTGGACCTCCACCGCCCCTACATCGACGAGCTCACCCGCCCCAACCCCGATGATCCCACCGGGCGCTCCACGATGCGCCGCGTCGAGGAGATCTTCGACGTCTGGTTCGACTCCGGCTCGATGCCCTATGCCCAGGTGCACTACCCCTTCGAGAACCACGACTGGTTCGACTCGCACAACCCCGCGGACTTCATCGTGGAGTACATCGGGCAGACCCGCGGCTGGTTCTACGTCATGCACGTGCTGGCCACCGCCCTGTTCGACCGCCCCGCCTTCACCTCGGTGATCTGCCACGGCATCGTGCTGGGCGACGACGGCCAGAAGATGTCCAAGTCCCTGCGCAACTACCCCGACGTGCGCGAGATGTACGACACCTACGGCTCCGACGCGATGCGCTGGTTCCTGATGAGCTCCCCGATCCTGCGCGGCGGCAACCTCATCGTCGACGAGCGCGGGATCCGCGATGCCACCCGCCAGGTGGTGCTGCCGCTGTGGAACGTCTGGTACTTCCTGGCGCTGTACGCCAACGCCGCAGGGGAGAAGGACGCGAACGGCCGCCCCACCGGCTACGCCGGGCAGCACCGCTACGAGTCCGACGACGTCATGGACCGCTACCTCCTCTCCCGCACCGGTGACCTGGTGCGGGGGGTGCGGGACTCCCTGCGGGCCCTGTCCATCGCCGAGGCCGCCGAGCAGATCCAGGACTACCTGGACATGCTCACCAACTGGTACGTGCGCCGCTCCCGCGACCGCTTCTGGGAGGGCGACACCCAGGCCATCGACGTGCTCTCCACCTGCCTGGAGACGCTCTGCCAGGTCACCGCCCCGCTGCTGCCGATGGTCACCGAGCAGATCTGGAAGCAGCTCACCGGCGGGCGCTCCGTGCACCTGACCGACTGGCCCGACGACTCCCTGTTCCCCCGGGACGAGGAGCTCGTGGCGCGCATGGACGACACCCGGGCGATCGCCTCGGCCGGCAACGCCCTGCGGAAGAAGGAGCAGCTGCGCGCCCGCCTGCCGCTCGCCGAGCTGACCGTGGTCCACCACGCCCCGGAGAGCCTGCAGGACTTCACCGGGATCATCGCCGACGAGCTCAACGTCAAGACGGTGCGTCTGCTGGACGTCGCGAGCGAGGAGGCGACCGGGATGGGCGTCGAACAGCGCCTCGCCGTCAACGCCCGCGCCGCCGGGCCGCGGCTCGGCAAGCAGGTCCAGACCGTCATCAAGGGCTCGAAGACCGGCGACTGGTCGCTCGGCGAGGACGGCACCGTCGTCTCCGGCGGGATCGCCCTCGAGGACGGGGAGTACTCCCTGGACCTGGTCGCAGGGGAGTCCTCCGCGCTGGAGGGCCGAGCCGTCGGCGTGCTGCGCGGCGGGGACTTCCTGGCCCTGGACACCAGGGTCAGCCCCGAGCTGGAGGCCGAGGGCACCGCGCGGGACGTCGTGCGCGCCATCCAGTCCGCCCGCCGCTCCGCCGGCCTGGACATCTCCGACCGGATCCACCTCACGGTCGACGGCGACGAGGCCGTGGTCGCGGCCGTCGCCGCCCACCGCGACCTGGTCGCCGCGGAGGTGCTCGCCCTCGAGGTGGCCGTCCCTGCGGCCCCGGCCGAGGGAGCCCACGCCGAGACCGAGAAGGTCTCCGGCGGCACCGTCACGGTGGGGGTCTCGAGGATCTGAGCGCAGCGCTGAGAAGAGGGCGCTGATCGGAAGGCGCAGATCGAGAGGCGCGATCGGACAGCATGATCGGAAGCCCGGGTCGGCACGGCGGCGGAACAGCGCGCCGTGCCGACCAGGGACTGCTCCCGCCGTGCTGTGGAGCGTCAGCTGATGCCGTAGCGCTCGTAGAAGTCGGTCATGCTCATCGAGGCGTCCTGCTCGATGCCCAGCAGATCGTGCAGGCCCATCCGGGCATCGACGGTGAACGCCGTGACGGCGCCGATCTCCGGCTGATAGTTCTCGTCGAACCTGTCTCGGATGGCCTCCGCGCCGAGCCGCCAGGCCTCGTCGAAGGCGGCGAAGAGCTCGTCCCCGGACACGTCGAAGGCGATCTTCCCATCGATGCGGTACCCGAGACCGCCGCCGGGCCCGATGGACAGGCTGGCTCCCAGCACCCGCGGGGCGCTCTCGATCTCCGCGACCGGATCCGGTGAGCGGTCCAGGAGACCGCAGCCGCTCAGGAGCACGAGCCCGCCCACGGCTCCGGCGGCCAGCATCTGCCGACGATCCACACCCATCGTCCCTCCCGGTGCCGAGTTGACCTCGCCAGGATAGCGAGTGCCGATATCGGCCGCCTGCGCTCCGAGGGGCAGCGGGTAGCAACTCGGTCTCAGCTTCGTCTCAGCGTCGCGTGACGGTGTCGTCACTGGTCGGAACCAGATTATGATCACTGGGGATCGGGCCCGCGATCCCCTGACCCCGGAGTCCCGATGCACTTTTCCCGAGTCCCCGCTCCCAGTACCCCCTCGCACCGCGTATCCCTCCTCCTGCTGCGCCGCCTCGGCCTGCTCACCGTCGCCGCCCTGCTGATGCTCACGACGGTGCTCGCCACCGGCCCGAGCGCCGAGGCGAGGACGCCCCCGGCGGGACTGGGAGGATTCCAGGCCGGAAATCTCATCACCGATGCGCAGATGTTCGACGGCGGCGCCATGTCCGCCGCCGAGGTGGATGCCTTCCTGGACCGGATGGGTTCCTCCTGCAGAGTGGGCGCTGATGGCACCGCCTGCCTCAAGGATCTGTCGGTGAGCACACCGCAGCGGCAGGCCACCGCGTACTGCGCGGCGATCCCGGCCCGCACCGCGGCCAGCGCAGGGACGGTGATCGCCGACGTCTCCGCCGCCTGCGACATCAACCCCCAGGTGTTCCTGGTGATGCTCCAGAAGGAGCAGGGCCTGATCATCACCACGACCCCCACCCGGAAGAAGCTCGACGAGGCCCTCGGTTTCCGCTGCCCCGACTTCCTGGGCTGCGACCCCGCCCATGCCGGATTCGCCCAGCAGGTCTACAACGCCGGCTCCCGCCTGCAGGAGTACGGCGATCCCGCGAAGCGCTTCACGTACCGGGCGGGCGGCACTTACCAGATCCAGTACAGCCCCTACGCCTTCTGCGGCAGCGCCACCGTGAAGATCGCCAACCGCGCGACCGCGGCGCTGTACAACTACACACCGTTCACCCCCACCCAGACCACGCTCGATGCGGGCTCCGCTGCCGTTGCCGACGACGTGTGCGCCACCTACGGCAACCGCAACTTCTTCCGCCTCCACTCGCAGTGGTTCGGCACCCCCAACGGCGCCTCGGCCAGCACCTACCCGGTCGCCGCGCCGCTCGGCAAGGCGCCGACTGCCCCGTTCGTCGACGTGACCTACGGCAGTTCGATCTTCTTCACCGAGATCGCCTGGATGAAGCACCAGGGCCTGGCCGACGGCTGGGCGGACGGCACCTACCGCCCCCTGCAGCCCATCGCACGGGACGCGATGGTCGCCTTCCTGTACCGGTCAGCGGGGTCCCCGCAGTTCACCCCACCGGCCGTGTCCCCGTTCTCCGATGTCACGGCCCAGAACTCGATCTTCTACAAGGAGATCACCTGGGCGCATGCCCAGGGGATCACCACGGGCTGGGAGGACGGTACGTTCCGGCCGCTCGAGAACGTCCACCGCGACGCCATGGCCGCCTTTCTCCACCGCGCCGCTGGCTCCCCGCCGCTGAGCACGCCCTCACGCTCGCCGTTCACGGACGTCACCGTGCAGAACTCGATCTTCTACCAGGAGATCGCCTGGGCGCGCGACGCCGGGATCACCACCGGCTGGGCGGACGGCACCTACCGGCCGCTGGCAGACATCAACCGGGACGCGATAGCGGCGTTCATCTACCGCCTCGAGGTGGACTGACCGTCAGGGTGGCTCTGACCAGACGCACCGGCATCCGCTCAGGTGAGGTCCTCGCGGCCCACCTCCACCACGTGATCGGCCACCAGCACCACCCCCTCCCCGAGATACCGGCCCTGCAGGTCTCCTCGCAGCTCCACCAGCGCCGGATCAGTGTGCTCGTGGCGGACCAGCGTCCCGTAGTACCCGGCGCGCGGATCGATCGACCCGTCCTCACGGCGCAGCACAGTGTTGTGGGTGTTGTGCAAGGGTGAGTGCTCGCCGTCGGGATGGCGCGGGGCATCCAGCACCACCTCGGCCGCCCCGGCGGAGGTGACTCTCGAGCCGTCCATCCGGTAGCCGTCCAGATCCAACCACGGCACGGGATCCGGGAGCGCATCCGGGACTCTCCCCGCCCCGGGCAGCACCGGCAGGAACGGCACCCCGGTTACCACCGGTGTCGGCGCCCAGTCCGCACCGTGCCCCAGGTTCAGCACCCGAGTGGTCTCCTGGGCAGGGGCGAAGGCCTCCACCGGGGAACCCACCGAGAAGCTGTGGGTGACGTCGTAGGTGCCCGGTCCGCCGCCGGCGTCGTTGAACCCCGGATCCGCGATCAGGCGCGAGGCGGTGAGCCCGCCCTGGGAGTGCCCCACGATCATCACCTCGGCGCCGGGCGGGACCAGTGGCCGTCCGTCCGGGCCCGGCGCGGCCATCGCCGCCTTCACGTCGGCGATCGCGGCCGATTCCTGACCGGACATCGAGCGCAGGTTCGAGTCCCAGCCGGCGGAGTTGCCCTGTGCACCCCAGGATCGCGCATCGGTGATGCCGTGGCCACCGGTCGGCGGGGCGTGGACGATGAAGGCGCTGCCGCCATCTGCAGCACGGACCTCCTGGATGCGGATCTGCCCGGACTCCTTCCCCGTGAACTGCTGCCCGTCCGCCCGCCCGGGCATCGTCCGGCGGGCCTCATCCCCGTGCAGCACCAGGTCGGCGAGGCCCTGCGGTGCCTGGGAGCCGGTGACCGGGTGCACTTCGTGGACGGTGACCTCGGTGCGCGGATCCAGCCATCCCACATCGGTCACCAGCTCGACCGGGGCCACGAGAGCCGAACCGCCCAGCAGCAGTGCGCTGGAGGCCAGCTCCGCGACGGTCGGTACGCGCCGCCCGCTCACCCAGCCTTCCATGAGACCGCCGACGTGCTCCCCGTCCTCGCGCAGGGCCTCGATCCCGTCGGTCTCCAGGCCCAGCCCCGTCGCCACGCGCTCTGCTCCGTCGAGGGTCGTGTTAAATCCCCAGCCGATCGCCTCGGAGACCACTGCCGCCAGGCTCGACCGCGGTAGCCATGGAGGTGTGAACTCAGGAACCGGGACCGCAGGTGCCCCGCCGGGCGGGGCGGCCGTCTTACCCGGTCCACCGGGACCTGGCCGGGAGATCATCGGCACCGAGAACGGGAGGCCCGGCGAGGAGATCGGCGGCTGCTGCGGGGTCGATGTGATGCCGTGCGGTGAGGAGGCGAGCTCCTGTGCCTCCGCCTCCCGGGCGACGAGCGCGGCGCGAACCTCCAGAGCCGCCCCGAGAATGCTCAGCTCCCCGGAGGCCAGGCGCGACCAGCGGCGCCGGAAGTCCGCCGAATCCGGGCCGACCCAGTGGACCGACTCCACCGAGGAGTGCAGATCCGCGGTCAGCTCCCGGACGTCCTGCGCCGAGGTGCCGAGCCGGTCGCCGTGAGCGCGCAGCCGTTCGACGTCCATGCCCCAGAAGGCGTTCACGAGTCACCGCCGAGGCACTCGGGGAGGGCGGGGGAGGGCATGTCGGGCTCCTCGGATCGGGCGGGGCGCACCGGTCGGCCCCGGCGATGCCCAGGAGACTATGAGCGGTCCTTCCCCGTTGCGCCGGAGCCGGCGCAGATGTGGAGAACCACCTCCTGGGGAGGAACCAGGGAGCGCCTCGTAGACTGGCCTGCGCCCCGTCCGCCCGCCCGCACCAGGAGCCGCTGTGCCCCGTCCTTCCCGACCGGCCCTCTCGCCGCAGCTGCGCGAGGTCTACGCGGCGCTGCTCGAGCGCGCCCCCGAGAACCGCATCGCCCCGGACCTCTCCCGCATCACCCGCCTGATGGAGCTGATGGGGGACCCGCAGAACTCCTATCGCACGGTCCGGATCGCAGGCACCAACGGGAAGACCACCACCGCCCGCATCCTGGAGCGGATCCTGCGTGAAGCCGGGCTGCGCACCGGGCGCACCACCAGCCCGCACCTGCGCTCGCCGGCCGAGCGGATCGCGATCGACGGCGCCACCATCAGCGACGACGACTTCGTCCAGGCCTATGAGGACGTGCTGCCCTTCGCCCGGATCGTCGACGCCGAGTCCGAGGCCGCCGGGGGAGTGCCGCTGACCTTCTTCGAGATGCTCACCGCCATGAGCTACCAGGCCTTCGCCTCCGCTCCCGTGGACGTCGCCGTGGTGGAGACCGGGATGGGCGGCACCTGGGACGCGACCGGCGTGGTCGACCCCGACGTCACCGTCATCACCCCGATCGCCATGGACCATCAGGACTACCTCGGGGACACCATCGAGCAGATCGCCGCCGAGAAGGCC
Source organism: Candidatus Brachybacterium merdigallinarum (assembly GCA_019115335.1). Taxonomy (GTDB): domain Bacteria; phylum Actinomycetota; class Actinomycetes; order Actinomycetales; family Dermabacteraceae; genus Brachybacterium; species Brachybacterium merdigallinarum. The sequence goes on from DXDT01000184.1 coordinate 6,681, forward strand.
GGGATCCTCACCGCCGGCGCGACCGCCGTGATCGCCGCCCAGCCCTTCCCGGACGCCGCCGACGTGGTGCGCGAGCGGATCATCGAGCTCGGCGCCGAGGCCGCCTTCGAGGGCGAGCAGATCGGAGTCCTCGCCCGCACTCCCGGCGTGGGCGGGCAGATGCTGACCCTGCAGAGCATCGCCGGCCGCTACGAGGAGGCGTTCCTCTCCTTACTCGGCGAGCACCAGGCCGCCAATGCTCTGCTCGCCGTCGCCGCCGCCGAAGCCCTGCTGGGCGGGGGCGAGCAGCCGCTGGACGCGGAGATGCTCACGGCGGCGCTGTCCACCGTGACCTCTCCGGGCCGCGCCGAGGTGGTGCGGCAGTCGCCCACCGTCCTGGTGGATGCGGCCCACAATCCCGCCGGCGCGGAGACCCTGGTCGGCACCGTCCGGGAGAACTTCCGCTTCACCCGCACCGTCGGCCTGATCGGGATCCTGCGCGAGAAGGACGCCGAGCAGATCCTCGCGGTCCTCGAACCGCTCGTGGACAGCGTGGTGATCACCCAGTCCTCCTCGCCGCGCGCCATCCCCGCCGATGAGCTCGCGGACCTCGCCCGCGACGTGTTCGACGACGAGGACCGGGTGGTGGAGCGCGCGAGCCTGCCCGATGCGATCCAGGCCGCCGTGGACCTCGCCGAGTCCGGTGGAGAATCCTTCGGCGGGATCGTCGCCGCCGGCTCCGTGACACTGGTCGCCGAAGTGCGCGACCTGCTCGGCGCCCCGGAGGAGGAATGAGGATGGCGTCCCTGACCCTGCGCGAGCGGCTCACCCCCTCGACCCGCCCCCACGGCGCCCAGTACATGTTCTCCGCGACCACCCTGGTGGTCGAGGCGTTCATCGTGTTCTTCGCAGTGCTGGTCGCCCATCAGCTGCTGCCCCAGGACCGAGTGCTGAACTGGACCTGGGGACTGGTCACCGCGGCCGCGCTGCTGACCTGCTCCCGGATGCTCAAGCGCGGCCCGGCGCCCTATGTGCTCGGCGGAGCGCTCCAGATCCCGATGATCCTGCTGGGCCTGCAGGTCACCCCGATGTGGTTCCTCGGCGGCGGCATGGCGCTCCTGTACGTCTACGGCGTGTTCAAGGGCAACCAGCTGGACCGTGAGAAGGACGCGATCGACCGCAGGGTCCTCGCCGAGCGCGCCGCCGAAGAGGGCGCAGACCCCGGCGGCGGACCCACGGCGCAGAGCTGACCGGACCGCCGGTAGGGTGTCGGCCATGACTGCACAGCGCACCCTCATCCTGCTCAAGCCCGACGCCGTCCAGCGCGGACTGCGCGGGGAGATCCTCCGCCGCATCGAGGCCAAGGGCTACGACATCATCGCCCTCGCCCAGCGCACCGCCACCTCCGAGGAGCTCGCCGCCCACTACGCCGAGCACGAGGGCAAGCCCTTCTACCCGGGCCTGGTGGAGTACATGGCCTCCGCCCCGCTGGTCGCGCTCGTCGCCGAGGGCGAGGGCGTCATCCCCGGGTTCCGCTCCCTGGCCGGGAAGACCAACCCCACCGAGGCAGCGCCCGGCAGCATCCGCGGCGACCTCGCGCGCGAGTGGGACCTCCCCGTCATCCAGAACCTCGTCCACGGCTCCGACTCCGAGGAGTCCGCCTCCCGCGAGATCGCGATCTGGTTCCCCGAGCTGGGCTGAGCACGCCCGGCCGCGCCACGCCCGTGGAGGCTTCGTACAGCGGATTCTGAGGCTCACCCCGCACACTGGTGTCATGAACATCGGCGTGGTGACTGTGATCTTCCTGTTGCTGGCCGTCCTGGTGGCGGTCGGTGTGCTGGTTGCTGTCGCCCTCCCGCACCTGCGTGGGGAGTCCGAACGGGATCGCTCGGAGCATGATCCTGCGTCCCGCCACCGCTCCCGTACTGGGAGCTGACCCGCCGCAGACCGTCCGGGTTCCGTTCGGTGCGGTCGCAGGCGCGGCATCGCCCTAGACTGTCGGGTGCTCGTGCCGCTTCGCCGGCTTCCCCGATCTCGGAGGTGACCTGTGGACCCGAATGACATTCTCGCCCTCGTCGCCGGTGGCGGTGGCGGACTCATCGTCCTCGGCGCCGGTGCCTGGGCCTACATCCGCAGCCGCGGCAAGAAGTCCTCCGATCAGCAGGACGCCCCGCCTGAGCAGGGCGACCAGGGCACCACCGGGACGTCGACCGCCGTCAAGGAGCGCCCCGCCGCACCGACCTGGGCCGACACCCTCTCCGCCCCCGCACCCCCGAAGCAGACCGAGCCGGACCAGGCTGAAGAGCCTGCCGCCGCGCCGACGGACACCAGCACCGCACAGTTCACCGATCCCGCCGACGGTGACGCCCCGACCGATAAGGCGCCCGTTGACGCAGCGCCGGTTGCAGAGGTGCCGGCCGACGCAGTGCCGGTCGACGAAGCACCCGACGATGAAGCAGCTCCCGCGGACGCGTCGGCCGAGCCCGCCCCGTCGACTGAGCCAGCCGCACCCACTGAGCCCGCCGCGTCGGCCGAGACCGCCCCTGCGGGTGCGGTCATCGAGACCCCGGAGGCGCCGGCCGACCGCATGGTGCGCCTGCGCGAGCGCCTCTCCCGCTCCGGCTCCATCGGTCGCGGCATCCTCAACCTCCTCACCCGCGGCACCGTCGATGAGGAGACCTGGGACGAGATCGAGGAGACCCTGCTGCTGGCGGACCTCGGCCCGGACGCCACGGACGAGCTGCTCGAGAGCCTCCGCCGCCGCATCCAGGTGCTCGGCACCGACGACCCC
>DXDT01000185.1 GCA_019115335.1 Candidatus Brachybacterium merdigallinarum
CAGGAAGATCGGGAACGCGTAGAACAGCGAGGCGACGGCGAGTGCGAGCGGGGCCCGCTTCTCCCCGAAGGTGTCGAGCATCTTGTCGGCGAGCACCTGGGCGCCGCCCGTGATCTCGATGAGCCGCCCGAGCACGGCGCCGAAGCCGACCAGCAGGGCGACGGTGCCGACGGTGCTGCTGAAGCCGTCGATCACGACGTCGATGACGTCTCCGACTCCGATGCCGGCGGCGAGGCCGGTGGCCACCGCGATGATCAGCAGGGAGAAGAAGGCATGCAACCGGGCCTTGATGATCAGCACCAGCAGCAGGACGATCGCGACCAGCGCGATCATCAGGAGCAGCCAGACCGGCCGCTCCGCGAGGACGAGTTCTTCCATGAGAGGTCTCCTGAGAGGCGGGGCATCAGGGAGGTCCTCCGGCGTCGAGACGCTCGGAGCCCGGCGTCCTCCGGGCTCTGAGCGGTCGGCTCAGGTCCCGGGCGACAGTGCCCGGCGAATGATGAGAGGGGTGAGGTGGAGGTGGATGAGGTGGGGGTGGGGGTCAGTCTGCCTGCGGGGTCGGCGTCGGGGCCGGGCCCAGCTCGGCGAGGAGCTGGGACATCTTCGCGTAGGCCTTGTTGCGGTAGGCCACGAGCTCGGCGGCGGTGGCCTCGTCGTAGTCGCCCAGCAGGCCCTTGCCGTTCTTGACGCCCTTGCGGTCGCCGGCCACGGAGTCCTTGAGGATCTGGGGGGTGGCCAGGCGCTCCCCATAGGCGTCCTCGAAGGTGACGAAGCAGTTCGCGTACACGTCCAGGCCGGCCTGGTCCGCGATCGCGAAGGGACCGAAGAAGCCCAGGCGGAAGCCGAAGGTGGTGCGCACGATGGTGTCGACGTCCTCCGCGGTGGCGACGCCCTCCTCGACGATGGAGGTCGCTTCCTTCAGCAGCGCGTACTGCAGGCGGTTCAGGACCATGCCGGGGGTGTCGGCGACCTGGGCTCCCTGGTTCCCGGACGTCGCAAGCAGCTCCTTGACCGCCGCGACGGTCTCGGGGGTGGTGGCCTGCCCGGCCACCAGCTCCACGCCGGGGATGAACGGGGCGGGGTTGGAGAAGTGGACGGTCAGGAACCGCTCGGGGTGGGTCACCGCGCTCTCGAGCTCCTTGACCGGGATGGTCGAGGTGTTGGTGCCGATGATCGCGTCCGGGCGGGCATGCGCGGAGATCTTCGCGAGGACGTCGCGCTTGACATCGACCCGCTCGAAGACGGCCTCCTCGATGAAGTCGACGTCCGCCACGGCCTCCTCGATGGTCCTGCCGGCGGAGATGTTCTTCGCGACCAGATCCGCGGATCCGGGGGAGAACAGGCCCTGGTCCTCGAAGTCTCGAGCCTCCTGCTGGAGCCGCTCCAGGGAGGCGTTCGCGTTCTCGACGCTGACGTCGGCGATGGTGACCTGGAAACCTGCGATGGCGAGGACCTGCGCGATGCCGCCGCCCATGTAGCCGGCGCCGACGATGGTCACGGTGGAGATGGTCATGCGGGAACTCCTTCGTCCGAGGTGCGTGCCGGCACGGGCCGACACCTTCACCGCCACGTCCGGGCGTCGTCCTCTCGCGGAGGGTCCTCTCGTGGAGGCGGTGTGGCGTCACCCCAACATAGCGATCCTATTGGATATCCACCAGGGGTGTGAGCCAGGGCACGCCGCGAGCGCGCGGTCGTTCACCCGGCACTCGCCTCGGCGACCTCGATGACGACTCGCTGATACCGCGTGAGGGCGGGCGCACCGGAGTCCGTGGCCTCCGCGATGACGTGCACGGTGGTGCCGGGTTCCGCCTCGGCGGGAACATCGATCTCGCACCGCTCCCCGTCGGATCGCACCGCGACGGCGAGCGGCGACGTGCCCGCTTCGCGATACTGCCACCAGCGCACCCGGACCTCGTCGCCGTCGGGGTCGCTCACCTCGGCGGTGAGCGCGAGCGTGGCTCCCGCCGGACAGCTCAGATCGGTGCCCTCCCGGACTCGCACGCGAGGCGGGTGATTGGCGGCTGCGAAGGTGGGCTGGACCGTCCATTGCAGGCGGGCGGCGAGATCGTGCTGGATGGGCCGGAACCAGCGGGCCGCCGACCAGTCCGGTCGGGGCGTGCCCTCCGGTCCATGATCGGTGGTGGTGTGGTTGGACCACGACGCGGGATCGTGCTCGACGGGTCCCTGCCGTCCGCCCCACCCGCCCCATCCCGGGTGCTCCCAGCTGCGCAGTCCGTTGTCGATGAGCAGGGCGAAGTTCGAGGAGTCGCCCTCGGAGATCCACGCGCCCTCGGGCTGCACCGGCGCCCAGACCCGGTATCCGCGGTCCGCGAGCTCGTCGGCGCTCAGCCCGCTCAGCCCGAAGTAGTCCTCGTCGTCGAAGCCGTCGGCCATCTGCAGGCCGTCGCCCCACACGCGGTAGGCACGTCCGATCGCACCGACCCGGGAGACGTTCTTCCGCATCCACGGCGGCTCGAGCAGCTCGAGGTCCTCCTCGGCGACGACATCCCGTGCGAAGTAGCCCCACACCTGAGTCGCGACCTCTCGGTGCTCGATGTCGGGCCAGTGCGGCCGGATGTAGTCATCGAAGGTGCTGTCCTGCTGGCCGAAGCTCGTGATCACCGCGGTGCGGGAGATCCGTGCATGCAGCGTCTCCCAGCCCGGGGTCCCTTCGAACTCGAGCTGGATGGAGCGCAGCGCCCGCGCGATGGTATTGGGACCTCCCCAGGTCTGGAGGAACACCGGACCGGGTGCGTCCTCGAGCAGCACCGCCCGGATCAGGTCCGAGCCCGGGGTGTCCTCCTGCATGTCCCCGACGCCCGCGACATTCCCCCAGGCGATCAGGTCACGCAGGTGCTCCGGGCTCGGATAGGCCGGGTCGTGCACGAGCAGAGTCGGATGCACCTGCTCGTAGGCGTCCACCGCCTGATCGATGTGCAGCCTCTCCCCCGGCGCCGGCCAGCGGTGCGGTGCGATGCCCCGCTCGGGATCACCCGCGACGTGGAACTGGCTCGAGGAGTAGACCAGGCCCCGCAGGTCGATCTCGTTGCTGTAGAGGAGCAGGCGCAGCATCGAGTTCAGGTCGTCGAGCTCCGGATCCGTGGTGACCACCGTGCGGGGACGGCCGGGCCGACGCCCCGTCGGTCCCGCCCCGGGAACTGCGGGCGCTCGGCTCACAGCTCGACCTCCAGCTCGGCGACCACGTCGGTGACGCTCGTGGCGACGTGCAGGCGGAAGGTGCCCGGCTCGATCTGCCAGCCGTCCTCGAAGTGGGCGAAGCGGCGCTGGGGGATGGTGATCCGCAGCTCCTGCCGCTCCCCGGCCTCGGCGCGCACGGGGGCGAAGCCCACCAGCCAGCGCAGGGGGCGATCGACCGCGCTGTCCGCACGGGAGGCGTACACCTGCACCACCTGCTTGCCGGCGCGGTCACCGCTGTTGGTGACCGAGGCGGAGACCAGCACGCCGTCCTCGTCCCCGCCCGTCGGCAGCGACTCGACGGCGGCGTCCGTGATCTCCCAGCTGGTGTACCCGAGGCCGTGCCCGAAGGGATACGCGGGCTCGGCGCCGGCCTTGAGCCAGGCCCGGTGGCCGATGTGGATCCCCTCGGCGTAGGTGACCGTGCCGTTCTCGTCCGGGATGCAGTCCAGCACCGGCACGTCCTCGATCTCGGCGGGCCAAGTGGTCGGCAGGCGCCCGCCCGGCTCGGCGCTGCCGAGCAGGATGTCCGCGATCGCATCGCCGAACTCCTGGCCGCCGAAGTAGCCCAGCAGGATCGCGGCGACGTCCTCGCGCCACGGCATCTGCACCGGGGCACCGGAGTTCACGATCACCACCGTGCGGGGATTGGCAGCCGCCACGGCGCGCACGAGCTCGTCCTGGTGGCCGGGCAGGTCGAGGTCCTCCCGGTCGTACCCCTCGGATTCGACCTGCGAGTTGGTGCCGACCACGACGATCGCGACCTCGGCCTCGGCAGCGGCGCGGGCGGCCTCGGCGATCAGGGTCTCCGGTGCCCGCTCGGGGGGAGCGATCCCGAAGGTCACCCCGATCGCCCCGGGCACCGCGAACTGGGCAGAGCGCAGGTCGAACTCGACCCGCAGGTCGATGGTCTCTCCCGCCACCAGCTCCACCGCCCGGGTCTGCGACGGCGGGGAGAGCAGGGCGGCGCCCAGGTCGGTGCCGGTGACCTGCGGCTGGTCCTCGAACAGGAGCTTGCCGTCGACGTACACGCGGCCGTTCAGCGAGCTCGCGAAGCCGAGCTCGCGCCGCTCGGTCTCCGCGGGGGTGAAGCGGGTCTCGAGGACCAGGCGGTCAGCGTTCGCGATCGCCTCCTCACCGCCTCCGAACCAGGTCAGCGAGGTCGCGAAGCGGTCCTCGACAAGCAGCGGGGTGCCGTCCGCGGCGAGGAAGCTCGAGGTCAGACCGCGCTCCCCGGTGCGGGGGTTGGTGAGCTGCTCCGCGGGTAGCGGGGCGACCCCCTCCTGGACGATCGCGCCGATGCTGTAGTCGATCTGCGCTCCCGGCAGCTGCGCGCACAGCCCGTCGAGGGGATTGACGACGTGCTCGGGGATGACGGTCGCGCTGCCGCCGCCCTGGGTCCGCGCCTCCTGCGCGTTGTGGCCGATGACGGCGACCCGACTCAGGTCCGCCCCGGCCAGGGGGAGGATGCCGTCGTTGGCGAGCAGCACGCTGCCCTCGATCGCGGCGCGGCGCGCGAAGGTCGGCCCGTCCAGCTCGGGGACGGGGAGGGGGGCGGCGGCGCCGAGGGCACCCACGCGGTGGGCGAGCAGCAGCAGCCGCCCGACGTGGAGGTCGATCGCGGCCTCGGGCACCTCACCGGCGCGCACCGCGGCCAGCAGCTGCTCGCCCCAGACCCCGGGCGCAGGCATCTCGAGGTCCTGCCCCGCCGTCGCGGCGTCCGTCGAGCGCACTGCGGTCCAGTCGCTCACCACCACCCCGTCGAAGCCCCACCGGCTCCGCAACGGGTCCTCGAGCAGCTCGTGCTCGGTCATGGTGGTGCCGTTGACACTGTTGTACGCACTCATCACCGACCAGGAGCCCGCCTCGACGGCCCGCTCGAACGGGGCGAGGTACACCTCGTGCAGGGTCCGCTCGTCCACGTGGACGTCCACGGTGAAGCGGTCGGTCTCGAAGTCATTGGCGACATAGTGCTTCGGCGTGGCGGCGACGCCGTTCTCCTGGAGCCCGCGCACATAGCCCGCGGCCAGGTCACCGGTCAGGGTCGGGTCCTCGCTGAAGCACTCGAAGTGGCGCCCGCCCAGCGGTGAGCGGTGGAGGTTGATGGTGGGCCCGAGCACCCAGTCCACCCCCTTGCGGCGGGCCTCCGAGGCGGCTGCCGCACCGTACTCACGAGCGAGCTCCGTGTCCCACGCCGAGGCGAGCGCCGTGGCCGAGGGAAGGTTCAGCGAGGGCGAGCGCTCGTCCCACACCGGCCCTCGCACCCCCGAGGGACCGTCGGAGAGGGTCATCTTCCGCAGTCCGATCTCGGGGATCTCGATCGTGGTCCAGAAGTCCTCTCCCGTCAGGAGCCGCACCTTCGTCTCGAGGTCGAGCGAGGCGACGAGTCCGGAGATGTCGGGGGTCTGGGCAGAGCTCGTGGTCATGGGTACTCCTCCTGCGTGGCGTGTCCTGCGTGACGTGACGATGCGGCGGAACGGGTGCGGTGCCGGCGCGTCGGCCCCGCGATCGGGCCTTCGTCGTGATCAGGCCCTCGGCGGTGTCAGGCTCTCGGCGGTGTCAGCCCTCGGCGAGCTCGGAGGCTGCGACTCCTCCGGCGCGGGCCTGGATGTCCTGCTCCTGCTGGGCCTCGAGCAGTCGCAGCCGGTTCGCGCGGCGCTGCTCCTGTCGGTCCGGGTCTGGAACGGGCGCCGCCATGAACAGGCGCTGGGTGTAGGGATGCTCGGGGTCCTTGGTCACCTGGGCGGCGGGGCCCTGCTCCACGATCTCGCCGCGGTACAGCACCGCCACGCGATGGCTCACGTGCCGCACCACGGACAGATCGTGGGTGACGAAGAGATAGGCGACGCCGGTGGCCTCCTGGATCTGGATGAACAGGTCCAGCACTCGCGCCTGGGTGGAGAGGTCGAGGGCGGAGACTGCTTCGTCGGCGACGATGAGCCTCGGGTCCAGGGCGAGTGCACGGGCGATCGCGATCCGCTGCCGCTGCCCGCCGGAGAACTCCTTGGGCAGGCGCTGGGCGGCGTCGGCCGGCAGCTGGACGGAGTCCAGCAGCTCCCGCACCCGGGTGCGGGCGCTGCCGCCCTCGACCCCGTTGGCGGTGAGGGGCTCGGCGAGGATCTGCTCGATGGTCATCGAGGGGTTGAGCGAGGAGTACGGGTCCTGGAACACCACCTGGATGTCCTTGGCGAGCCCGCGGCGCTGCTTCCGGGTCAGATGCGAGATGTCGCGCCCGTCGAAGCGGATCGCGCCGCCGCTGACCGGAGCGAGCCCGAGGACCGCGCGGCCGAGCGTGGTCTTCCCGGAGCCGGACTCCCCCACCAGACCCACGGTCTCGCCGGGCCGGATGTCGAGGGAGACGGACTTCAGGGCGTGGAAGGGCTTGCGTCCGCGACCGCCGGGATAGATGACGTCGAGGTCGTCGACCTCGAGCAGGGGGGCGTTCATGACTGGCCTCCGGAGGTGAGGGGCTCGCGGACCGGGCCGTCCTCGTCGAGCATGGCGTCCAGCAGCATCCGGGTGTACTCGTGCTGCGGGGAGGAGAAGATCGAGCGCACGGGCCCGGTCTCGACGATCAGCCCGTCCTTCATCACGGAGACCCGGTCGCAGAGGTCGGCCACGACCCCGAAGTTGTGGGTGACCAGCAGGACCGCCATGTCGCCGTCCTCCTGGAGCTCGCGGATGAGGTCGAGCACCTCGGCCTGGATCGTCACGTCGAGCGCTGTGGTGGGCTCATCGGCGATCAGCAGGTCCGGATCCGAGGAGACCGCGCCGGCGATCAGCACGCGCTGCGCCATCCCCCCGGAGATCTGATGCGGGTAGGCAGCGAAGGTGCGTGCCGGGTCGGGGATCCCGACCCTGGCGAGGAGCTCGAGCGCTCGCGCTTCGGCCGCCTTCCGGTCGAGCGCGAGCGTGCGGCGCAGGGGTTCGGTCAGCTGGCTGCCGATCGTGAACGACGGGTCCAGGTTGCTCATCGGCTCCTGGGGGATGTAGGCGATCTTCTTCCCGCGCACCGCCGCCCGTGCCCGGTCGCTGCTGGTGACGAGGTCGGTGCCCTCGAAGTGGATCGAGCCGGAGACCACCCTGCCGCCCGTGGGGAGCAGGCCCAGCACCGAGAAGGAGGTCTGGGACTTCCCCGAGCCCGATTCCCCGATCAGCCCGTGGACCTCGCCGCGGCGGATCGTGAGGTCCACGCCGTGGACCACCCGGGTGATGCTCCCGTCGGGCTGGTCATAGCCCACGTGCAGGTCGCGCACATCCAGCAGGACCTCGCCCTGGCGCCCGGCGGAGCGCTCGTCGTCCTCGTGGGTGAGGGTGGTGACCTCGCGGACGGGGACCTCCGCGGGAGCTCCTGCCCGCGAGCGGCGCGGCCTGCGCACCCGCACGGCGGTGCGCTCGAGCGCGTCCCGCATGACGTTCGCGAGCAGCGCGAGGGCGACGGTGGTGAGCCCGATGGCGACGGAGGGCCACAGCATGTTGATCGGCTTGCGGTACATCACGTCGAAGCCGTCCTTGAGCATCGACCCCCAGGTGGGGGTGTTGCTGTCCCCGATGCCGAGGAACTCCAGGCCCGACTGGATGGCGATCGCGATCGCGAGGATCATCGCCGACTGGATGATGATCGGGGCGCGGACCACCCCGAGGATGTGCCGGCCGATGATCCGGGTGTCCGAGAGGCCGGCGACCCGGGCGGCGTCGACGTAGAGCTCCTCGCGCACCGAGCTGACCGAGGCGTACACCAGCCGGAAGAAGGACGGGCTCATGAGGATGCCGAAGATGAACATCGCCCACCACACGGAGGGGCCCACGACGGCTCGCGCCGCGAGCAGCACGATGATGCCGGGCAGCGCCATGGTGAGCCCGGTGAGCCAGCTGAACGTGATGTCGAGCCAGCCCTTGTAGTACCCGGCGTACAGGCCGCCGATCACGCCGATCACGAGCGCGGTGATGAGTGCGACGATCGCGGCTCCGATCGAGATCTGGGTCGCGACCAGGAGGCGCGAGAGGATGTCGCGCCCGGCGTTGTCGCGGCCCAGGAGCGAGCCGTCGCCGGGGTCCGCGAGGACCGCGTAGGGGTCGGCCGCATTGGGATCGAACGGTGCGATCAGCCCGCCGATCAGCGCGATCAGGCCGAAGCCCACCAGGACCAGCAGGGAGGCGAGACCCACCGGGTTCTTCAGCACCTGCCGGAGGAGACCGACCTTCTTCCCGGGCTGCGTGGCCGGGAGGGACGGGGGCGCTTCGATGCTCATGCCAGCCTCACCTTCGGGTTGATGATGCCCTGGGCGATGTCGATCAGGAGGTTGACCAGGATGACGATGATGGCGGTGGCGACGACCAGTCCCATCACGATGGGGATGTCGCCCTGGGTGGTGGCGCCGACGGCGAGCTGCCCCAGACCGGGCATCTGGAACACCTGCTCGACGATGACCGCCCCTCCGAGCATGCCCACGAACTGGACGTTCAGCACCGCCAAGGCGGGGCCGGACGCATTGCGCAGCGCATGCTTGAACACGACGCTCGATGCGGGCAGCCCTCGCGAGCGCAGGGTGCGCACGTAGTCCCGCTCGAGCTCGTCGACCACGGCCCCACGGATCTGCTGGGTGACCGCCGAGGCGCCTCCCACCGCGAGGGCGACGACCGGCAGGGTCACCGAGCGCGCCCATCCGGGAGGACTGCTGGTGAACCCGACGTAGCCGGTCGCGTTGAACCAGCCGAGCTGGATGGCCAGGACCAGCACCAGTCCCACCGCGATCAGGAATCCGGGGATCGCCATGCCCAGCACCGTGAGGAACTGGATCGTGCGATCGACCCAGCCGCCGGCGAGCGCGGCCCACACCCCGAGGGCGGCGGAGACTATCGCGGTGATCACCGTCGCCCCGATCACGAGGGAGAGAGTGACCCCGAGGCGGGTGGTGACGCCGTCGATCACGAGCTGGCCGGTGAACCAGGAGCGGCCGAGGTCGCCCGTGACGGCCCCGGAGAGCCAGTCCGCGTACTGCACCCAGATGGGGCGGTCCAGCCCGAGCTCGGAGGCCTTGGCTGCGACCTGCTCCTGGCTGGCCGTCTGACCGAGGATGCGGCGGGCGATGTCACCGCTGCCGAGGTACAGCAGCAGGTAGGCCAGGGTGGTGATGGCGAAGACCAGCACCACCCCGGATCCCAGCCTGCGCCCGAGGAATGAGAGCATGGCGAGTCCTTCTCCGCGACCGGACGCTCAGGCCGGGACGATGTCGTAGATGTTCGGCAGGGTGTTGGTGGGGAGCATGGACACGCTCGTCTGCTCGTCGGTCGCCACGACTCCCTCGAGCCGGTAGAAGGGCGCGAACCAGGCCTGCTCGACGATGTGCTCGTTGAGCTGCTTGATGAGCTCGCTCCGCCCTGCCTCGTCGGCCTCGAGGTAGTCGGCGAGGATGCCCGCGATCGTCTCGTCCGCGGAGCCGAAGGGGTTGAACACGGCGCTCTCGGCGATCATGAACTGGGTCAGCTGCCAGTCGGGGTTCTGCTCGAGGGACATGAAGCAGGCCGCCCACTTGGGCGCGAGCATGTCGGCGATGAAGTTCGAGCCCGGGTCCTCGTGGGTCACGGAGATGCCGATGGCCGCGAGGGCGTCGGCGATCAGCGCGTAGGCGGTGGTCCCGAGCGCTGCGGAGCTCGGCATCGTGATCGCGAAGCCGTCCGCGTAGCCGGCCTCCGCCATGAGCTCCTTGGCGGTCTCGACGTCGTACGGGTAGCGGTCGTCGAGCGCCTCGTCGTACGCGTCGGAGGTGGTCGGGAACACCTGGGTGGTGACGGTGCCGTGGCCGAGCGCGATCGCCTCGAGCAGAGCGGGGCGGTCGATCGCGTGGTTGATCGCCTGGCGCACCCGAACGTCGGCGAGTGCGGGGGCGAGCTCGCCGTCGCGGTCGAACAGCAGCAGCCCCTGGAAGTCGAGCTCGTTGGAGTTGAGCGTGAAGCCTGCGCCCTCCGCCTCCGCGAACGACTCCGGGGAGGACAGCTTGGCGTAGTTCAGCTCGCCGGCGCGCACGGCGTTGAGCATCGCGGTGGGGTCCTGGAAGACGCGCATCACGAGGCTGTCGTAGTGCTGGACGTCGGGGTTCCAGTAGTCCTCCCGCTTGAGGAAGGTGTAGGTGGTCTCGGTGACCGTCGCCGCGGTGTCGAGCGTGTACGGGCCGGAGCCGACGGGGTTGGTGGGCAGGTCCTCGTTCTCGACCGCTGCCGGGCTCATCACCAGGCCCGCGGTGCGGGTGAGGTAGTTCAGGAACGCCGGGTCGGGCGCGGTGAAGGCGACCTCGACCGTGGTGGCGTCGGTCGCGGTGATGGTGTCGACGTAGGTCATGTAGCCGGCGTCGGGACCGGTGCCGTCCTTGAAGCGGTTCATGGAGAGGGCGACTGCCTCGGCGTCGAGCGTCTCGCCGTCGGAGAAGGTGACCCCCTCCCGGATCGTGAGGGTCAGGAGGGTCTCGGCCTCGTCGTACTCGAAGGCCGTGGCGAGGTACGGCTCGATCTCGCCCTCCGGGGTGGCCAGCAGCAGGGTGTCGTACACCGCCTGGTAGTAGGGCGAGCGGTTCCCCCACTCCGCGATCGAGGGATCGAAGGACATCGGGGCGGAGATCAGGCCGAGCACGAGCTCGCCGCCACCTTCACCGCCTGCGCCGGCACCGCCGCCGCTCGAACAACCCGCCAGGCCGATCACGCCGAGGGCGGCGGATGCGCCCGTGAGCTTCATGAAGTCTCTGCGAATCATCATTGGTTCCTATTCAGTGAGCGGCTCTGCATCCTCGCGGCAGCCGACTGGGGCCGACAGTAGCACAAAACCGACCACGTGATCGGTTTTTATGTGGTGGAATGAACGGCATGGTTGTCGGATCGGTCGAGGAGGCCCGCATGATCCCGTTCGCCCCGCTCATGGAGCAGGAGGAGGCGGAAGGACCCCGTGGCCGGTATCGGAAGACGGAGCAGACCCGCGCCCGGATCCTGGACGCCGCGCTCGAGGTGTTCGGCGAGCACGGGTACGAGCGCGGCTCCCTGCGGGAGGTCGCCCAGCGGGCCGGCATCAGCCAGGCGGGGCTGCTGCATCAGTACCCGAACAAGGTCGCTCTCCTCTCGGCGATCCTCGAGCGCCGCGACGCCCGCGCCGGGGAGCTGGTCGGCTCCGAGACCCTCGACATCACGAGCCTGCTCACGATCGTCGAGTACGCACGGGCGAGCTCGCACGCCCCCTTCGAGATCGACCTCTTCGCGGTGCTCTCCGCCGAGGCGACCCGGGAGGACCATCCGGCCAACGACTACATGCGCCGCCGCTACGGCTGGGCGGCCTCGACCTTCGACGAGATCTTCCGGGAGGTCGCGGCGGCGGGGCAGCTCACGCCGGGCACGGACCCGACGGAGCTGACCAGCCAGTTCATCGCACTGTGGGACGGGCTGCAGATCCAGTGGCTGCTGAAGGTCAACGACGTGGACATCGCCGACCGGCTCGAGTCCTTCCTGAACCTGCACCTGGTGCGGCCGCTGCGCGAACTCGCCGCCGAGCAGGAGCACCTGCGACCCCGCGCCTCGTGAACCGGTGCTCCCTCGCCGCCGCGACCGGGTCGTCATGAGCCCCCGGCGCCCTGCATCTGCCATCGCCCGAACTCGGCGAGCTTGAGGTAGAGGTCCTCGAGCACCAGTCGCACATCCAGCTGCGTGTAGACCCGCATCGGCCGCGCCTCGGGGCGTGCCGTGTACGTGCCGTCGGCCTCCAGGAACGGGGTGGGCATCCGCACGCAGCGGCTCGAGCTGGGATCCGCCTCGAACGTCGACTGCAGGACGGAGAGCAGCACGAGCGGTGAATCACCGAGGGCGTAGGTCTGCGGGGCCCCGCCCAGGTGCGAGGAGACCATGTCGAGCACGTGCTTGGTCTCCTCGTAGAGATACCTGCCCAGCGGCCCCGTGCTCGCCACCCGCAGCCGCAGCTCCGCATCGGAGACCAGGACCTGCCGGTAGGCGTCTCGCGGGACCTGCCAGATCGGGATCTGCGAGTCGTTGAAGACCACCTGGGCGGCCGTGACGTCGATCAGCAGGTTGTACTCGATGGGCATGGCGTTCGGCGGCGGGTGGGCGAGCCCCTCGTGCTCTGCGCCGCCGATCCAGATCACGGTCATGCGGTGGGCGATCCGCGGCTCCTGCAGGAGGGCGGAGGCGAGGTCGGTGAGACCGCCGCCGGCGAGGTAGTACAGCGGGGTGCTGACGTCCTCGCGCATCGCCTCGGCGATGATCCGCTCACTGGCCTCGGAGGGGATCGGGGTGCGCGGGTCGAGGAGTCCGTGCTCCGCACCGGTGGCCAGCAGTTCGGTGGATTCCAGCCCCATGCGTGCGAAGACGTCGTGCGCGACGGCCCGTGCATTGCTCGCCGAGCGGTCGCTGGGGTCGAAGGCGTCCCCCTCCCGCAGGTGGGAGCCGATCACGGCGCGGATGTCCACGTTCGGGGAGAGCAGGTGGTGGACGATCTGGAAGAGATCGTCCGGGTCGCCGGAGAAGTCGTTGTCGATGAGCACCCGCAGGCGGGCGCCCTCACCGGGAGCGAGCGCCTGCCAGGGCGCCTCGCCGATCCTCCAGCGCTGATCGGTGTAGTGAGGGGTCTGCCCCTCGGGAACTCTGGTCATCGTCGACCTCCTGTCTCCAGAATGTTCAGCGGCGTCACAGCGAGGTCATCCCGCCGTCCACGCGGAAGATCGCACCGGTGGCGTAGGAGGACTCGTCGCTCGCGAGGTAGACCATGATCCCGGTGACGTCCTCGGGCGTGCCGGCGCGGCCCAGCGGCGTGCGGCCGACGATCCCCGCCCGCGCCTCGGGGTCCTCGGCGATGGTGGTCACCAGCGTGGTCTCGGTGTAGCCGGGCACCACGGTGTTCACCCGGATCCCGTCCGCCGCATAGGCGTTGGCGGTGGCGCGCACGAGGGAGTGGATGCCGCCCTTGGTCGAGCTGTACGCGGCGAAGTCGGCGCCTTCACCGTTGAGCCCGGTGGGGCTGCCGGTGCAGATGATGGACCCACCGCCGCGGGAGAGGAGGGCGCGCACTCCGTGCTTGACGGTGAGGAAGGTGCCGGTGAGGTTCACGGCGAGGGTGCGGTTCCACGCCTCGAGCGGGACGTCCGCCACCTTGGCGTCCTGGCCGAAGAGCTGGATGCCGGCGTTGGCGACGATCACGTCCGGGGCGGAATCCTCGGCGGCCAGCTGGGCATACGCCTGCTCGACGCTCTGCTCGTCGGAGACGTCCATGCGCACCGCGATGCCCCCGGTCTCGGCCGCCGCCTCGCGTGCGGCCGCCTCGTCGAGGTCGGCGTAGATGACGCGCGCCCCCTCCGCGACGAAGCGATCGGCGATCGCACGGCCGATGCCGGACGCCGCTCCGGTGATGAGTGCCGTCCTGCCCTGAAGTCGTGCGGTGCTGCTCATGGTGCCCTTTCTGACGCTGGTGCTCGTGCCGGCGCGACGTCTCGCTGCTCTGCTGGCGCGGTGCTGTCACCTGCTGCGGTGCGCTCTCCACGCCGTCGTGACGGTACGCTGACAAATCAACCGGTTGACCGCATGGGGCGAGGCTACCCGATACCGTCGATCACCGGAAGACATTGCGCTGGGCCGTGTCGCCCGACCGCCCATCCCTGGAAGGACGCCGCCGATGCCGCTCACTCCTGACTCTCCCGCGCACCGCGCCGACGCCGCCCCGTCGGCCGCCCCCGCGCCGGACTTCCCCTCGCCGCAGGAGACCCGCTCGCTGCACCGCCATGCAGGCTGGAAGCTGCGGTGGGCGGGTGACGAGATCACCGAGATCACCCGAGACGGCGTGGTGCTGCTCGAATCACTGCGCCCGGCACTGCGGGACCCGGACTGGAACGCGATCCCCGCCGACATCGTGGATACCGCCTGGAGCGAGGGCGAGCGGGCGCTGTGCCGGACCCAGGAGCTCCGCTACCCGGGCGAGCCCGCGGGCATCCGGGCCCGCACCGAGCTCGAGATCACCGCGAGGATGCTCCGCTACCGCTTCTCCCTGACCCCCGAGGCGGATCTCCGCACGAACCGGGTGGGGCTCACCGCGATGCTCCCGCGCACCGTCGCCGGGCTCGACGGACTGCTCCGCACGCCCGATGACGCCGTGCGCCCCTTCCGATTCCCCCGCCTGATCTCCCCGTTCCAGCCGGCGTTCGACATCCGCAGCCTGGAGTTCGGCCAGGGCGGAGTGCGGGCCCGACTGGACCTGGACGGAGACGTCTTCGAGATGGAGGACCAGCGCAACTGGACCGATTCCTCCTTCAAGATCTACAGCCGCCCCCTCGCCCTCCCCTTCCCCTACCTGGTGCGCGCCGGGGAGACCGTCGAGCAGGAGGTCACCCTGACGCTCCTGTCCGCGCCCGGCACCCCGCGCAGCGCCGGGCATTCCGGGCCGGTCTCCTCGAGCACGGGGATCGGGACGCCGCAGGGCGCCGGGGCATCACCGGAGGTCGGGCCCGTGCGGGACGTCGGGACCCTGCTGGCGGGCGCTCCCCGCAGCGCACTCCCCGCGCTCGGCGTCGGCGCGACCACGCAGTACTCCACGGCCGTGACCGGACCGTTGCCGGGACTGGATGGGCTGTCCCACCTGCTGGTGGAGACCTGTGACGGGTTCGGGCAGGAGCAGGTGCTCGGCTCCGCGGCGCGGGAGGCGGCCGCGCTCGGCGTGCCCGTCGATCTGCGCATCACCGCCACCGAGACGACGGATCTGGACGGGATCCTCGAGGTCGCCGACCAGGTGGGGCTCCCTCTGGTCCGCCTGGGGGTGGTGGATCCCGCCCGTCATGTCACGACGGGCCCGCTCTGGGACGGGCTGCGCCGCGCAGCCTCCGACGGGGAGCTGGAGCTGGTCGCCGGTGCCCGCTCGCACTTCACCGAGTTCAACCGGGAGATCCACGAGATCCCGGTCGACGCCGACGCCGTCACCTTCCCGAGCACCCCGCAGATGCACATGCGCGAGCCCTGGCACGTGGTCTCGAGCATCGCGGCCCTCGACGACGTGCTCGCCACCGCCGCCGCGCTCCGCCCCGATCACCCGCTCCATCTGGGTCCGGTGACGCTGCGCCCGCGGGTCAATGCCGTCGCCACCCGGCCGGAGCTCGTGGACCGCAGCGACTCCACGGGATACGGCGCCCACCTGGTGCCCGGCGCCGGCGATCCGCATCAGCATTCCACCTGGGCCGGAGCGTGGGCGGCAGCGGTGATCCTGCGTGCTGCCGTCGCGGGGGCGGCTTCCGTGACCATCGCCGAACTCGCGGGGGCGAGGGGGCTGCTGGGGCCGGACGGACGGCTCGCCCCGATCGGGGAGGTCCTCGCCGTGCTCGCGCCGCTGGCCGGGCGGGATGCCCGCATCGTCTGCGACGTCGCCGGCTCCGGCACGGCCCTCGCGCGGTTCGACGACCGGCTGCTGGTGGTGAATGCTCGGCTCGAGGACTGGGAGCTCGACCTCGGCGGCATCCTCCCCGGAGATCCCCCGTCGGCCGCTGCCACGACGATCGCTGCCCCGCCGGTCGCTGCCCCGCCGGCTGATCCCGCACTGGTTGATCCTGCGCCGCTGCGCGTCCCCGCCGGGACCTGGCGCATGCTCACCGTGCCCGCCGCCCGCCGCACACCTTGATACCTTCCTGACATGCCTGCCTTCTCGGACGACGCCTCGGACGCCATCGCCTCGTCGCTGTCCGCCGTTCCCGCGGGAACACCCGTCTCCGGTGTTGCGGGCCAGCTCCTCGAGCACTTCACCGGTGGCCAGGTGCCCCCCGGCACCCGCCTGCCCCCGGAGCGCCAGCTCGCCACCTCGCTGGGGGTGGGGCGCTCCGCCGTCCGCGAGGCCCTCGCCGCGCTGGAGATCCTCGGGATCGTGGACGTGCGCCCGGGATCGGGCACCTACCTGCGCGGTTCGGCGAGCGCCCTGCTCCCGCAGACCCTGCGCTGGGGGCTGATGATCGGCAGCCAGAACACGGATCAGCTGAGCGAGCTGCGTGCCGGCCTCGAGAGCTACACCGCGCGGCTGGCGGCCGACCGGGTCGAGGAACCGCAGCTGGAGGCTCTCCGCGCCTCGCTCGAGACGATGCGGGAGAGCTTCGGGGACATCGCCTCCTATGTCGCGGCCGACGCCGCCTTCCACGAGGTGCTCGGCGAGGCTGCCGGCAACCCGATGCTCACGGACCTGCTGCAGGTGAGCCGCACCCTGCTGCGCGTCTACTTCGACCGTGCGGTCCACGAGCGCGAGGACATGCAGACCGCCCTCGACGAGCACGCCGAGATCCTGGCCGCGCTCGAGGAGCGGGACGGCGACCGTGCCGCCTCCGCGATGGTCCAGCACATGGCCAGCGCTCGTTCGCGCATCCTCGAGGAGACCGCCGAGGGCGAGTGAGCACTGCTCTGAACACACGGCACCGCCCCGATCGCACGGCATTGCACTGATCGCACGTCATTGCGCTGATCGATGAGCCAGCAGTCCACGGACTGCTCCTCCGGCATGCCGTTCTCCCCGCTGCACGCTTCGAACGTCCTGCCGCACTCGACCAAGCGATCAACCGGTTGACCAATCGGGGAGAATCCGTCTACAGTGCGTGTCACGGCCCGGGAGACGCACCGTCAGCGAGCACCCCAGGAGACGACGTTGCACGACGCTCCTCGGACCGGACCGAACGCACACCGCGATCCACACGATGGAGTGAGCAGCGCATGAAGATCGGCATCGGCACGTACTCCCTGTTCTGGGAGCTGCCGGCGAACAATCCCGAGCCCCTGAGCATCG
>DXDT01000186.1 GCA_019115335.1 Candidatus Brachybacterium merdigallinarum
CTGCTGCTGCAGCAGGCCTGCGCCGCCTTCCTGAAGGGCTGACGGTCCCCGCCCACACCGATGACTGCTGCCTCTCCGCCCACTCCCCCGCCCGCCTCGGGCCGCTCCCCCGCGCCGGGGACCACAGTTGCCGGTCGATACCGCCCCGAGCTGCACGGACTGCGGGGCCTGGCGATCGGACTCGTGGTGCTGTACCACGTGTGGTTCGACCGGGTCTCCGGCGGGGTGGACGTGTTCCTGTTCCTCTCCTCGTTCCTGCTGGTGGGGACGTTCCTGCGGCGGATCGACGCCGGCATCCCGCAGCGGCCGTTCGCCTATTGGGGCCGCACCTTCAAGCGACTGCTGCCGCCCACGGCCGTGGTCTCCGTGGCCACCCTGGTCGGGGTGGTCCTGGTGCTGCCCGAGCAGCGCTGGATGACGTCGATCACCGATGCGATCGGGTCCCTGCTCCACGTGGAGAACTGGATCCTGATCCAGCGCGGGGTCGACTACTACGCCGCAGAGGCGGAGGGGCCCTCCCCGTTCCAGCACTTCTGGTCGCTGTCGATCCAGGGCCAGGTGTTCCTGCTGTGGCCGCTGCTGATCGCGGCGGCGGTGCTGGTGGCGCGGCTGCTGCGGCGCCCTGCCCGCCCCGTGCTCGCCATCGTGTTCGGGGTCGTGCTGGGGGTCTCCTTCGCCTGGTCGGTGCACTCCACGGCGACCCAGCAGGAGATCGCCTACTTCGACACCTTCGCCCGCCTGTGGGAGTTCGCCGCGGGCAGCCTGCTCGGACTCGCCCTGCCCGCCTGGGAGCAGCGCCACGCCGAGCGAGCAGCACGCCGCGGCCGCCACCGTGCCGCCGGGCTCACCGCCTCCCCGCTGCGGGCGGTGCTGGGCTGGGTGGGCATCGCCGGGCTCGTCTCCTGCGGTCTGCTGGTCGACGTCAAGGGCGCCTTCCCCGGCTGGATCGCGGTGTGGCCGCTGGCCGCTGCGGCGCTGGTGCTGGTCGCCGGCACCTCCGGCACCCGCCTGGGGGTGGACCGGCTGCTGGCGACGGGCCCGGCGAAGCTGCTGGGGGACATCTCCTACGGCCTGTACCTGGTGCACTGGCCGCTGCTGACCCTGTACCTCGCGCACACCGGGAAGGAGCGCGCCGGGCTCGGGGACGGCCTGGTGCTGATCCTGGTCTCGCTGCTCGGCGCCTGGCTGCTGACCCGCTTGGTGGACACCCCGTTCCGGCGCTGGCGCTGGGCGAACGAGGTCCCCTGGCGCGCCGGCGCGGTGGCCGTGAGCGTGCTCGTGCTGGGTCTGGCCCCGGTGCTCGGGGCGCAGCAGCACCTGCTGGGGCTCCAGCGCGAGGCGCAGGCTCGCGCCGTGGCCGACAATCCCGGGGCCCGGGTGCTGGACCCCGATTTCACGGTCCATCCCGACGCGGATCCCGATGCCGCCCCGCTGCCCACCGCGGCGCTGCTGGGCGAGGACTGGGTCTCCGGCGACGAGGAGTGCGCCGGGGAGCTCGCTCCGCAGGGCGCGGAGAAGGGCCGGCTGGACCAGATCTGCCGAGTGGTGCCGGGGGACGAGGGGGCACCGGTGATCCTCAGCATCGGCAACTCCCGCCTCGAGCAGTTCAGCGCCGCCCTGATCGCGCTGGCACAGCAGGAGGGGTGGACGCTGGTGACCCTGTGGAAGGGCGGCTGCGCCTACACCCCCGATGCCGTCCTCGAAGAGCCGGCCTGCAACGGCTTCAGCGCCGACGCGAAGTCCTACCTGGACCGGGTCCATTTCGATGCGATCGCGCTGAACACCACGTTCATGCACCGGGACGGCACCGAGACGATCATGCCGGGCTTCGAGACGACCCTGCCGGCGCTGGCGGAGACCTCCCCGCAGGTGATCGCCGTGCGCGACACCCCGCGGATGCCGATGAACCCGCCCGAGTGCACGCAGGCCAAGGGGATGGACCATCCCGACTGCGTCTTCCCGCTCGCCGAGCCGTTGACGCAGGAGCGGCCGGACGCGGAGCTGATCGCGCAGGCCCCGGGGTCGGTCACCGCCCTCGAGGTCAACGACCTGATCTGTCCGGAGGACGTCTGCCCGCCCGTGATCGGCAACGTGGTGGTCTCGATCGACGACGACCACCTCACCGGCACCTACGCGGCCTCGATGCAGGACGCCGTGGGGGCGCGCCTGCGGGAGGGCGGCTTCCGCTGGTGAGCCCGCCCCGCGGCGACAGCGGGGGTGCCGGCGGGCTCAGCCCTGCCGGGCGATCGCCTCGACCGCGTCGACGGCGGCGCGGGCCCGGGTCACGGCCGGGTGGTCGGGCTCGTGCTCGCGCTGGGCGTCCTTGAGCAGCTCGTCGACCTGGTAGAACGCGTCCTCGAGGTGTCCCGCCTCCGCGGTGGCCTCGGCGAGCTCGGCCCGCAGCTCGATCGCTTCCGGGCTCAGCGACTCCCCGGACTCGAGCAGGTCGAGCAGGGCACGGGTCGCCTCGTGGATGCGCTGCTGCGGGGTGCTCATCGAAGCTCCTTCATCGAGGCACCGTCATCGAGACTCCTGGGCTCGACCGGTGCGGGATGGGCCGATCCTACGCCGAGGAGTCCCCGATCCCGCGGCGCCGGACGCTGCCCGGCTGCCCGCGCTGCGGCAGCCCGCGGTGCCGGGCTGTCCGCTCCCCGCATCGGGGTCGGGCAGAATAGGTGGGACCGTCCCGCGACCGGAGGAGACCATGGACGACGTGCTGGACCGACCCGTGCTGGTCCCCGACGCTGCCGGCCAGGGGCGTGAGCTGAGTGAGGCCCTGCGTGCCGCGGGCCTGCACGTCGATCATTCGCCGCTGGTCGAGCTGCGCCTGGAGCGCGACTCGGACGCTCGCCGTGCGGTGGAGTCACTGCGCGACGGCGGTGCGACGCGCGTGCTGCTGTGCGGCCCGCGCGCGGTCGATCTGGTCCTGACCGTCGCCGGCGAGGACCCCACTGACCCCGCTGCCGAGGAGACGTCCTCGCTCCGCGGGTTCCTGCCCGCGGCGGTCGAGGTGCTCGCAGCCGGCCACGCGACCGCTGCGGCGCTGCGTGCGGCCAGCGTGGAGCTCGACGCGCAGACCCTCGCCACCGGCCCGGACCTCGCCGCCGAGCTGCCCCCGCCCCCGCCGGAGGATCCCGGGCTGCTGGTGCTGGGCTCCGCCGCCGATGCCGCCGCCCTCGTGCCCGCCGTGCAGGCGCGCGGCTACCGGCCCACCTGGGTCACGGCCTTCCGCCCCAAGCCCGTGGACGCCGACCACCAGCTGATCCGCGACCTGCGGCTCGGCGGCTATGCCGCTGTGGTCCTGAGCGAGCCCCTCCTCGCCACCCTCGCCGGCTCCCTGGGGATCCACCAGGACATCAGGGTGATCGCGATCGATGCCGCCACCACCCGGGCCGCCGAGGCGAAGCGCCTGGTCGTGCACGGCCAGGCGGCGGAGCCGACGGCGTCGGCGCTGGCCGCGGCCACCCGTGCCGCGTTGCAGGACGCCCCCGACCGGGACTGACATGGAGATCAATCCGTACGAAGCCCGGCTGCGGATGCTGCAGCAGTTCGACGGCGTCCAGATGCAGCGCGAGGCCGCCCCGGACGAGGAGACCGCCGGATGCCCCGGCTGCCCCTATTTCTGGACCTGCCCGGTCCCGCACCGCGGGGAGGAGGCGCCGGCCCCCGCGGAGATCGAGCGGGAGGACGTGCAGGGGACGCTGGGCCCGCGCCGGGAGTTCGTGCCCCACGACGAGTCCGACATCGGCTGGACGGACGTCTGGCTGGATGCGGACGGCAACCGGCTCGAGGAGCACGAGCTGGACGCGCTCCGCGCTGCAGAACCCGAGGCCGCCCCGCCGTGGAGCGGGCGGAGGACGCGCCGCTCCGGCAGATCAGGGAGAGGTCTGTTCCGTCGGCGGTGAGGGCGCCACCGGGCCGTGCCCCTGTCGCAGGGCCACGCGCGCAAGCCGTGCCATCTCCGGAACGCTCTGGGCAGCGAGGTCCCGGGGCAGCGCGGTGCGGTCCACGCGCATCCAGTCCACCGCCTCGAGCTGGGTGTCCTCCCCGGCCCGGTCAGGGCTCGCCCCGCCGCCGGAGCCGGAGATGTCGATCCCGAAGATGGTGTGGAACGCCTCGACGTAGGCATCGGCCTGACCGTCCTCGGCGAGCTGGCGGGCACGGGCGGAGGGGGCGTGCATCACCTTGGCGAGGATCCGGCGCACGCTGCGCTCGAGCTGATCGGCGGTCTCGCCGGAGACCTCGCGGCGCAGCCGGTCGATCTCGCCGTCCGCCGCGTCGGCGACCTCGCGGCGCAGCGCCGCCATGGCCGGGTCGACCCGGCGCACCTCCTGCTGGGTGCGGAACGTCTCGACGGTCTCTGCGATGATCCGCTGCGCCTCGGTGAGCGCGGAGGAGTCGGTGTCGCCGGGATCGAGCTGCAGATCGGCCAGGCCGATCACGGTGATGCCCTTGAGGTGGCGGACCAGGGGGTGGAGGTCGGAGTGCAGGGCCAGGTCGAGCACCACGGTGCGCCCGGCGGTCAGGAACTGCTCGGGGAACAGGGTGGTTCCCCGGCCCGAGCAGGCCAGGACCAGGTCCGCGGCCCGGATCGCGTCATCGAGCCCGCCCTCGGGCACCACGTCCACGCCGTGGCGCGCGGCGAAGCCGGAGGCGCGGCCGGAACCGGAATGGACGCGCACCGCGGTGACGCCGCGGCGCACCAGCTCGGCGACGCCGAGCCGGGCGTAGGCGCCGGTGCCGACAACGAGCACGGAGCGGCCGGCGAGGCCGCCCAAATCGATATCGGCCCGGTCCAGCGCGATCGCGGCGCTCGAGCGGCCGGCCGCGCCGACGGGAGCCTGGGTGGTGACCCGCTTCTGGGCCCGGAAGGCGTGCTGGAACAGGTCGTGCAGCATCGAGGTGGTGCGGCCCTCGGAGCGTGCGGCCTCGTAGGCGGTGCGGATCTGACCGGCGATCTCCGCCTCGCCCAGCACCAGGGAGCGCAGCCCCGCGGTGACCTCGTAGAGGTGCTGGGTCACCGGGGTGTCCATCGCGGCCTCGAAGCACAGGGCCACCACGTCGCGATCCAGCCCGGAGGTGCGGGTGACGGCGTCGATCACGATGTCGACCCCGTCGTGGAAGCGACTGGTGTCCAGATAGACCTCCAGCCGGTTGCAGGTGCTGACGGCGACCCAGCCGTCCAGCACCGCCTCGCCGCCGGCGCGCAGCGGATCCTCGCGCGCGGCCTCGTCGCGGCGGGCGATCAGCTCGGCGTGGACCTCGTCGATCGCCGTCGAGAGAGACTCCGACCCCCGGGTGAGGGCATCGAGCACTTCGAGATCGAGGTGCTCGTGAGTGGCACGGAGAGCGACGAGCATGATCTCGAGTGTATGCCCGCTCCCGGCACTCGGCTCCCCCTCAGCCCGAGTGTGTGCACAATAGGTGCGTCATGACACAGAACCGCACGTCAGAGGACGTTTTTCACGACAGCGCGTCAGATCCTTCGGGCCCTGCCGCCACGACCGCCGCCGCCTCCGCAGCTGCCTCCGCGACGGCCCCTGCGACCGCCTCCGCGGCAGCTCCGGGGACCGGTCCCGGACCTGCCGCGGCGCTGCCGGACGGCCATCCCTCCGCCCGACCCCTCGCCGAGGGCGGGGTGGGCGATGCCCCGCTGCTGCAGCGACTGCGGGGCCGTCCGGTGCAGGCCCCGCCGAGCGTGTGGTTCATGCGCCAGGCCGGCCGCTCCCTGCCCGAGTACCGGGAGCTGCGGGAGGGCATCACCATGCTCGACTCCTGCCTGCAGCCCGAGCTCGCCGCCGAGATCACCGTGCAGCCGGTGCGGCGCCACCGCGTCGATGCCGGGATCTTCTTCTCCGACATCGTGGTGCCGGTGCGCCTGGCCGGGATGTCGGTGGAGATCCAGCCGGGGGTCGGCCCCGTGATCGAGCACCCCATCCGCTCCGAGGCGGACGTCGACGCCCTGCCGGAGCTGGGGGACGACTACGAGGCGGCGCTGGCCCCGATCAGCGAGGCCGTCCAGCGCACCGTCGCCGAGCTCACGCCCGCCGGGGTGCCGCTGATCGGCTTCGCGGGCGCCCCCTTCACCGTGGCCAGCTATCTGGTCGAGGGTGGCCCCAGCAAGGACCATCTGCGCACCCGCACCCTGATGCGGGACCGGCCCGAGGTGTGGGCGAGGCTCGCCGCCTGGGTGGCCGAGCTCTCGGGCCGCTTCCTGCGCGCCCAGGTGCTGGCCGGGGCCTCCGCCACCCAGCTGTTCGACTCCTGGGTCGGCTCCCTGAGCGCCGAGCAGTACCTCGCCCATGTCCAGCCGCACTCCGCCGCGGTGCTCTCCCGGGTCGCGGACCTGGGCGTGCCCCGCATCCATTTCGGGGTCGGCGCCGCGCATCTGCTGACTCCGATGCTCGAGGCCGGGGCGACCGCGATGGGCGTGGACCATCGCCTC
The DNA here is from genome assembly GCA_019115335.1 of Candidatus Brachybacterium merdigallinarum. GTDB lineage: Bacteria > Actinomycetota > Actinomycetes > Actinomycetales > Dermabacteraceae > Brachybacterium > Brachybacterium merdigallinarum. Next base: position 6,446 of record DXDT01000186.1, read on the forward strand.
TCCCTGCGCGACGCGGTCTCCGCGCTGCCGGCCGGCACCCCGGTCCAGGGCAACATCGATCCTGCGGTGCTGTTCGCCTCCGAGGCGGCGCGGCAGGCCGAGGCCCGCTCCGTGCTCACGGCCGGTGCCGCGGCGAGCGGGCACGTGGTCAACCTCGGGCACGGCGTGCCGCCGCAGACCGATCCGCAGGTGCTCACCGACCTGGTGAGCTACCTGCACGAGCAGCCGGTGCCGTCGCAGGCAGCGTCCGAGGGCCGGGCGTGAGGCGTCGGGTCCTGGTCGTCGGCGGCGGGCTCGCGGGCCTGCTGGCGGCGCGCCGGCACCAGCGCGCCGGGCACCAGGTGCTGCTGATCGAGGCCTCCGCCCAGGTGGGCGGGGCGATCGCCGCCACCGAGGTCGCCGGCGTGGCGACCAATGCCGGGGCGGAGGCCTTCTCGATCGGCTCCGGTGCGGTGGACGCACTGGTCGCGGAGCTGGGCCTGGAGGAGCAGATCGTCTCCCCCCGCGCCGACCTCGGCAGCCGCATCGTCTCCGAGGCCGGGACGCATCGCGCTCCGGGCGGCTCCCTGCTGGGCATCCCGGGCCGTCCCCTGTCCCGCGAGGTGCGGGAGGTGATCGGGGCTGCGGGTGCACTGCGGGCGAGCCTCGAGCGGTTCCTGCCCGCCGGGTACGGGGCCCGAGAGGGCGCGAGCGTGGAGGCGGTGGTCCGTCGGCGGCTCGGCCGCCGGGTCGCCGAGCGGCTGGTCGCCCCGGTGGTCGGCGGGGTGCACTCGGCCGATCCCCGCACCCTCGAGTTCGCGGCCGCCTCCCCGCAGCTGGCCGCCGGGCTCACCTCCCACGGCTCGCTGACCGCCGCGGTCAGGGCGCTGCGCGGGAGGTCCACGGCCAGCGCCGGCACCCGGGTCCATTCCCTGACCCCCACGCTCGCACAGCTGCCCGCGGCTCTGCGGGAGGAGATCCTCGCCACCGGCGGGATGCTCCGCACCGGGGTGACCGCGGCGGGCATCTCCCGTGCCCCGGAGGACCCGGAGCACGGCGGGGCCTGGGCGGTGCGCACCACTCGGGATGAGCACCTGCGCGCCGATCACCTCGTGCTGGCCACCCCGCCGGACACCACCCGCAGCCTCCTCGAGGGCTCTGCCCCCGAGATCGCGGCCACCATCCCCCGGGCACCGTCGGCCCCGGTGCGCCTGGTGGTGCTGGTGCTGGACTCCCCCGCCCTGGACGCCTTCCCCTCCGGCACCGGGGCGCTGGTCGCCCCCGGCACCGCCGGGGTGCGCGCGAAGGCCCTGACCCATGCCTCCGCGAAGTGGCCGCATGTGCAGCATGCCGCCCGGGAGGCCCTGCCCGAGGCGGGCTCCCCGCACGTGGTGCGGCTCTCCTACGGCCGTCCCGGCGAGGAGCTCCCGGACCGGGAGGGGATCACCGCCCTCGCCCTCGCCGACGCCTCCCGCATCCTCGGCGTGGAGGTGGGGCCCGGGCAGCTCCTCGCCGCGGAGGTGATCGACTGGGACCGCGCCATGCGGCAGGCCCTGCCCGGCCACCGCGAATCCCTCGCGACCCTCACCGACCGCCTCGCCCAGCAGCCCGATCTCGAGCTGGTCGGCTCCTGGCGGGCCGGCACCGGCATCGAGGCGATCGTCCGCGCCGAGAACGCCGCGGCTGGCGCCGCGGGCGGCTCCCCCTGACCTCCCCACCCCTGAGAAGACGACCGAGAAGACCGCTGAGAACACCGCTGGGTGCGCCACCGCTGCGCCCGGCCCTGACGGAAGGACACCTCCCATGAGCACCACCCAGCATCCCGGCCCCGCGGCCGCCGACCCGGAGGGCTCCGGCGCCTCCGCCACCGAGGTCGCCCAGCTGACCCGGTACACCAGCTACACCGTGTTCCGCCGGCTCGCGGGCCTCACCGAGGACGGCGACGTCACCGAGGCGCAGATCGTCGCCGCCCTCGAAGAGGTCACCCCGCTGATGGCCGCCCACGGCGCCGAGGTGCTGGGGTTCTACGACGTCTCCGGCTTCCGCGCCGAGGACGACCTGATGCTGTGGATGGCCGCCGAGCAGGCCGAGGCGCTGCAGGCCGCGCTGCGCGAGTTCGAGAACTCGCTGGCCGGGACCTGGCTGAACCGCGAGTGGGCGAGCGTGGGCGTGCACCGACAGGCCGAGTTCTCCCGCGCGCACGTGCCCTCCTTCATGGTCGAGAGCATGCAGCGCAAGCAGTGGATCGCCGTCTACCCCTTCGTCCGCTCCTACGAGTGGTATCTGCTGCCCGATGAGGAGCGCCGGGAGATGCTCATCGAGCACGGGAAGCTCGGCCGCGACTTCCCCCAGGTCAACGCCAACACCGTGGCGGCCTTCGCGCTCGGCGACTACGAGTGGCTGCTCTCCTTCGAGGCCGATGACCTGCACGACCTGGTCGACATGATGCGCCACCTGCGCTATTCGAACGCGCGCCTGCACGTGCGCGACGAGCTGCCCTTCCACACCGGCCGCCGCCTCGAGACCACCGCCGACATCGCCGCCCTGCTGGCCTGACCCGCTCTTCGCCCCCGGAGGATCCCCCGATGACCACCCCCACCGCCCCCGCGAATCCGGCTCCCTACGACGCGATCATGCTCGCCTCCTTCGGCGGCCCCGAGG
>DXDT01000187.1 GCA_019115335.1 Candidatus Brachybacterium merdigallinarum
ATAGGCACAGCACCCCGCCATGCGCCGGTGGCCGACGGCCGGCCCACGCCTCTCGGCCCACGCCTCTCAGCCGGCGGCCGGCCCACGCCTCTCGGCCCACGCCTCTCAGCCCGGGCCAGCACGCCCACGCCTCTCGGCCCGGGCCAGCACGGTGGCGGTGCTGGGGATCGGTGTCGTGTGCGGCGGGTCAGGCCCCGGCGACGGCGGCGTCGATCTCCTGATCGCCGTCGTTGAAGTTCAGCACCTTCCCGGCGGTGCCGGGCTGCGCGAGCACCGCGGCGGCCACGCGTGCCACGTTCCCGCGGGAGACCGTGCCTCCCTCGGCGTCCGAGAGAGAGATCCGCCCGCTGGGCTCCTCGAGGGTGAGGCCGCTGGGGCCGAGGATGGTCCAGGCGAGGTCGCTGTCCTTGAGGTGGGCGTCGGCCCGGGCCTTGGACTCGGCGTAGGCGAAGAACGGCTCGCTCTCCGGCACGCCGTGGTCGAGGCTCGCGTCGAAGTAACTCACCATCACGTAGCGGCCGGCGCCCACACGCTGCGCGGCGTCGATCGACGCGATCGCCGCGTCACGGTCCACCGCGTAGGTGCGCTGGGGGTTGCCTCCTCCGGCCCCGGCGGCCCAGATCACCGCGTCCTTGCCGCGCAGCAGCTCGTCCCAGCCGTCGGCGTCGAGGGTCTCGATGTCCGCGACCACGGCCTGCGCGCCGGTCGCCTCGACCTCGGCGGTCTGCTCGGGGTTGCGGATCACCGAGTGCACCGTGTGACCGGCCTCGACCAGCAGCGGGGCCGCGAGCAGCGCGACCTTTCCATGTCCTCCGATGAGTGCGATATCCATGTACCCAGCCTGTCACTCGCGCCTCGACCCGTCGAGGGAATCTCGCGCGGGTTCGCCGCGAGCAGAGCGCGGTCACCGGCGGGCCAGAGCGCGGGACGGGCCAGAGCGCGGGACGGGCCAGGGTGCGGGACGGACCGGGTCGCGGGACGGGCCAGAGCGCGGGACGGGCTGCCGGGGCGGCACTCTGTGCACCGGGAGGACGGCCTATAAACTTGCCCGGGCCGCCCCTGCAGCGGCCATCCACTTCCGGGAAGGAACACCCATGGCCGGTGGCCTCGCAGCTCTCCTCGATGACATCGCCGCGCTGACCCGCCTGGCAGCGGCGAGCGCCGATGACGTCGCCGTCGCTTCCGCGAGGGCCGGCTCCAAGGCGATGGGCGTGGTGATCGATGACGCAGCTGTCACCCCCCAGTACGTGAAGGGGCTGAAGCCCCAGCGCGAGCTGCCGATCATCTGGCGGATCACCAAGGGCTCGCTGGTGAACAAGCTGGTGATCATCTTCCCGATCCTCCTGCTGCTCAGCGCCTTCGCCCCGTTCCTGCTCACCCCTCTGCTGATGCTCGGCGGGCTCTATCTCTCCTACGAGGGCGCTCACAAGATCAGCGAGCTGGTGCGGGGCAAGCCCAAGCAGGCCCCCGCGGCGTCGAAGGGTGCGGAGGCGGAGGACAGGATCGTCTCCAGCGCCGTGCGCACCGACCTGATCCTCTCCGCCGAGATCATGGTGATCTCGCTGAACTCCATCGAGGTGAACTCGTTCTGGATGCGGGCTGCCGTGCTGCTGGTGGTCGCCATCGCCATCACGGTGCTCGTCTACGGCGCGGTCGCGATCCTGGTGAAGATGGACGATGTGGGCCTGGCGATGGCCGAGGACGCCGACGCCTCTGCCCTGAAGAAGCGGCTGGGTCGCGGCGTCGTCACGGCGATGCCGCGGGTGATGGAGGTGATCAGCTACGTGGGGATGGTCGCGATGCTCTGGGTGGGCGGGCACATCCTGCTGGTCGGTACCCATGATCTGGGCCTGGCCCAGCCGTACGGCTTCGTGCACCACCTGGAGGGTGCTGTCGCCGGGGTCGCCGGGGTGGGCGCCGTGCTGGCCTGGCTGCTCAACACCTTCTTCTCCTTCGTCCTCGGCCTGATCGTGGGTGGCGTGATCGCGGCGATCCTGCACGTCCTGCCCATCGGCGACCACGGGGACGACGACGAGCCCGCCTCCCACCCCTCCGACGGGCACGGCACTGCCGACGGAGACAGCGCCGCCACGACCGGAGACACGACCGTGGCAGGCGGCACCGCCGAGACCCGCTCCACGCCGTCCGACGACTGACCGCCGAAGGAGAGTCCCGTACGGGGCATACTGCAGCGCATGAACACCCCTCCCCTGAGCCGCATGGACGCGTACGGGGCGGAGCATCTGGTGATGCTCGCCCTGATCGCGATGGTCTGTGTGCTCGCGGTCCGGTGGGCACGCCGGGCACCTGCTGCGCAGGTGGATCGAGCACTGCGGATCACGGGCTGGCTACTTCTGGTCAACGCGGTGCTCTGGACGCTGTGGGGGCTGATGCCGTGGGCCTGGAACCTCGAGGAGTCCCTGCCGCTGCACTTCTCCGACGCCCTGCGGTTCGTGCTGCCGATCGCCTTGATCACGCAGGCGCACTGGGCGATCGTGATCGCGTACTTCTGGGGGCTGACGCTGAACATGATGTCGGTCCTGACGCCGGACCTGAACTACTTCGTGAGCGTGCCGCTGGAGTTCGCGCAGTACTGGGTGGCCCACGGCGCCGGGGTGGTGGTGCCGGTGGTGCTGGTGTGGGGCCTGGGGTACCGGCCCACCTGGCGGGGGTACGGCCTGGCCCTGGGTGCCACTCTCGGCTGGGCGCTGATCGCCGTGACCGGCAACGCGCTGACGGGAGCGAACTACGGGTATCTCAACCGGGCCCCGGCGGGCCCGAGCATCCTGGACCTGCTGGGTCCGTGGCCGCAGTATCTGCTGGTGGAAGCCGCGCTGATCGCCGTGGCCTGGTCGCTGATGACGCTGCCGTGGACGCTGCGGGACCGAGGTCCGGGCACACCGTTCAGCGGACCGGACCGTCTGCTGCGACGGTCCCGACCGACCCCGGGGCAAGCCAGCGGTGGCCGCGCCGTCGCTGCAGCACTCGGGTAGGACATCGCGCTCCGGTGGGGAATACTGAGCGCCAGCTGAATCCCTGAGGAGGGACCATGAACTATTCCTTCGCCACGCAGCCCGGGCCGGTGGGGGGCCCGCGACCTGCCGTCAAGCCGAGACGACCGATGTGGCATTGGCTGGTGTTGGGCGGTATGGCGCTGATCGCCCTGCTGGTCGCCGCCGTGATCGCCGTGGTCATCCTGTGGCAGATCCTGGGCCGTGGGAATCCTGAGACCACTCTCGACGACTTCTACACCTCGATGCAGAACAGCGACTGCGAGCTGTTCCAGGAGTCGACCACCGAGGAGTATCGCGACGCGATCGGCTGGGGCAGCTGCTCGGACTTCGAGGCCGCGACCGCCCAGGCCGAGGGGATCGATTACGAGGTCAACGATCGCATCAACCGTCAGGGCTACGCGATCTTCCACGTCACCGAGTCGTACACCATCGAGGGGACGACGGAGGACGTCGAGCTGCGCTTCTGGGTGCGTCGCATCGACGGCCAGTGGGATCTGGACGGGGTGGAGGTCATCGACCCCTCGGGCCCGGACCCCATCTCATCCTGAGCTCCTCGAAGCGTCCTCGCGCAGCGCATCGCGGTGGGTGCGGCAGCGCGCTGCATAGGACTCGCTCCCGCCGACCAGCGGCGCGGACGGCCCCAGCGGGTCCGCCCTCGCCTCGGTGCTGCTGAGCAGACGGATGTGGAAGGCGGCGTCCTGCCCGCAGAGCGTGCAGATCGCGGTGAGCTTGGAGACCTGCTCGGCCACCGCCATCACCTCCGGCAGCGGGGAGAAGGGGCGGCCGTCGAAGGTCACGCTCAGCCCGGCGAGGATCACCTCCGTCCCGCTCGCGAGCAGACGGTCCACCAGCGCCACCAGCCCCTCACCGAAGAACTGCGCCTCGTCGATGGCGAGCAGCGCGGGGCGGTGGCGCCGAGCGAGATCCTCGATCTCGGAGCAGGAGGTCACCATCGTCGCGGGCGTCGACGCCCCGGAATGGGTGTGCAGGCGATCCTCACCGCCGCGGGTGTCCAGGCCGTGGCTGAGCACCAGCGGGTCACGTCCCGCCAGCCGTGCACGGGTGACGCGGGTGATGAGCTGCTCGGTCTTCCCGGCGAACATCGGACCGGCGATGACGTGCAGTCTGCCTGCAGTGGGAGTCATCTGCCCAGCCTAGGTGCACTCGGCCTACGCGGCCTGGCAGTCGCCGGTGGGGGCGGGATCCTCGGTGGTGCCTGCGGCCTCGAGCGCGGCGCGCACCTCGGCGGTGGTGAGCGCGTAGCCGATGTCGGCCCGGGCCGTGTCCTGGGCGAAGAGGACCCCGATCACAGTGCCGTCCTCGCTCAGCAGCGGGCCTCCGGAGTTCCCGGGATCCACCTCTGCCTGGACCGTCACCACCTCCCGTTCCTGCGGTGCCTGGTCGTAGATGTTCGGGATCCGCATCGTGGCGGTGGCGACGACTCCGGCCGCTCCGGTGCGGGCGGGGCCGCCGTAGGGGTAGCCGTGGACCACGGCGGCGTCCCCGCCGGCCGGACCGTCCCCCAGCCGCAGCGGTTCCGCGTCCACGTCCACGGAGATCAGGGCCAGGTCGGTGCTCGGATCGAAGTGGACCACGGTGCCCTCCCGGGCCGGCTCTCCGGGCAGCTCGACCAGCGGGCTGCTCACGCCGGCGAGCACATGCGCGTTGGTCAGCACCAGATCCTCGGCGACCACGAACCCGGTCCCGGAGGAGGAGATGCTGCAGGCGGAGGCGACTCCCGAGATCCGGGCGACGGACTGGGCCGCCTCGGCGACGTGGGGGTTGTCGGTGTCGACCTCGCCGAGATCCGGAGCGGCCGCGAGATCGACCTCCTCGAGCAGGCCGTCGATCGTGGGGAGCACTCCGCGGCTGAGCACCTCGCTCTCGGCCTTGGCCAGAGCCCGATCCCACGCCTCGGGGGTGAATCGGTCGATCGTCCGCAGCACGTCGGAGGAGGCGACCGGAGCCGACACCCCGGTGACGCCTGCGGAGATCACCGCGGAGCCCGAGATCGAGACCAGCGCCGCCCCGAGCACGAAGCCGACCACACCGCCCAGGGCCCGTTCCACGACCCGCAGGGAGAGCTCATCCGCACCCCGGCGCAGCAGGGACCCCGCGCTCGCCCCGAGCAGCCCGCCGACGAAGAGCAGGAGCAGACCCACCGCGACCACCACGATGACCGGCAGCGCCTGCTCTGCCGCGAACCGGGCCACCGCGGGCATCACCCAGGGCAGCGTGAGCACGGCGAGGGCGCTGCCCACCAGGGCTCCCAGGGAGGAGAACAGGCCCATCCGCACTCCGGTCAGCACGGCGAGCAGCAGCAGGACGAGGAAGACGACGTCGACGATGAGCACCGCTCGCCTCCTGTCAGCTCTCCGCGGGCGCTGAGCGCCGGCGATCCATCGGTGTCCGGGTCCGGGATCAGGGGATGTCCGGGATGACGCGTGCGCCCGATTATCCCCTCTCCCGCTGGACGGCCCCCGTGATCTCGTTACAGTGCGAAGGATGAATGCTGAAGGCCACCCCCGCAGCCGCGCTCGACGACCCTCCCCGCTGGGAGGGCGCCGCCCCACCCGTGAGGAGCTGGCACGCTTCGCGGACGCGGACCCGGAGGCGATCGATGACGTGCTTCCGGAGGCGGGCGATGCCGGATCGCTGCGGCTGCTGATCGTCGGGATCAACCCGGGCCTGTGGACCGCCGCGGTCAACGCCCCCTTCGCGCGGCCCGGGAACCGGTTCTGGCCCTCCCTGCACCGCGCCGGGATGACCACCCGGCTGGTCGACGCGTCCCGGGGGCTCTCGGCGCAGGACGAGGAGGATCTGCTGGCCCGCGGCATCGGCATCACCAACCTGATCGGTCGGGCGACGGTGCGCGCCGACGAGCTCGGCCGCGAGGAGCTGCGAGCCTCCGGCGAGCGCCTGGTCGAGCGCCTGGGCATCCTGCGGCCGCGCACCGTCGCGATCGCCGGGATCACCGCCTTCCGTCAGGCCTACCGTCAGCCCCGCGCACAGCTGGGCCGGCAGGATGCGACGCTGATCCCGGGCTGGCCCGGAGCCGTGGACCTCTGGGTGGTGCCGCAGCCCTCGGGTCTGAACGCCCATGCCACCGTCCCCTCCCTGGCCGAGGACTGGCGTGAGGTCGCTCGCAGCGCCGGGGTCGCGCACGTGCACGACGCCGACCCTGCATGACGTCTCCGTGACGTCCTGGTGGCCGCGCCATGGATTCCGGGCGAAGCCGCCGGTGGTCCCGCATCGCGGCCCCGGGTGCTGGACTACGGTACGGAGGATCGCGACCATCCTGAAGGAGCCCCCGTGACCTCGAGCGAACGCCCGGAATCCCCCGATGACCACAAGCGGTTCTCCCTGAACGAGGACTGGATCGCGACCATCGTGGGCCTGCTGATCTTCGGGCTGTGCATGGTCGGGGCGATCACTCCCGGGATGATCCCGTGAACTCCGCCGCCCGGCAGGCAGCAGCTGACCCGGCGCCGCCGGTCGTTCCCATCCCCGGCCCCGAGCCTTCGCGCGCCGCCTCCGGGCTGTGGACGGCACTGGGCCTGGTGATCGTCCTCTCCCTGGCGGCGGCCGTGATGTTCCTGGTGGACTGGGTGCCCGCTGTCACCGAGGGCACGGGCCTGGGGCAGATCGCGAAGTCCGTGGAGTACCCGGTCTATGCGATCGCGCTGGGTTTCGCGGGCAATGCGATCCTCTCGCTGACGGGGGTGCGGCAGCGGATGGCCGCCGCCTTCCGCACCGAGTTCTTCATCAAGATCGGGCTGGTGCTGCTGGGCGCCACCATCAACTTCGCCGTCGTGGTGCGGGCGGCCGGGCCCGCGGTGCTGCAGGCGATCGCGCTGATCACCATCGTGTTCGGCTTCACCTGGTGGTTCGCCGGGAAGCTGGGGCTGGACGACCGTCTGCGGGCACTGCTGGCCAGTGCGCTGTCGATCTGCGGGGTCTCCGCCGCGGTGGCGGCCGCCGGCGCGGTGGAGGCGAAGAAGGAGCAGCTCGCCTTCACCGCCACCCTGGTGATCGTCTTCGCGGTGCCCTCGATCTTCCTGCTGCCGTGGCTGGGCGGTCTCCTGGGCCTCCCGCCGGCAGTGCTGGGCGCCTGGATCGGCGGCAACATCGACACCACTGCGGCGGTCACCGCCGCGGGGGCGGTCGCCGGCGAGCAGCCGCTGCAGATCGCCTCGATCGTCAAGGTCACCCAGAACGCCCTGCTCGGGATCGTCGCGGTGCTGCTGACGGTCTACTTCGCGGTCAAGGTCGCCCCGGCCGCCGCCGACGGGGGCAGGACCGGGGGGACGGGGGCCGCCTCCCGCATCGGGGGTCGGATGTCGCTGGCGATGCTGTGGGATCGCTTCCCGAAGTTCGTGCTCGGGTTCATCCTCGCCTCGATCGTGGCGACCCTGCTGGCCGAGGGGCTCCCGGCGGAGGTGCTCGAGCCGCGCCTGGAGGCGGCGAAGTCCCTCCAGTCCTGGGCGCTGACCCTGGCGTTCGTCTCGATCGGGCTCGAGTTCAACCTGTCCTCCGCGAGGGAGGCGGGCTGGAAGCCCGTGCTGGTCTTCGGGGTCGGCACCCTGGTGAACCTCGTCGCCGGCCTGGGGCTGGCGCTGCTCCTGTTCCATTCCTTCACCTTCTGAGCGGGCCCGGGCCGGACGCCGCCACCGCGGCCGCGAGCCCGTGATCGCGGGCTCGCCCCTCGAGCATCGGCGGCTGCCGTGCGGGGCACCGCCGTATCCTGGCGTCCATGACCGTTGCCGCCGCACCCGTGGAGCGTCGCCTCCCGCGCCTGGCGGCGGGCTCGGTCGAGGTGCCGTACGTGATGATCAGCGGGCAGGAGGCGATCACCCAGGACACCGTCTGGGCGGAGCACTCCCATCCCACCCATGAGCTGCTGTGGAACGAGTACGGCGCCTCCACGGCCACGATCGACTCCCGTGTCTGGACCATCACCCCCAGCATCGGGCTGTGGATCCCGGCCGGTGAGGTGCACAGCGGGTTCACCCCCGCGGGGATCCTCCACCGGGCCGCGCAGTTCTCCCCGGCCCGCTCCCCCCTCCTCGCCACCGGACCGGTGGCGGTCGCGATCACCCCGCTGCTGCGGCTGCTGCTGGACCGGCTCATCACCGCGGACCTCACCGACCACTCCCGCGACGTCACGATCGCGATGGTCATGGACGTGCTGGCTCCCTCGGACCAGCAGCTGCTGCTGCCGATCTCCGAGCATCCGCTGCTGGCGGACATCATCGACTCGGTGCGCCGCGATCCGGCCGATCCCACCTCGCTCGAGCAGTGGGCGCGCCGGCAGGGCGTCGCGGCCCGCACGATCACCCGCACCTTCGAGGCGGAGACCGGGATGACGTTCCGCTCCTGGGTCGCGACCGCGCGGGCGCACCACGCCGTCGCCATGATGGCGCTCGGGCTGTCCTTCGAGGAGATCGCGGAGCGGGTCGGCTTCCGCTCCACGAGCGCGTTCACCACGGCGTTCCGGCGCACCACGGGGCTCACCCCGGGCCAGTTCCGGCGCTCGGCGCCCGCGGATCCGCCCCGCGCCCCCTGAGCCGGCGCGAGCCGACCCTCCTGGCCCTCGTCGCAGTGAGACGCACCTCACGAGGCGGCGAGAGCGCGAGCCGCACGCGCCTTGAGGGCGCTGTCACGCACGGGACCTGCCCACCTCTGTCCGATCCGCGCAACGCGCTGTCGCCCTTTCGTGATTGCGCCCGCCGACGTGCGTGCCTATGTTGGTTAGGCATTCCTAAGGTCCTCGATGTCGCGGCTGCCACGGCACTGCCCGTCGGCCACGGCACCTCCGTCGGCCCCGACGCCGCAGCATCGACCCGCGCGAGCCCCGACGCCCGACGACCCAGAGCGCCCCGCCGCTCCCCGCCTCGTGCTCTCGCACTTCCCCGTGCGCGGCGTCCTGCGCCGCCGTCCCCGAAAGGTCACCATGTCCCGTCTGACCCGGCGCTCCTTCGCCGTCGCCTCCTCCGCCTCCCTGGTCGCCCTGCTGGCCGCCTGCTCCTCGCAGACCGAGGGCACCGACGCCGCTGCGGGATCATCTGATGCCGGTGCGGGCGCTTCCGACGCCGGAGGCGCGGGTGAGGGCGGGGAGATCACCATCGAGCACGCCTTCGGCACCACCGTCATCCCGGCTGCTCCCGAGCGGGTCACCACCGTGGCCTGGGCCAACCACGAGGTCCCCCTGGCGCTGGGCGTGGTGCCACAGGGGATGGCCGCAGCGAACTTCGGGGACGACGACACCGACGGGATGCTCCCCTGGGTCTCGGAGAAGCTCGAGGAGCTCGGCGCCGAGCGGCCGGTGCTGTTCGACGAATCCGACGGCATCGACTTCGAAGGGGTCAGCGACACCTCGCCGGACGTCATCCTCGCCGCCTACTCGGGCCTGTCCCAGGAGGACTACGACACCCTCACCCAGATCGCCCCCACCGTGCCGTTCCCCGAGCAGGCCTGGGCGACCTCCTGGCGCGACATGATCACCACCAACGCCGCCGCCATGGGGATGGCCGAGGAGGGCGAGCAGCTGATCGCTCAGCTGGAGGGGGAGATCGCCGAGGCCGTCGCCGCGCACCCGGCGATCGAGGGGAAGAACACCATGTTCCTGACCCACGTGGACACCACGGACCTCTCGCAGGTCCACTTCTACACCTCTCATGACACCCGCACGATGTTCTTCGAGGACCTCGGCATGGTGATCGCTCCCAGCGTCGTCGCCGCCTCCGCGGACACCGAGGAGTTCTCCGCCACGGTCAGCTCCGAGCAGGCGGACATGTTCAGCGACGTGGAGATCATCGTGACCTACGGCGACCAGTCCCTGGTCGATGCGCTGACGGCTGATCCGCTGCTCTCCCAGATGCCGGCGGTGCAGAACAATGCGGTGGTGAGCCTTCCGGGCGACAGCCCGCTGGGCACCGCCGCGAACCCGACTCCGCTGGCGCTCTCGTACATCCTCGAGGACTACCTGGTGGAGCTGGAGCGCGCCGCGACCGCCGGTCAGTGATCAGCACCGAGCCCCGCACCCCGGTACCGGGCCCCGCCCTCGTGCGGCGCCCGGTGCCGGTGCGCCTGGCCGCGCTGCTGGGATGCGTCGCGGTCCTGCTCGCCCTGGCGCTGCTGTCGGTGACCACCGGTTCGCGCGACGTGAGCCTCGCAGAGATCCTCGCGGCGTTCGGCGGCTCCACCGAGGGATTCGGCACCGCCGCGGTCGCCACCCGCATCCCCCGCACCCTGCTCGCGGTGCTGGCCGGCGGCGCCCTCGCCGTCTCCGGGGCAGTGATGCAGGGCGTGGCCCGCAACCCCGTGGCCGATCCGGGGATCCTGGGGATCAACACCGGGGCCTCCCTGGCGGTGGTGGTCGGCATCGCCTCCTTCGGGCTGACCGCGGCCTCCTCCTACATCTGGGTGGCGATCGTGGGCGCCGCGCTCACGGCCGTGCTGGTCTACGCCCTGGGCTCCCTGGGCCAGGGCGGGGCGACCCCGCTCAAGCTGGCCCTGGCCGGGGCGGCCACTGCAGCCGCGCTGAGCTCCTTCACCAGTGCCGTGGTGCTGCCCCGGGCGGATATCGGGGACAGCGTGCGCTCCTGGCAGATCGGCGGAGTGGGCGGTGCCTCCTGGGCCTCGCTGCAGCAGGTCGCCCCGTTCCTCGCCCTCGGGCTGCTGCTGTGCCTGGCCAGCGCGCGAGGCCTGAACACCCTGGCGCTCGGTGACGAGCTCGCCGCCGGGCTCGGGGAACGGGTCGCGCTCACCCGCGCCCTGGCCGCCCTGGGCGCCGTGATCCTGTGCGGCGCCTCCACTGCGGTGACCGGGCCGATCGGTTTCGTCGGCCTCGTGGTGCCGCATGCCTGCCGGCTGCTGATCGGCAGCGACCACCACTGGCTGCTGCCGGTCAGCGCCGTGGCCGGCGCCGCCCTGCTGACCGGTGCCGATGTGCTGGGCCGCATCATCACCCGCCCCGAGGAGCTGGCCGTCGGCATCGTCACCGCCTTCCTGGGAGCTCCCGTGTTCATCGCGATCGTGCGCCGGCGCCGGACGGTCACGCTGTGACCGCCGCCGGCACCGCGCGCAGCGCCCCCACCACTGATGCCATCGGCGACCGCACCGCCGCTGACGCGTGCGCGGATGTCGACGCCACGACGAACACCGGCACCGGCACCGGCACCGGCAGCACCCTGCGCACCGTCCGGGCGGCCCGCACCCGGCGCCGCCGCCGGGCAGCGCTGACCTTGACCGCGCTGTTCCTGGCCGTGATCGCCGTGTTCAGCATCTCCCTGATGGTGGGCAACACCTTCTATCCGCCGCACGACGTGATCGCCGTGATCCGGGGGCAGGAGGTGCCGGGGGCGAGCTTCACCGTGGGCACGCTGCGCCTGCCCCGCGCGATCCTCGCCCTCCTGGCCGGGATGTGCTTCGGCCTGGGCGGGGTCACCTTCCAGACCATGCTGCGCAACCCGCTCGCCAGCCCCGACATCATCGGGATCTCCTCGGGGGCGAGCAGCGCAGCGGCATTCGGGATCGTCATCCTCGGCCTGTCCGGGACCGCCGTCTCGCTGCTCGCGATCCTGGCCGGGCTCGGGGTCGCGGTGCTGATCTATCTGCTCTCCTACCGAGGCGGGGTGGCCGGCACCCGGCTGATCCTGGTGGGCATCGGGATCGCGGCGATGCTCACCAGCGCCACCGACTGGATCCTCTCCCGGGCCGGGCAGTGGGACCTGCAGGAAGCGCTGCGCTGGCTGACCGGGAGCCTCAACAACAGCTCCTACACCGAGGTGGGTCCCACGCTCGCCGCCCTGCTGGTGTGCACCCCCTTCCTGCTGGGACAGTCCCGGAACCTCGCGACCACCCAGCTGGGCGATGACGCCGCCCGAGCCCTGGGGACCCGCGTGGACCGCACCCGGCTGATCGTCATGGTCGCCGCGGTGGGGCTGATCTCCTTCGCGACCGCGGCCACCGGCCCGATCGCCTTCGTCTCCTTCCTGGCCGGCCCGATCGCCGTGCGGATCATCGGGCCCGGCAGCTCTCCGCTGCTCCCCTCGGCCCTGGTGGGGGCGCTGCTGGTGCTGGTCGCCGATCTGGTCGGCCAGTACGCCACCGGCACCCGCTACCCGGTGGGCGTGGTCACCGGAGTGCTCGGGGCCCCCTTCCTGCTGTACCTGATCGTCCGCGTGAACCGTCGAGGAGCCTCCCTGTGACCGCTGAGACCGCTGAGACTGCTGAGCCCACCGAGCACAGCCTGCGCGCCGAAGGCCTGGCCCTCGCCTATGGCGACCGCACCGTGATCGAGGACCTGGACCTGGAGCTGCTGCCGGGCCGCGTCACCGCGATCGTGGGCGCGAACGCCTGCGGCAAGTCGACCCTGCTGCGCTCCCTGTCACGGCTGCTCTCCCCGGTGCGGGGCCGGGTGCTGCTGGACGGGGAGCAGGTGCATCGGATGCCCGCCAAGCAGCTGGCCCGCTCCCTGGGGCTGCTGCCGCAGTCACCGCTGACCCCGGAGGGGATCACCGTCGCGGACCTGGTGGGTCGCGGCCGGCACCCCCATCAGGGGATCTTCTCCCGCTGGTCGGAGGCCGACGACCGCGCGGTCGCCGAAGCCCTCGATGCCACGCACACCACCGAGCTGGCCGACCGTCCCGTCGATGAGCTCTCCGGCGGGCAGCGCCAACGGGTGTGGATCGCGATGGCGCTGGCCCAGCAGACCGATCTGCTGCTGCTGGACGAGCCCACGACCTTCCTGGACGTCGCGCATCAGATCGAGGTGCTGGATCTGCTGACCGACCTGAACCGCTCCCGCGGCATCACCCTGGTGCTGGTGCTGCATGATCTGAACCTCGCCGCCCGCTACGCCGATCACCTGGTGATGATCGCCGGCGGGGGCATCGCCGCCGCGGGCACCCCCGCCGAGGTGCTCACCGCTCAGCGGGTCCAGGAGGTGTTCGGGCTGGCCAGCACCGTGATGACCGACCCGGTCTCGGGAACGCCCCTGATGCTGCCCATCGGACGGCACCACGCACCCCCGACATGAACCCTCGCCGCCGTCGGGCGGTCTCCTTGCCCCCGCCGGACGGTCATGCAAAAGTGGGGTGACCCCCGCGGTGGCACGCAGTCGTGCCTTCGGCTCGTCCACCGCTCCCGCGCATGCAGGAGGTCGACAGTGAAACTGCCCTGGCTCAAGGACGCTCTGGACCGCTCCGGCCCGTTCACCTCGATTCATCTGGACACCACGAGGACCGATCCCCAATCCGCCGCTGAGCTGGAGACCCGCTGGGGCCAGATGCGCTCGACGCTGACCGCCGACGGGACCCCGCAGGCCCTCCTCGAGCGCATCGAGGAGTCCGTGCTGGAGCCCTCGCCGATCGGTGGCCGCCACGGCCGCTTCGTGCTGGCCACCGACGAGGACGTCCTGATCGACCGGGTGCTGCCGGTGCCGCCGCTGCAGGAGTCCGCCCACCACGGCGAGCATCCCCGACTGCTGCCGCTGCTGCAGCTGACCCCGTTCGCCATCCGGCAGCTGCTGATCATCGTGGACCGAGCGGGCGCGGATCTGCACCTGCGCGCCCCGGAGAACCCCTCGATCAGCCAGGGCCCCAACGGACTTGGCGAGGATTCCACGATCGAGGGCGGACACGACGAGCTGCACAAGGCCAACCTGGGCGGTGGCAGCCAGCACGGCTGGCGCGCGAACAACTACGAGGCCCGGGTGGAGGACTCCTGGGAGCGCAATGCCGGAGCCGTCGCCGAGACCGTGGACCGGCTGGTGCGCGAGCACGCTCCGGACATGGTGCTGCTCAGCGGCGACGTGCGCGCCATCGGCCTGTTCAAGGATGCCCTGGGTCACGAGGCGCGCGAGCTGCTGATCGAGGTGCCCGGCGGCACCCGCGGTGTCGCGCTGGAGCGGGAATCGTTCCGCGAGGAGGTCGCTCGGGCCTCACGCGAGTTCATCGACCGCTGCCAGCTGGAGCTGCGCGAACGCTTCACGGAGGGCCGCGCCCGCGACGGCGCCGCCGTCGGCGGGACCGCAGCGGTCTCCCAGGCGCTGGAGCGCGGCCAGGTCGAGGAGCTGCTGTTCGTCACCGGTCAGGAGCCGGAGGGCATCGAGTCGCTGCTGCGCGATGCGCTGGCCACCGACGCCGGGATCAGCGCCCTGGAGAACGGCGAGGACGGCGGCGCGGAAGCGCGGCCCGCCCCGCTTCCCGACGGCGTCGGCGCGCTCCTGCGCTGGCGCGACGAATCCACACCCTCATGAGCAGGAGGACGCACCATGCCTGACGCCTGGAGCGAGAAGCGAGAGCGGCAGTACGAGCACGTCAAGGAGACCCTCAAGCGGCAGGACCGCTCGGAGACCGAGGCCGAGGAGATCGCCGCCCGCACCGTCAACAAGACCCGCGCCCAGGAGGGCGAGGCCGAGGAGGCCAGCCGCGCCTCACTGGAGGACAAGTCTCCGGCCGAGCGCGGCGGGGAGCGCTCCCATCAGGGCCCGCAGGGGCGCACGAAGGCGCAGCTCTACGAGGACGCGAAGCGACAGGGTGTCGAGGGGCGCTCGACGATGTCCAAGGCCGAGCTCGAGGAGGCCGTCGAGGACCGCTGAGCTCGCCGGTGGCCGATGCCCGTTCAACGGCCTGATCAGATCAGCGCCGGTGTCAGATCAGCGGCCAGGGGAACAACATGCCGGTGGCGTCGCCGGGCAGCTCCCCGACCGCGGCCAGCCAGCGTGCCCGCCCCCGCAGGGCACGGGTCTCCTCCGCGCTGAGCAGCTCCGCGATCTCGGGTGGGACCTCGTCGATGAGCGTCCACAGCGCAGCGATCTCATCGTCCGTCAGCTCCTGGCCAGCGAAGTCCCAGATCACGGTGCGCAGCTTCATCTCGGCGGAGAAGCACAGACCGTTGTCGATGGCATGGAGCCCTCCCTCGGCCCCGTGGAGCACGTGACCGGCCTTGCGATCGGTGTTGTTGGCCAGGATGTCGAAGATCGCCAGCCGCCGCAGCCGGCACCGGAGCCGTGCCCTCCGCTCCTCCACCCCGTGCTCTCGTGCCCTCCGCTCCCCGTCCGCATCGGCGTCGGTAGCGTTCGACTCCTCTCGGGCGGGGTCCAGCAGCCCCAGCTCCCACGGATCCCCGAACCCCTCCAGCACGACGGGGAGATCATCGGCGGTGCGGCGGCTGTCCAGGTAGAGGGTGAAGTAGTTCTGGAGCGGATCGTGGGGGACGAACAGCTGCAGAGACCCGATCCCCCAGGGGGCGTCCTCGCGGATCAGTGTCGGGGGGACCAGATCCCAGCCGAGATGCCGGCTGAGCAGGTGGGCGGCGCGCTCGCGGCGGAACAGCCCGGGCGGGAAGTCGTGCAGCGGCCGCTCCCCCACCTCCGGCTTGTACACCGCGTGGACACCGTTGCCCGGTGTGATCCCGGCGAAGAGACCGCGCTCGGGGTCTTCGTCGTCGGGATCTGGGCTGTTGGGGTCGGGGCTGTCGGCGTCGTTGTCATCGGGATCGGGACCCTCGGGATCCACCTCGTCGGGGTCGGCGGCACCGTCGTCCTCACCATCCAGCCGCACCAGGAAGGTCGCGTTGCTCGAGCCGACGATCTGACCGAGCAGCATGATCCGGCCCTCGGCGAGCACCGCCGGCGCCCCGGCCGGTCCATCCACGCCCGACGGGTCATGTGCCTCGGGCACCTGGGGCGACGGACCCCGGCCCGGCCGGGATTCCTCGGACAGAGCGGACACGGCGGCCTCAGTGCGCGGCGAGCTCGGACAGCGGCCGGGAGGTGGTGCTGGTGGCCAGCACCACCGGGTTCCCCTGCTCGGGGTGGAAGATCGCGGAGATCGATCCCGGGGAGACGGACAGGCGCTGCATCGCGCTCAGGTCCCCGGTGAGCGCATGCGAGAGCAGGCTGCGGATCGGGTCGGCGTGCGAGAAGCACACGGCGATCCCACCGGGGTGCAGCTGCCGCAGGCGGTCCGTCACCGCGACCATCCGCTCCTGCATGTCCAGGAAGCTCTCCCCGCCGGGGAAGGTGAACGCTGCCGGATCGGACTGGACGGTGCGCCACTGGGGCAGCGCAGAGAGATCGCTGAGCTTCTGCCCGGTCCACTCGCCCACATCGCATTCGAGCAGGCCGTCCTCCCGGGTGAGCGGGATGCCGAGCCGCTCGGAGCTCGGTGCGGCGGTCTCCGTCGTCCGCTCCAGCGGGGAGGCGTACAGGGCGGACAGCGGCCTGTCGGCATGGAGCTCGGCGAGGCGCTCGGCGACCTGCTGGGCCTGGAGACGGCCGCTCTCGGCCAGATGCAGGCCGGGGGCCCGCCCCGGCAGCAGGCTGCCGGTGGTCGCGGTGGTGCCATGACGGACCAGGAGCACGAGGGCCCCGCGCGGAGTGTTCTCGTTCACCCCTCCAGCCTACGGGCCCGCGCGCCCGGCGCGGCGGTCAGGCTGCCTGGTCGATCGCGTCGAAGTGCGCGTCGAGGCTGTCGATCCGGGCGGCGAAGTTCTGCATGACCGGCTCGAGCTGGCCCCGGGAGCGGACCTTGTCGATCATGGACTGGCTGGATTCCTCCTCGTCCGCGACGATCTCGACCATGATCGCGGAGCCGCCCGCGGTGCACAGCAGTCCCATCTGCGAGAAGCCCTCGGGGTCGTACAGGTACACGGCGTCGCTGGACTCGTCCTCGATCAGCTCGGCGGTCTCGGTGTACTGGCCGCCGTCGATCCACTCCTCGAGGATGAACTCCTCGTCCGGCGCGCCGTCCTCGCAGTTGACGTTAGCCGGGCCGCTCGTCCCAGACCATTCCTGGTAGTACCCCGCGAAGGCGATGCTGTCGGCCCTGCCGTCGGCATCCGTGGCGTGGACACCGCACTCGACCGTCCCGGTGCCGTTGGCGGTGCTGCCGGCGCTCTCGACCGCAGGATCGATGAAGTCCGCGATGAAGTCCGCGGTGAGCTGGTCATAGGCCTGGCAGGCGCAGACCTCGCCGGGCTCGAGAGGGCGTTCGGACCGGGTGATCATGTCGATCAGCTCATGCTCGGAGACCACCTCGTACGCCTCACCGCTCGCCGAGCCGCTCTCCCCCGCAGAGCCGTTCTCGCTCTCGGAGTCTCCCTCTCCGCCGGGGCCGCTCTCCCCGTCCGTGCCCTGCGTCTGCTCGGCGGAGCCACCGCAGCCGGTCAGGGCGAGCACGGACACGGCGGTGACGGCGAACAGCGGACGGATGGAACGAGCGATGGACATGCGGGCACCCCTGGAGAAACGTTGCGGACAAGGCGTCATGGAGTGGAAGCCGAGATTCTGGCCGCCGGAGAGGCGGCCGCTTCGTCACCGTCCGAGCAGCACGCATCCCGTCGTCTGGTCCGCTCCGGTCCGCGCGGGAGGCCCGGTGCGAGCAGTCGAGAGTGCCCAGGACCTCGAAAATCTGGGCGCCGGTCGGAGAGTTCCTGCAGTCCCGGACCGGAGCGTCGTACGAGGACCTGTGGTGACCGGCCCCTGAGACCTGGGGCGCGCAGACCGGGCGCGGGTGATCCGCCTCCCTGTTCGGGACTGCTGGTTCCGGATGCGGCACCGGGGCCGTAGACTGCTCGACGCTACGGGGGAGTATCCCTAAGCGCTGCGTCCGTCAGGACGGTGACCGCCGGAGGTCGCCCGGATGCAGCGGCCGTCCGCAGTATCGACGGTGGAGAGACCCGGGTCGGCACCCCCTACCCGGAAAGTGATCCTGTGTCCGCATCTCCCACCATCTGGATCGTGACCGTGCTGGTCATCGCGGCGCTGCTCGCGTTCGACTACTTCTTCCACGTCCGCAAGGCCCACATCCCCACGCTGCGGGAGGCGGCCGTCTGGTCGGCCATCTACGTGGGTATCGCCCTGGTGTTCGGCCTGGTCGTGCTCATCTTCGGCGGCGGCCAGATGGGCGGTGAGTACTTCGCCGGGTATGTCACCGAGAAGGCGCTCTCGGTCGACAACCTGTTCGTCTTCCTCGTGATCATCACGAGCTTCCGGGTGCCGCGCGAGGACCAGCAGAAGGTGCTGCTGTTCGGCATCACCTTCGCGATCCTCGCCCGCACCGTCATGATCTTCATCGGCGCGGCGATCCTGGACAACTTCTCCTGGGCCTTCTACATCTTCGGCGCGTTCCTCCTGTTCACCGCGATCAACATGCTCCGCGGCGACGATGACGACGATCATGACGGCAACAACATCGTGATCCGCCTGGCGCGCCGCTTCCTGAACACCTCGGAGCACTACGACGGCGACAAGCTGTTCACCGTCGAGAACGGCAAGCGGGTCCTGACCCCGATGCTGCTGGTGATGGTCGCGATCGGCGGGACCGACCTGCTGTTCGCACTGGACTCGATCCCGGCGATCTTCGGGCTCACCCAGAACGTGTACATCGTGTTCACCGCGACCGTCTTCTCGCTGCTGGGCCTGCGCCAGCTCTACTTCCTGATCGACGGCCTGCTCGAGCGCCTGATCTACCTGTCCCTCGGCCTCTCCGCGATCCTGCTGTTCATCGGCGTGAAGCTGATCCTGCACGCCCTGCACGTCAACGAGCTGCCCTTCCTCAACGGCGGCCAGCCGGTGCCGGTCCCCGAGGTCTCCACCGGCCTGTCGCTGATCGTCATCATGGGCATCCTGACCATCACGGTCGTGGCCTCGCTGCTGTCCCCGAAGGGTCGCGAGGTCGCCCGCAAGGGCGGTCCGGAGCAGGTGGCCGAGGGGCAGAGCGGCGACGGCAGCGCTCCGGCCGACGCCCCCGACTCCGCGTCGAGCTCCCGTTCCGAGTTCCCCTCCGGGGACGAGGACGGCGACCAGCGCTGACATTCCTCGTCGGGGCGGATCACTCTCCCTGACGAGCATCGATCACGGCACTGTGCCCTCCGGGGCTCGGTGCCGTATCGCTGCCACCAGCATCGCCCCGGACACGGCGATGCGCGTGCTCCCGGAGCATGCGGCCGCCGCACACGTGGGAGGATGCTGGGATGACGTCGATCCCTTCTCCCTCCGAGCCGGCCGAGATCCTGGCCTTGGCTCGGCGGCATGACCTCGACCTGGATCCGGGCTCGCTCGAGATCGAGGAGCTCGGCCTGGACTTCCGCGTGGCGATCGGGACCACCGCCGCCACCGCGTCCACAGCGGAGCCCACCCGGTGGGTGCTGCGCATCCCCCGTCGTGACGATGTCCTCTCCCGCGCCGAGGTCGAGGCCCGCGCGCTGGCCTGGATCGGTCCCCAGCTGGACATCGCCGTCCCGGACTGGCGCATCCACTCCCCCGAGCTGATCGCCTATCCGCTGCTGCCGGGCCGGCCGGCCCTCACGCTCGACGACTCGGGCACCCCGCACTGGCACGTGGACATGTCCTCGCGCGTCTACGCCGCCTCCCTCGGGGACTTCCTCGCCCAGCTGCACGGCCTGGATGCCGAGCATGCCCGATCCCTGGGCCTGGAGCATCGGGATCCGGCGCAGGTGCGGGAGCAGTGGCGTGAGGACATCGATCGGGTCGGGGCAGAGTTCACGGTCGCCCCGCGGCTGCTCGAGCGCTGGTCCGCCTGGTTGGCGGAGGACTCCTTCTGGCCGAGTCACAGCGTGCTCGTGCACGGAGAGGTCTACCCCGGCCACACCCTGGTGGACGGGGAACGGCTCAGCGCGGTCCTGGACTGGACCACGGCGGCGGTCGGCGATCCGGCGCGGGACCTGATGTTCCACCAGTCGGTCGCGCCCACCGAGATCTTCGAGGTGCTGATCGAGCACTACGAGCGCGGCGGCGGCCGCACCTGGCCGCGCCTGGCCGAGCACTGCACCGAGATGCTCGCCGCCTCGGCCGTGGCCTACGGCCTGTATGCGCTGCAGACGCGGGAGCCCGCGCACCTCGAGGCCGCCGCGATGGAGCTGGATCCTCCGCAGTGAGCGTCGCAGCACCGCGCAGCGAGTGCTCGCACAGCCCCTCCCCGCGATTGTCACAGAATGGTCACGGCCGCTTTCCGGCCGCTTGACCTGGGCGGAGAGTTCGTAAAACCCTCACCACCAGGGAGTTCTACGGCTTGCGGCCGACGGGGGCGCGTGCCCTACGGTGGCCGACGCCCCTGCACCGCGCCGCGGTGCACCCCGATCGGAGAGGAGCCTCATCGATGGCGACTCACAAGGCACAGCGCCCTGCGCGCATCCCCTCACGCGTCATCGGCCGCACCGCCGCGGCACTGGCCGGCGGAGCCCTTGCCGCCAGCGGCATGCTGGCGCTCACCACCTCCGCGAGCGCGGCCGGCGGCTGGGACGAGGTCGCAGCCTGCGAGTCCGGCGGCGACTGGTCGATCAACACCGGCAACGGCTACTACGGCGGCCTGCAGTTCTCGCAGTCCTCATGGGAGGCCGCCGGCGGTCTGCAGTACGCCGAGCGCGCGGACCTGGCCTCCAAGTCCGAGCAGATCGCGGCCGGTGAACAGCTGCTCGCGATGCAGGGCCCCGGCGCCTGGCCGAACTGCGGCAGCGCCCTCAGCGGCGGCGCCGACCCCTCCGAGGCCGAGGAGGATGAGGAGGACGCGCCCGCGCAGGAGCAGGCCCCCGAGCAGAAACAGGCTCCCGAGGCTCGCGAGTCCGACCAGAGGGCGAACCGCTCCACCGAGCGCGAGAGCTCCGAGCCCCAGGGTGACTGGAGCTGCGACGGCGACGGCATCGCCGACAACTGCGACGAGAACGGCTTCACGAAGGAGACCGAGGAGGCGCAGGAGCAGGCCCCCGAGCCGGAGCAGCCGGAGGCTCCGACCGAGGAGCCGGCGGGCGAGCCCGGCTCGCAGGCCACCGGAGACCTCTCCGTGGCCGGCACCCTCGAGGTCGACGGGAAGATGGGGCCGAAGACCATCACCGCCCTCCAGGACTGGCTGGGGGTCGAGCAGACCGGCGAGATGGACGAGGAGACCACCCTCGCGCTCCAGGCCTGGGCGAAGACCGACCAGGACGGCGTGATCGGCGAGGACACCGTCGCCGGCCTCCAGCACGAGATCGGCGCGGTGCAGAACGGCTCCGAGGAGATCGACGGGGAGACCGTCGAGGTGCTCCAGGCCTTCCTGAACCTCTACTGATCCGCCCGCGCCCGCTGCCGCGCGGGACGCCAGGACGCGGCGCTGCCGCACACTCCCGGACGGCCGGGCCTCCCCCTCTCGGGGAGGCCCGGCCGTCCGTCGTCGTGTGGGAGACGTGGCACTGTCGGCTCGTCCCTCGCGATGGCAACCGACGGCGACCCAGCCCTCGACCGCATCTGGCGTGACCGATCTCTCATGGGCCGAGTGCACGCAGAACCCCTGGTGAGCACTTCGCTACCGACACGTCACCACTTCTGGGACCTCCGCTCGGCTCTGCAACCTCTGGCAATAAGGACCCCTCGCGACCGCCGCTGAGCAGACTCACCGGACCGCCTCACCGGTCCCCCCCCCGGGAGGGCAGCGATCGCAGCGGGCCGCCACCCCGCGCCGATCGCTCTCGCGACTCAAGGATGAGCCAGAAGGAGCATCGACGATGAGCACCATCGAAGCGACACGGGTTCCCAGCCCGACGGCCCCGACCGACGGGCCCGCCCCGACGTCGAAGCGTCCGTTCAGCTGGCGCGACAAGCTGGGCTACATGTTCGGCGACTGGGGGAACGACTTCACGTTCATCCTCCAGTCCACCTTCTTCATGATCTTCTACACCAACGTCATGGGCATCAGCGCTGCGCACGTGGGCACCCTGCTCTTCGTCGCGCGCATCCTCGACGCGTTCACCGACGTCGGCGCCGGGCGGCTGATCGACACGTTGAAGCCCGGCCGCTCCGGCCGCTTCAAGCCCTGGCTGCTGCGGATCATGATCCCGGTGACCGTGATGGCGTTCCTGATGTTCTCGCCCTTCGTGGCCGACGGCGCCTACGGCACCCGCCTGGCCTGGATGATCGTCACCTACATCCTGTGGGGCTCGGTCTTCTACACCCTGATCAACATCCCCTACGGCTCCATGGCCTCGGTGATCTCCCCCGATCCCGGCCACCGCGCCTCACTGTCGGTGTTCCGCTCCCTCGGCGGCACCCTCGCCAACCTCGCGATCTCCGTGGCGCTGCCGCTGGTCGTGTTCGTCCAGGTCGCCGGCGAGTCCCAGATGTCCGGGACCCGGATGATGTGGGCGGCGCTCGGCTGCGGGATCTTCGCCGTGATCTGCTACCTGCTGTGCATCGTCAACGTCGAGGAGCGCGTCGCGACCCCGTCGAAGGCGAAGGAGGAGCGTCAGAGCCTCGGCCAGACGCTCCGCTCGATGCTCACCAACCGAGGGCTCACGGGCCTGATCGCCACCGCACTGTTCATGCTGATCGCCTTCATGATGCTCGGCGGCATGATGCCGTACATGCTCAACGAGTACTTCAACGACGGCCAGCTGCTGAGCCTGGTGAACTTCGTGGGCCTCGCCCCGACCCTGCTGCTCGTACCGGTCGCCGCGAAGCTCGCCAGGACCGTCGGCAAGAAGGAGGTCGGCGCCGTCGGCCTGACCCTCGCCGTGGCCGCCGGTGTGCTGCTGTTCGTCGCCCGCACCGACAGCCCCTACGTCTTCATGGCCGGCTACGCGCTGCTCATGCTCGGCATCGCCGCGCTGAACATCCTCATCTGGGCCTTCATCACCGACGTCATCGACCTGCAGGAGATCCGCACCGGCGAGCGCCATGACGCGACCGTGTACGGCATGTACTCCTGGGCGCGGAAGCTCGGCCAGGCGATCGCGGGAGGCCTGGTCGGCTGGGCGCTCGGCTGGATCGGCTACCAGTCCGGCGGCGTGGAGCAGAGCCGGTCCGTGCTCGACGGGATCTACACCCTCGGCACCCTCGTGCCCGCCCTGCTGCTGCTGGTCTCGCTGCTGGCCCTGGTCCTGTGGTACCCGCTGTCCAAGAAGCGGGTCGACGA
Organism: Candidatus Brachybacterium merdigallinarum; assembly: GCA_019115335.1. GTDB lineage: Bacteria > Actinomycetota > Actinomycetes > Actinomycetales > Dermabacteraceae > Brachybacterium > Brachybacterium merdigallinarum. The sequence continues at coordinate 22,931 of DXDT01000187.1, forward strand.
GAACGTCGCGATCCTCGAGCAGCGCCGCGCCGCGGCGACGGCCGAGGAGGTCCCCTCGACCGCCGCACAGCCCTGATCCGCACGCGCGGGCCGTCCCGGTCCCGGGTCACCCACCCGTACTAAGGTCGAGGGGAGGGAGAAGGCCGCCCTCCCTCCCCTCACCCCTCCCCCGTCGCTCCACGATCCCGCCTCACACACCTGCGGCCCCGATCCCGGGGACGCGCCACCACCACAGAACGGAGACACCATGTCGCAGAAGAACGTTCGCCTCGGCATCATCGGATTCGGGGCCCAGGGCAGCATGTACGCCGGCCTGCTCGCCGATGGGAAGATCGCGGGCATGAGCCTCGGCGCCATCGCCGACACCGATCCCGCGAAGAAGGACGCCGCCGCCGAGAAGCACGCGGGCATCCCCTTCTACGACGACTACATCGCGATGCTGGATTCGGGCGATGTGGACGCCGTGGTCACCACCGTGCCCCACTACCTGCACCCGGAGATGACCATCACCGCGATCGGCAAGGGCATCCACACCCTCACCGAGAAGCCGGCCGG
>DXDT01000188.1 GCA_019115335.1 Candidatus Brachybacterium merdigallinarum
AAGATGGTCCACAACGGCATCGAGTACGCCGACATGCAGGTCATCTCCGAGGCCTACGACCTGATGTCCAAGGCCCTGGGCATGGGCGCCACCCAGATCGGCGACGTGTTCGCCGAGTGGAACAAGGGCGACCTGGAGTCGTTCCTCATCGAGATCACCGCCGAGGTGCTGCACCACACCGACGTCACCACCGGCAAGCCGTTCGTGGACGTCATCCTCGACCGCGCCGCCCAGAAGGGCACCGGCGCCTGGACCGTGCAGACGGCCCTGGACCTCGGCGTCCCGGTCACCGGCATCGCCGAGGCCACCTTCGCCCGCTCCACCTCCGGCTCCACCCCGCAGCGCGAGGCGGGCCTGAAGGTCCTGCCGGCCGAGGCGCAGACCCTCGAGATCGCCGACGAGGCCCAGTTCATCGACGACCTGCAGAAGGCGCTCTACGCCGCGAAGCTGGTCTCCTACTCGCAGGGCTTCGACGAGATCGCCGCCGGCGCGAAGGAGTACGGCTGGGACATCGACCTCGGCGCGATGGCGCGGATCTGGCGCGGCGGCTGCATCATCCGCGCCCGCTTCCTCAACCGCATCACCGAGGCCTACGAGCGCGACGCCTCGCTGCCGCTGCTGCTGGCGGACGAGTACTTCACCACCGAGATCGCCAAGTGCATCCCGGCCTGGCGCCGCATCGTGGCCTTCGCGGCGGCCTCCGGCTTCCCGGTCCCGGTGTTCTCCTCGACCCTGTCCTACTACGACGCGGTCCGTGCCGAGCGCCTCCCGGCCGCCCTGGTCCAGGCCCAGCGCGACTACTTCGGTGCGCACACCTACCAGCGCGTCGACGCCGAGGGCACCTTCCACGTGGAGTGGTCCGAGGATCGCCGCGAGACCAAGCAGGACTGGTGACAGCGCACTGCTGAGGACCTGCCACGGGGCATGATGATGCGGTGCACCGCATGAGGAAGGCCCGGACCGAATGGTCCGGGCCTTCCTCATGTCGCGGCGGAGTTCTGTGCGCCGCGCTGCGGGTCGTCTCCCCGTGCGAAGTGGCTCAGTTGGTCTCGATGGTGGCCGTGAAGGCACCGGTGAGTGCGAGGAGCACCCAGAGGAGGATCATCAGGACCCAGACGATCGCGAAGACGATCCAGCCCCACTTGTAGTACTTGTTCGCGGCCTCGAGGTCGGTGTCCGCCTTGACCAGGCCCAGGATCGCCAGAATCACGGTGATGATGTTGCCGCCGCAGAGGAACGACACGACCAGCTGGACGATCCACTTGGTCTTGGGGACCGGTGCGGATCCGCCGGCAGGAGCGGAGCTGAAGTTCTGTGAGGTCATGGTGATCGTCCCTTCATCAAGGTGCGGAGCACGGTCCGCTGGACTCTTACTGAGCGCGCCGTGGGAAAATCCCCCCTCTGGCGTCGGCATAGCATAACCACCGGCGACCTCCTGAGTGCCATGGGGACCACTCCCCACGGCGAGTGTCGCGAAACGCGACATCGGCTGCGTTCCACCTACCCCAGGGTCACGCGGTGCACGAGCACGGTGAACTCCTCCGCCCCGCCCTGCTCACGGGCGCGCAGCCGCCCGCCCTCGAGGGACACCGGGCGGGCGCGCCGCACAGTGACCCCGCCCTTGCCGTCGACGATCCCGAGCTCGATCTCGCTGCCGTGCGCGATCGCCTCCAGCAGGCGGTCGGTCACCGAGAGGTTCGCATCCCCGGCTTCCGCGGCGCGGATCCGTGCCACTGCCTCCGCGGGCGGCAGGCGCAGCTCCGGCCCATCCACGGTCACCAGCTCGGGTTCGGTTGCGCGTCCGGTCAGCGCATGGGTGAGCTCATCGTCGACCGGCCTCCCGTCGGTCCCGACCGCGGTCGGGGACAGGCCGGCCCGGCGCGCGGCCTGCAGGGCGAATCCAGGGTCGGAGCGGGACACGGCGACCGTCGGCGCGAGCCGGTGCAGGGACAGGGGGGCGGCCTCCGGGGAGACCAGCAGCAGGTCCAGCACCTCGGGCTCCGCGGTCAGCACCGTGGTGGCCCGAGAGATCTGCACTCGGCCATGGCGACGCTGCTCATCGCGGATCAGGTAGTCCAGTGCCTGGGGGACAGGCGCGCGGGAGGTCTCCGCGAGCAGGTCGAGCAGCTGCTGAGGATCGCGCCCGGCCGCCATGCCCTCCCGCAGCGAGGCGGCGTCGAAGCGCAGTCGCAGGGCGCCACCGCGGGAGAGCACCCGAGCCCAGTCCAGCAGGGCCAGCAGACGCTGGCTGGGCCTGCCCGGCACGGTGGCGGTGAGATCCGCGTCCAGCAGCACCTCGTCCACGGGCGGGGGAGCGGTCCTCTCCAGCGCCGCCGCCAGGCGCGCATCGGCCTCGGTCACCTCCAGATCCAGGGCCAGCACCAGCTCCTGGCCCAGCTCGGTCAGCGCTCCGGAGTCGAGCAGCCCGAGCACCTCGCCCTCGACCAGCAGGCAGCGGGTCTCCTCCTGGATCACCTCCGCGGGGACCAGGGGGAAGGCCCAGGCCAGGGCCGCGGCGAGGGAGTCCTCGGTGGCGGCGATGCCCGGCGTGGTGCGCAGCAGACGCAACAGGCTGCCGCGACGGGTGCGGACCCCGTCCCGCCGGGTGAGGTCCGAGAGCAGGGAGCGGTTGGTCCCGGCCGCATCGGGGGTGCCGACGATCGCGGCGAGATGGTGGCCCCGAGCCCATGCCAGGGCCAGCTCGGCCCAGCGCTGATCGGCGGGCAGCTCCCGGTAGGCGTCCCAGTCCCGGGAGGGGCGCCATTCCTGCCCGTCGTGGCCGAGCAGCCCGGCCTGCCAGCCGGCCTGCAGCACCGTGGCGTACGTGAGCAGCTCGGTCCCGGCCCGTTCGGCGAGCCGCCGCAGATCGCGCTGTGGGATCCCGCCTCGCCGCAGCACCCCGGGCGGGTCCTCGTCGAAGCCCCTGATCGTGCCGAGCAGGCGCAGCGCCTCGAAGGCCCGCTCGACGGCCTGTGCGGTGCGGCCGCCGGCGATGCGCTCGGTGAGCTCCTTCCCCTCCGGAGCGGGGCGCTGCGCGGTGAACGTCCGACGCACCCGGCCGTCCCGGAGCGCGAGATGGATGCTGCGCGGGATCTGCAGGGTCCCGTCCTCCTGGGCCACCACGATCCCGGCGGCCTGCAGCGCATGGGCGAGGCGGCCGCTGCCCGCCACGGTGGAGGGCCCCCAGGTCAGAGCGTCCAGTGCCGTCGAGAGCGCCTCATCGGACTGTGCGATGTCCACCAGGCGGGCGGCATCGCGCGCGGAGGGATCCGCGGGAGTGGCGGGAGCGAGGCCCGCGGGGGCGCGCATCCCGTCGCGCAGGGGCCGGATCAGGTGCAGCTCGTCCTCACCCCACACCAGTGCGATGGTCTCCAGTCGCTCCAGGGCCGGTGCGATGGTGGCCGGATCGGAGCTGACCGCGGCGGCCAGCTCGGCGGGGGAGGCGCCGTCCTCCAGCGCGGCCAGGGCCTCCACCAGGTGCAGCTCGGGGAGGGTGAGGGAGTCCAGCGCTCGTCGTGCGGAGGTGGCCCCGGCGCAGCGCGCCGCGAGCGGACCGATGCCGCCGGGCAGAGGCGAGGCGAGATCCGGTCGGGCGACGAGCAGAGCCTCCAGGCGATCATCGCCGAACCGTCGCAGGGAGTCCGCGAGGGACCGGATCACAGCGGTCATGATGCACACCAGCATAGGGGTCGCGCGTCGGCGCATAGACTTCTGCGCGCGGCGATGTCCGAGCGCCGCGCGCGGCTGTCCGCCCCTATAGCCCAATCGGCAGAGGCACCCGACTTAAAATCGGTTCAGTGTGGGTTCGAGTCCCACTGGGGGCACCATGAATCGGCGGCAAGCGTTCGTGGTCATATCAGACGATCGCGGCACCGCGGAACAGAGTCGTGGTCGCGCCGCCGACCCACACCGCTCCTGTCTCGTCCGGGGTGATCGTGATGTCACCTGCTCGACCGAGCTTGGTGCCCTGCGAGACACGATAGGCCCCGGCGACCTCGCCCGTGCGAATGAGCCACTGACCGACCGAGGCGTTCATCGACCCGCACACCGGGTCCTCCGGGACACCGAGCGCGGGCGCGAAGGTCCGCATCTCGAAAGCGTGCTCGGAGCCCTCCGGATAGGCGCCGATCGCGCCGACCATCGCATCAGGAATCAGAGAGAGGTCGGGATCGAGGTCGAGGACTTCCTGTGCAGTCGCCAGGCGGATGACCGTCCAGCCAGGGCCGTTGTCCACCCACTGATGCGAAAGCACCGTGTTCCGCGGGATGCCGAAGGCCGCGATGACCTGTTCCAGATGGGCCGCTTCCAGCGCACCGCTGCGGACCGTGGGCGGTGCCGCGAACGACAGGATGCCCTCTCCCCGGCGAATCTCCACGAGCCCCGTGGCGACCTCCTGCACGATCGTGTCCTCCTCGTGCGGGGTGCCTCCGTTCTCCAGCCAGGCATGCGCCGAGCCGAGGGTGGGGTGCCCGGCGAAGGGCAGCTCACCACCCGGCGTGAAGATGCGCAGTCGATAGTCCGCCGCATCCGTCGAGGGCGGGAGGACGAAGGTGGTCTCCGAGAGGTTGGTCTACCTGGCGACTGCCTGCATCTCCTCGTCGCTCAGGCCTTCGCCGTCCAGGATCACCGCGACCGGGTTCCCCGTGTACGGCTGGGTCGAGAACACATCGACCTGGGCGAACGGGCGAGAACGAGGTATGAGACCGGGGCCTTTCGTGAGCAGAGAAGTGGTGTGACGTCACTGAGAACAACGCTACGCGCTACGCCGCGGCAACGGATTGCGTCGTCTGCGCAGAGCCGCCTCCGGACGAGTGTGATCCTGTCGCTGATTCCGAGAACTGCGTAGCAGCGGGGACCGAGCACGGAGGAACAGGATCACCACAGGTGAGCCACAATGGATGTCATGTCCGCGCAGAACCCCGCCTCCCCGCCGTCGACCGAGCCCGCCTCCGGAGCCGACGCCCTCGCCGCGCGCCTCGATGAGGTCCTGGCCAGGATCGACGCCGCCGCCGAGCGCGCCGGGCGCGACCCTCGCGAGATCACCGTGCTGCTGGCCACCAAGCTGCGCACCCCCGAGCAGATCGCCGGCGCCATCACCCTGCTGCGCGAGCGCGAGCGCACCATCGCGGTGGGGGAGAACCGCGCCCAGGAGATCGCCAAGCACGCCGACCCGCTGCTGGCGGGCAACGGCGTGCCGCGCCACTTCATCGGCCGCCTGCAGACGAACAAGGCCCGCGACGTGTTCGCCTTCGCCGAGCTCGTGCACAGCGTGGACCGTGACGACATCATCGACGCCCTCGCCCGCCGCGCCGCACTCGCCGAGCAGCCCCGCGACGTGCTGATCCAGGTCAACACCTCGGGGGAGGAGTCCAAGGGCGGGTACGCCCCCGACGCGGACGTGCTCGAGGCGGCGGTCCGCCGGGTCAGCGACACCGGGATGCTGCGGCCCGTGGGCCTGATGACCATCGGGGCGAACACCACTGACGAGACGGAGGTCCGGGCGTCGCTCGGCAGCCTGCGCCGACTGCGCGACGAGCTGCGCGAGCGCGGCCACGAGGACCTCCGCGAGCTCTCGATGGGGATGAGCGGCGACCTCGAGATCGCCGTCGAGGAGGGTGCGACGATCGTGCGCGTGGGATCGGCGATCTTCGGCGCCCGCCCCTGAGGCGGACGACGAGCACTCCATGTGACCGTTCTCCCTGTCCGGGGACAGCACAGGGCTGGCATGCCGGGGCCCGGACCCTCTAGCGTGGGGTGCGAAGGTGCTGAGCGCGGATGCAGATGCCGCGGCGGCACCTTTTCTGTGCCTGCGACCTCGCGCCCGCGAGCTCCTCGTATCCCGCCCTGATCCCCGCGACCCACCGGGAGGTGTCCTGTGACTGCCGTGAGCCCTCGACCTGATCATTCCGCCCCGTCGTCCAGGACCGGCGCCCCCGGCCCCACCCCGCCCGCGCTCAGCCGCGGCAAGCGCTGGGCGGCGCTGTTCGCCCTGGCCCTGGGCGGGTTCGGGATCGGCTCCTCCGAGTTCGTGACCATGGGGCTGCTGCCCCAGATCGCCGACGGGCTGCTGCCCGAGCTGATGGCCACCGACCCGGACCAGGGCCTGGCCCGCGCCGGCTGGGCGATCAGCGCCTACGCGATCGGCGTGGTGATCGGCGCGCCGGTGCTGTCCCTGCTCGCCGTGCGCTACTCCCGCACGGTGCTGATCATCGCCTTCGCGGTCCTGCTGACCCTCTCCACGCTGGCCTCCGGCATCCTGCCCAGCTTCGAGCTGACCCTGCTGGCCCGGTTCGTCGCCGGGTTGCCGCACGGCGCCTACCTGGGCGTCGCCGCCCTGCTGGCCAGCTCCCTGATGGGCCCCGGCTCCCAGGGCAAGGGCGCTGCGCTCGCCCTGTCCGGTCTGACGGTCGCGAACCTCCTCGGGGTGCCGCTGCTGACCGCTCTTGGCCAGGCCGCCGGCTGGCGCGCCGCCTTCCTCGCGATCGCCGCGCTGTTCGCCCTGACCGCAGTGCTGCTCGCCACCGTCGTCCCCGCCGCCCCGGCCCCGCAGGGCCGCCGCCTGGTCGACGAGCTGCGGGCCTTCCGCCGTGTGCAGCTGTGGATCGTGGTGCTGATCGCCGCGGTCGGCTTCGCGGGCTCCTTCGCCGTGTTCAGCTACATCGCCGACATCGGCACCCAGGTCGCCGGGATGAGCGCATCGACCATCCCGTGGCTGCTCGCGCTCGCCGGGCTCGGCATGACCATCGGCAACGCGCTCGGCGGGATCGCTGCGGACCGCAGCCGCCGCGGCACCATGCTGCTCGGCTTCCCCGTGTACATCGCCGCGATGGGCGTGATGGTCGCCGTGGTGGAGAGCCCGGTGGGCCTGGCGATCACCTTCTTCGTCGCCAACCTCGCCCACTCCGCGCTCAGCCCCACCATGCAGACCTGGCTGATGCACGTGGCCGGGCGCTCCGAGATGCTCGGCGCCTCCCTCCACCATGCCGCCTTCAACGTGGCCAACGCCGTGGGTGCGCTGCTGGGCGGCGCGGTGATCGCCGCGGGCTTCGGCCTGGCGGCTCCCACGGTGATCGGCACCGCCGTCGCCACCCTCGGCTTCGCGATGCTGCTGGCCACCTACGCACTCCTGGAGATCCGTTCCCGGCGCCGGGTCCGCCAGCTCGCGCAGGCCCGCATCGAGCACTCCGGGGACGACCTCGGCGGCGGCGACCATACCTCGACCTCGGACACCAGCACGCTCGAGCACGCCCCGATCTCCTGAGAGCTCGCCACCATGGGGCGGCCCCACGGGCCGAGCCCCCGGAACCGCAGCTCGACGGGGCGCAGGCTCGGTACGTCACATTCCGTCACGCTTTCCTTGGGTGCTCCATAGCCTCAGCTTAGGATGAGCGGTGGCCGGAGCCCCGGCCGTGATCACCGCGACACCGGAGGACAGCGTGCATATCCAGACCACTGCCGTGCAGACCCTGCGAGACCATGAGCATGGCGCCGTCGTCCCCCCGGTGCACCTGTCCTCCACCTTCGAGCTGGATCCGGAGACCGAGAGCAACCCCTTCGCCTACCAGCGCGGCAGCAACCCCACCCGCGCCCAGCTGGAGACCGTGCTGGCCGCCCTCGAGGGCTCCGAGCACGCCTTCGCCTTCGCCACCGGGATGGCCGCGACCGCCGCCGCCTTCTCCACCCTCGAGTCCGGTGACGAGGTGCTGCTCTCCGCCAGTGTCTATGGCGGCACCTTCCGCTTCATCGACAAGGTCTTCCCGGGCCGCCGCCTCACCGGCCGTTTCGTCGCCGATCTCGGCGCCCTCACCGATGCGGATTTCACCGAGCACACCAAGATGGTCTTCGTCGAGACCCCGGCGAACCCGACCCTGCGGGTGACCGACCTGCGCCGCATCTCCGAGCTCGCCCACCGCCACGGCGCCCTGGTGGTGGTGGACAACACCTTCATGACCCCGGTCCTGCAGCGCCCTCTCGAGCTGGGAGCGGACGTCGTGGTGCAGTCCGCCACGAAGTTCCTCGCCGGCCACTCCGATCTGCTCGCCGGCACCGTCGCCACCAACGACGCCGGCCTCGCCGAGGCCTACGCTCTCTCCCAGAAGGCCGAGGGCGGGGTGCTCTCCCCGTTCGACGCCTACCGGCTGATCCAGGACCTCAAGACCCTCCCGCTGCGCCTCGAGCGCCAGCAGGCCAATGCCATCGCCCTGCGTCACTTCCTCGACGCGCGCGAGGACATCTCCCAGGTGTGGTTCCCCGGCTCGCACAGCGAGGAGGAGGCCCGCATCCACGCCTCGCAGGCTTCCGGCCCCGGTGCCGTGGTGTCCTTCGAGCTGGCACCCGGCCTGGACCGGGTCACCTTCCTGCGGGCGCTGCGCTTCCCCGCCTTCGCCGTGAGCCTGGGCGGGGTCGAGTCCCTGATCTGCCGCCCGGCCACCATGACCCATGAGGCCATGACCGACCAGGCGCGCAGCGAGGCAGGCATCAGCGACCAGATGCTGCGGCTCTCCGTCGGCATCGAGGACGAGCGCGATCTGATCGCGGACCTCGAGCAGGCGCTGGTCGCCGCCGCCCGCTGAGCCCCGCCCCACTCTCCCTCCGAGCACCACACGCTTCACACCCCACGCCCGACACGCCACTCCACCCCGTTACGCCTCCGAACCCCTCCAGAAGGAGACCTGCCATGAGCGCACTGTCCCGCCCCACCCGTCGTCTCGCCCTCGCCGCCGGTGGCGGCCTCGGTCTCGCCGCCCTCCTCGCAGCCTGCGGGGAGAGCCAGAACCGCGATGGCAGCGCCCCCGGTGGGGATGCCGGCGCCTCCGACGGCGGCGGCTCCGGCGAGGACGTGCTGGCCCGCATCCAGGAATCCGGCACTGTGCGCATCGGCGTCGAGGGCACCTACCGCCCCTACGCCTTCCACGACGACTCCGGTGCCCTGGTCGGCTTCGAGAAGGAGATCGCCGACGCGGTCGCCGCGCAGCTCGGCGCCGAGCCCGAGTACATCGAGACCGAGTGGGATTCGCTGATCGCGGGCCTGGACGTGGATCGCTACGACATCGTCATCAACAACGTGGGCATCACCCCGGAGCGCGAGGAGGTCTACGCCTTCTCCGAGCCGTACGCCCGCTCGATCGGCCGCATCGCGGTGCCGGCGGACTCCGAGATCACCACTGTCGACCAGCTCGACGGGGTGCGCGCCGCCCAGACCGCCACCAGCAACTGGGCCGCCGAGATGACCGAGCTCGGGGCCGAGGTGGTGCCGGTGCAGGGCTTCGCCGAGGCGGTGGAGCTGCTGGTCCAGGGCCGCGCCGATGCCTCCGCCAACGACCTGGTCTCCTTCCAGACCTACCTGGAGGAGAACCCCGACGCGCCCATCCGCCTGCTGGACGAGGAGCTGCCCACCGACATCCTGGTGGGCGTCATCATGCAGCAGGACCAGCAGCCCCTGCTCGACGCCGTCAACGAGGCGCTGGCCGCCATCACGGAGGACGGCACCCTGACCGGCATCTACGAGGAGTGGGTGGGCCAGGACATCAGCCCCGAGGCCTGATGCCCCGCCGACCTGCTTCTGTGATTCCTACGTGATGCTCTGATGCTCTGATGTCCAGAATCCTCGAACTGTGGATCGACTCCCTGCCCCGAATGCTGCTGGCGCTCGTGGAGACGACCGTCCCGCTGTCCATCCTCGCCTTCGCGATCGCGATGGCGATCGCCGTGGTGGTCGCTCTGGTGCGGCTGTACGTCCCCGGCCCGCTGGCCTGGCTGGCCTGGGCCTACGTGCAGGTGTTCCGCGGCACCCCGCTGGTGGTGCAGCTGTTCATCGTCTACTTCGGTCTGCCGAACGTCGGGATCGTGCTCGAGGCCTTCCCGGCCGCGGTGATCACGCTCGCTCTGAACTCGGGGGCCTACGCCTCCGAGGCGGTGCGCGCCTCGATCCTCTCCATCCCTCGCGGCCAGTTCGAGGCGGCGCAGACCCTCAACCTCTCCCGCGTGGCGACCTTCCGCCGGGTGGTCGCCCCGCAGGCGATCCGGATCGCGGTGCCGCCGCTGGCCAACGACTTCATCGACGTGGTCAAGGGCACCTCCCTGGTCTTCGCGATCACCCTGATCGACGTGTTCCAGGTGGGTCGACAGGTCGCGGCGGCCACCTACGAACCCCTGATCATGTACACCCTGGTCGCCCTGATCTACCTGGTGATGGTCTCCCTGCTCAGCCTCGGCCAGAGCGCTCTCGAGAGGAAGGTGTCCGCCCATGTCCGCAGCTGATCCGCAGCGCTCCACCGATCCCGCGGCCACCGGCCACCCGCTGCGCCTGAGCGGGATCCGCAAGACCTTCGGCGACCTGGTCGCACTGGACGACATCGACCTCGAGGTCGCCCGCGGCACCACCACGGTGCTGCTGGGCCCCTCGGGCTCCGGCAAGTCGACCCTGCTGCGCTGCGTGAACCTGCTGGAGAAGCCGGATGCCGGACAGATCGACCTCGGGGACGGCCCGATCGAGGTGGGCGGCGCGCTCAGCGCCCGCACCACCCGGGAGATCCGCTCCCGCTCGACCATGGTCTTCCAGCAGTTCAACCTGTTCCCGCACCTGACCGCGCTGGGCAACGTGACCCTCGCTCCCGTCGAGACCCTGGGTCGCAGCAGCCGGGTCGCGGAGGAGGAGGGCCGCGCACTGCTGGCCAAGGTGGGTCTGGCGGACAAGGCCGATGCCTACCCGGACCGTCTCTCCGGCGGCCAGCAGCAGCGCGTCGCGATCGCCCGTGCGCTGGCCATGGATCCCGACTTCCTGCTGTTCGACGAGCCGACCTCCGCTCTGGACCCCGAGCTCGCCGCCGAGGTGGTCGCGGTGCTCGCCGACCTCGCCGCGGAGCAGCGCACCCTGGTGGTCGTCACCCACTCCCTGGCCTTCGCCCGCCGCGTCGCCGATCGAGTGGTGTTCCTCGAAGCGGGCAGGATCGTCCAGGACGGCTCCCCGGAGGAGTTCTTCTCCAGCCAGGAGCCCCGGCTGCGCCGCTTCCGGGAGGTCATCGGCTCGGTCTGAGTGCCGGATCAGCTGCCGTCCGAGCCCGGGATCCGGCGCCTGCCGACCCGATCTGAGTTGCCGAGCTGTTACCGCCCTTACAGCTGGCATTCGACAACGACCGATAGAGTGTCCTGGTCGGAGGTCCACGCCGCGACCTCCACCCGATATCTACTCCGTGAGGAGCCCCATGGCCCGCCATAATGTGATCTTCGGTCGCGACCAGGCCGTTCAGCAGGGACGCCACAGCGGCCCCCAGTTCGGAACCTCCCCCCAGGGTGGTGCCCGTGGCCAGACCCAGTGGTCCTCCGGCTTCGAGCAGCAGGGCGGGGATCAGCTCGAGGCGATGTACGCCCGCCCCGCAGCGACCGGGCACGACACCGGCCGGATGACGATGCGCGATGCGCTCAACGCCATCACCGCGACCCTGGGCGTGATCATCATCGTCGGCACCGTCGTCGCGATCTCGCCGTACGTCCTGGGCTTCGTCGGCGGGGAGACCGGCCTGCAGCTGGGTCTGCTGCTGACCGGTGTGGCCACCGTGATCGGTGTTGTCGGCGGGCTGGTGACCGGCCTGATCAACGCGTTCAAGAAGGTGCCCTCCGCCGCCCTGGTGCTGCTCTACGCCCTCTTCGAGGGTCTGCTGCTGGGCGGCATCAGCGGCGCCATGGAGTACGTCTACTCCGGCATCGCCCTGCAGGCGGTGACCGGCACCCTGCTGGTGGCGGGCACCGTGCTGCTGTTCCAGCACCTCGGGATCCTCCGCACCTCCCCGGCGATGAACCGCATCATCGCGATCGCGATGGTCGCCTACCTCATCTTCGGCCTGGTCAACATCGGGTTCCTGCTGATCTCGGGCATCAGCCTGCGCGACGGCTGGGTGGGCCTGGCCATCGGCGGCCTCGCCGTCGTGATGGCCTCCTACTGCCTGGTGGGCGACTTCGAGGACGTCAAGGCCTCCGTCAACGGCGGCGTGCCCCGCGTCTACGCCTGGCGCTGCGCCTTCGGCATCGCGGTCTCCATGGTCTGGCTGTACATCGAGATCCTGCGGATCATCGCGATCCTGCGCGGGAACGACTGACCACTCCGTTCCACCGGCGCGGTCTGTCGCGCCGCCTATGATCGGACGGCGGGCCCCGAACGGGGCCCGCCGTCCGTCTTTCCCGGGAGGACCCCGATGGTGCTGTGGCAGTGGATCCTGGATCACTGGGTCGTGGTGTGGACCTATGCCTACATCGCCCTGGACGTGGCGTTGCGCATCGCGGGGCTGATCCTGGTCCCGCGCAATCGCCGCCCGGGCTCGGCGCTCGCCTGGCTGCTGGCGATCATGGTGCTTCCGCTGGTCGGATTCCCCCTATACCTGCTGCTGGGCAAGGCCGAGCTGCCGCGCAAGCGCCGCATCAAACAGGAGCGGATCAACGCCGTGATGCGGGCCCGCGCGGAGCGGATCCCCGACAGCGAGCTCGACCATGACGCGCCCAGCTGGCTGCAGTCCGCGGTGCGCCTGAACCGGGAGCTGGGCGCCTTCCCGCTGACCGGCAACAACTCCGCGGACCTCGAGATCGACTACGACTCCTCGATCGCGGCGATGGCGGCGGACATCCGCAGCGCCGAGCGGGATGTGCACGTGCTGTTCTACACGATGGTGCTCGACGAGGTCACCGAGGACTTCTTCGCCGCTCTCGCCGAGGTCGCCGACCGCGGGGTGCAGGTGCGGGTGCTGTACGACCACTGGGGCTCGCTCAGTCACGGCAAGGTGTACCGGGCGATGCGTCGCCTGCTGGACGCTCACGGGATCGAGCACTACCCGATGATGCCGGTCAAGCCGTTCAGCGATGGCGCGTTCCAGCGCCCGGACCTGCGCAACCATCGCAAGCTGCTGGTCGTGGACGGCGAGATCGGCTGGATGGGCAGCCAGAACATGATCGCGCCCCACTACGACAAGCCCTCGAACATCCGGCGCGGCCTGCACTGGCAGGAGACCATGATCCGCTTCCGCGGCCCGATTGTCTCGGAGATGAACCTGCTGTTCGCGATCGACTGGTACTACGAGTCCGATGAGCAGCTGGAGGAGGAGACCCTGGTGCGGCGGGCCTCGGACACCTCCGGCACGTACGAGTGCCAGCTGGTCCCCAGCGGTCCCGGTTTCGTGTTCGAGAACAATCTGCTGTTGTTCAACCAGCTTTTCTACTCCGCCGACCATCACATCCGCGCGGTCAGCCCGTACTTCGTGCCCGATGAGTCGATGCTCGCGGCGCTGATCACGGCGGCGCGGCGCGGCGTGGAGGTGGAGCTGTTCGTCTCCGAGATCGGGGACCAGTTCCTGGTCTTCCACGCCCAGCGCTCCTACTACACGGCGCTGCTGGAAGCCGGGGTGCGGATCTGGCTCTACCGGGCGCCGACGATCCTGCACGCCAAGCACGTGACGATCGACGAGTCCGTGACGGTGCTGGGATCCTCCAACATGGACATCCGCTCATTCCTGCTGGACATGGAGAGCTCGGTGATGGTGGGCGGCACCGACTTCATGGAGAAGATGCACGAGGTCGAGGAGGTCTACCGCTCCCGCAGCAGGGAACTGACCCTGGAGGAGTGGGAGCGGCGTCCCCGGGCCATGATGCTGCTGGACAACCTGTGCCGCCTCGCCTCGGCAGTGGTCTGAGAGGTCGCTGGCGCCCCGGGACGCGGCACCGGGCCCGCGCTCCGCCCAGCCGCCCCGCTCAGCCGGACAGGCCGGTGAGCGACTCGTAGGCGGAGGCGGTCGCCTCCTCGTGCTCGGTCACTCCGATCGCCGTGTCGGAGTGGAAGAAGCTGGGGCCCTCGGGGGTCGTCAGCACCACCACCACGATCTCGGTGGCGGAGAACGTCTCGAGGTTGTGCTGGCCGAAGTGCAGCTCCGCCCGGGTGCGATAGCCCGGCATCCCGGCGATGGTGACGGGCTCGGTGACCTTGTTCTCCACGGTCCGCTGGCTGGTGTCGCCCCAGATGGAGCCGTCGGCGACGATGCAGTCCACCATCCGGATGGAGGCCGCTTCGTCGCCCGGGTACTCGACGCCGGGCTGCCATTCCACGGCCCCCACGGCGACGAGGGAGACCCAGGTCCCCTCGATCACGCCGTAGGCGGTCTGGGTGTCCGCCATGAAGGCGCCGTAGGTCAGCTCGCTGCGCGAGGTGTACGCGGCCGGGGGGATGAACTCGAGGCCGCCGCCCCGCAGCCGGCTGGAGGGGTTGGAGGAGGTGTGGCCGCGGTCGGTGTCCCAGCAGCGCTCCTCGGTGACCGGGGCGGCCGAGGTGGTGGTCTCGCCCGAGCTCGGGGTGGCGGAGTCGGTGAGCTCCGGTCGGGGCGAGGCGGAGGACGACGCGGAGGTGGTCGCTCCCGCTGACGGGTCCCCGCCTCCGCCGGGACCGCGCAGCAGCAGGTAGCCGACGGTCGCCCCCACGATCAGCAGGAACACCAGGGCGAAGGCGATGCCCCCGATCAGCAGGGCACTGCCCCCGCCGCTGCCGCCGGGTCCGCCGGCCGGGTGCTGGGGTGGGGTGTGCTGGGGAGGTGGGGTGTGCACGGATGCTCCTTCAGACCGCAGCGGGGCGCAGGGACGGGAGGATCATTCGACGACCTCCAGGGATGCGATGATCTCCTCGAGTCCAGCGGCGTGGTCCTCGTGGTCGGCGGCGACGTCGGAGGACAGCGCGCTGGGGCCGTCGGGTCCTTCGACGACGATCGCGGTGACGATGGAGGCGCTCGAGGTCTGCAGCGCGTCGGGATCCTCGAAGTGGTAAGTGGCCTGGACGATCCATCCCGGGTAGCCGTCCACGCTGGTCGCCTCGGTGCGGTAGTCCGTGACAGTGGGGTTCTCGCCGAAGGTGGTGATCACCCCGGCGGTGGTCGCGTAGCACTGGAAGATCGCCACCGCCGCCGTCTCGAGGCCTGGATAGCCGCCCTCGTCCTCGGGGAAGGAGACCTTGCCGAGGTTGACCACGCTGTACCAGTTGTTCTCGACGTTGCGGCCCTGCCCGGCGACCTCCGACATGTACGGCAGGGCGCTGTGGTGCCAGGGGAAGTCCCATCCGTCCGGGATCGTGTACTCGAGGTCGCCGCCGCGGATCCTGCCGCGCGGGGAGGGCTCTGCGCCGGCGCCGTCGTAGGGGATCGAGCACTCGGTGGTGGGCGCCTGGGTGAAGATCGGCGGGGGCGGGGCGATGTCCGGGTCATCGGGGTTGGGGACGTATTCGTCCTGCCCCTCGCCGGTACGGGGCGCGGCGGAGGGCGGTGCCCCGTCGGAGTCCTCCAGCACCGAGCGGAACACGGTCTGCGACAGGATCAGGGCGAGGATCGCCAGGACCACGACGCTCGCGCCGACCACCGAGAGAGTGATCGCCAGCGCCCGATTCCGGGAGCGCTCGGAGGGCTCGCCGAGGGTCGCCGGACCGGAGGTCTCCCCGAACTGGGGCAGGCCCTCGCCGTCCTGGGCGGGTCCGAAATCCGGCAGGGTGGTCAGCGGGGGCTCCTCCGACGGCGCCCCCTGCGCCTGCGGATCCTGCTGATCCTGAGTCATCGATTCCTCCCCACCCTCCCCGAGCCTCCGCGGCACTGCTGGGTGCCGTCCTCGCGCGGCACGACCGTACCCCGGAGATTCTCGCACTGCCGACCATGATAGGAGCTGTCCAGCACCCCTTGATACTCTCGCCGCACCCGAGCTGATGGAGACCCGAATGCGCCCGCCCCTGGTCCTTGCGATGTCCAGCGCCGATTCCGACGGGGCGGCCGGGCTGCCGGCAGACCTCAAGACCTTCACCGCGCTCGGCGTGTACGGCGCCGGGGTCACCACCATGGTCTGCTCGGCCACCACGCAGGGCGTCGGAGATGTCCATCATCTGCCGCCCGCGGTGATCCGCTCCCAGATCGATGCGGTGGTCGGGGATCTGCTGATCGACGCCGTGAAGATCGGGGCCCTCGGCTCCGCCGCCGCCGTCGCCGCCGTCGCCCAGGCGGTGCGGGAGCACCGGGGCCGGCTGGGCCGGATCGTGCTGGATCCGGTCATGATCTCCTCCCAGGGTGAGGCGCTGATCTCGGCGGAAGGAGCGCAGGCGCTGCGCGACCAGCTGGTGCCGCTGGTGGACATGGTCTGCGCGAACATGTCCGAGGCCGCTCAGCTGCTGGGTCGACCGCTCGCCACCACCATCGAGGAGATGCGCGACCAGGCCCTCGCCCTGCAGGCCATGGGCCCCGACTCGGTGCTGATCACCGGCGGGCGCCTGGTGGATGCCGATGCGGTGGACGTCCTCGTCCATCCCGGGGGCACTGATCTGCTGCGCGCTGCCCGGGTCCCGGATCGCCGGGTGCGCGGGGCCGGTTCGACCCTGTCGGCCGCGATCGCCGCCCAGGTCGCACGCCTGGCCGACTTCGACCGCGCCGGGGAGCTCGGCGAGATCGGGGAGGAGGGTGCCGACGACGACGTGGTCACCGTGGTCGCCTCCGCCCGCGAGTTCCTGGCCAGCGCGATCGAGAACGCCGCCGACTGGCAGATCTCCCGCCGGCCGGGCGGCAGCGTTCCGGTCAACCACCTGATCACGCTCGACGCCCGCTGACGAGCAGCATCCCGAGCAGCCCCCGGGCCTCAGCTCGTGAGCACTCCCCGCGCCGTCTTGACCCGCAGCATCCGGGCGGCGGACTCCCGGACCCGCTGCTCCTGCTCGGAGCTCTGCGCGGCCCAGTCCTCGATCGCATCGACCAGCTGCCCGGCGAGCCCCGGGTCCGCGGTCAGCACCGCGTCCCCGCCGGCGGCCAGCAGGCGGGTGGCGCGGTCGGCGACGGGGACGTCCGCCACCGCCTCGGCTGCCCCGATGTCATCGGTGACCACCAGGCCGTCGAAGCCGAGCTGATCACGCAGCAGGTCCTGCACGCATGCGGCGGAGAACATCGCCGGCACTCCGTCCTCGAGGCGGGGGTAGATCGCCGAGGAGAGCATCACCGCGTCCGTGCCCGCCGCGATCCCGGCCCGGAAGGGCTCCAGGAACGGGTCCCTGGGCCCGGTGGTCTCGTCGACGATCCCCTCGGCGGAGAAGTCCGTGTTCTGCTCCACCCTGCCCAGGCCCGGGAAATGCTTGAGCGTCGCCCCGATCCCCGCCTCATCCAGCGTCTCGACGGCCGCCGTGACGCAGTCGGCGACCGCGGTGGGATCGGTGCCGAAGCCGCGGTCCAGACCGCCGACGGGCTCATTGGCGTCGCCCAGCTGCGGGTCCACCACGTCGGCCACCGGTGCCAGGTCCAGGTGCAGGCCCCGGGCCGCGAGGTCCTCACCGATCGTGCGATAGGCCGTTGCGACGGCCTCGGTCCCCTCCTCGCCGAGCGTCGCGGCGGAGTCGACCTCGCTCGCGGCGTCCCCGCGCAGCATCCGCACCTGGCCGCCCTCCTGATCCACCGCGAGCAGCGGCGGGACGGCGTCCTCGGGTCCGTCCTGGGCGGCGGCGACCATCGCCTCGACCTCCTCCGCGCTCTCCCAGACCCCCAGCAGGAAGTAGCCGCCCACCTGGTCGTCGGTGCGGGTCGAGCGCGGGAATTCGGTGCCGGCGGGGATCCCCACCAGCACCAGCTGGCCGGCGATGCCGCGGGGATCCAGGGCGTCGAGCCGCTCCTGGATCGCGGCCTCCGCCGGATCCTCGGTCCGTGTCGGCTCCGTCGGAGCGTCGGTCCTCTCCGGCGTCCCGGTGCCGCCGGCGTCGGAGGGATCTGCCGTCCCCGCGGGAGCACCCCCGCCCTCCGAGGGCCCGGTGGTGCCGGGGTCCTCCTCCAGCGCGGTGCAGGCCGCCGCGGCGAGCACAGGGGAGGCGAGCAGGAGCTGACGTCGGCGCATGACCGCCAGTGTTCCACGCCCCCGGCACGGATCCGCTCGAGTGACCTGGCGCACGGCGATCGACGTAGGCTGTGGTCCATGGATCTCACCATGCCGCCCGCCGAGCATCCGCGCTCCGCCCCAATCGAGAACGCCACCGCGGTGACCTTGGCGACCTGGGTGCAGCGCCTGGACGAGGCCGGGGGCCGCGACCTCGACCACACCGCCATCGCTCGCCTGCTCGTCGCGGAGTGGGACGTCCAGGAGTGGTGGGCGCAGGGCGTCACCGTCGCCTACGAGCAGCTGATCGGCCGCCGGGTGGTCGGGCAGAGCTGCGACGGGGACTTCAGCGCCTCCGCCTCCCGCACCCTGCCCGGGAGCATGGACTGGGTGCGCGAGGCCTGGGACGCGTTCATGACCGCGGACCGCCGCCAGGAGCTCGGCCTCGAGGACCCCTCCCTGACGGACACCGCCGCCTGGCGCTACTGGCGCGCCGCCGTGCAGGACGGCACCCGGCTCTCGGTCAACATCACGGCGAGGACGACGGGCTCCGAGAACCCTGCCGCCGCCCGCTCCACCCTGGGCATCGAGCACAAGGGCCTGGAGACCGCCGAGGCCCGGGACGCCTGGAAGACCACCTGGAAGCGCACGCTGGACGCCTTCGTCACCCAGCAGAAGGAGAAGAACGACCGATGACCGCCCCCCGGCCCGCGACCCCCTCCCAGCAGCCCGGTGCCCAGCAGCCCGGCGCCCAGCTGCCCGCCGCCGACGGCAGCGCCGATCCCCACCAGTGGCTCGAGGACGTCACCGGGGAGGACGCCCTGGCCTGGGTGCGGGAGCGCAACGCCCGCGCCGAGGCGGAGCTGGACACGGTGAAGGACCCGGTGACGGGGGAGCCCCTGGCCGCGCTGCTGGGCGAGGAGATCCGCGAGATCCTCGACGCCAAGGACAAGATCCCCGGGGTCACCCTGCGCGGGGAGCACCTGTACAACTTCTGGACCGACGCCGAGCACGAGCGCGGGCTGTGGCGGCGCACCACGATGGACTCCTACCGCAGCGAGGATCCGCAGTGGGAGATCCTGCTGGACGTCGACGCCCTGAACGCCGCGGAGGGCGAGGACTGGGTGTGGCACGGTGCCCGCCTACTGCGGCCGGAGGGGCTCGAGGACGGCGAGCCGTACCGCCATGCCCTGATCGACCTCTCCCACGGCGGCTCCGATGCGGATGTGACGCGCGAGTTCGATCTCGAGACCCTGCAGTTCGTCGCCCCGGAGGACGGCGGCTTCCTGCGCCCCGAGGCGAAGGGCTCCCTGCACTGGATCGACCGCGACACCGTCTGGGCCACGACCGACTTCGGCGAGGGCACCATGACCACCTCGGGCTACGCCCGCCAGGCCCGCATCTGGCGCCGCGGCACCGCCCTGCTCGACGCCGAGCTGGTCTTCGAGGGCGCCGAGGACGACATGGGCATCTTCGCCCTCCACGACTCCACCCCCGGCTGGGAGCGCGACTGGATCGTCCAGAACCACGCCTTCTACGACGCCACCCTGCACCTGGTGGACCGCAGCCAGCAGCCGCCGGCGCTGACCACCCTCGAGATCCCGCGGGACATGGAGGCCACCGCGCATCGCGACCTGGCGATCTTCCTGCCGCGCAGCGACTGGGAGGTCGGGGACGGTATCCACCCCGCCGGCTCCCTCGTGGTCGGCGACCTCGACGCCTTCCTGGCCGGGGAGCCCGGGCTGACCACCTTGTTCGAACCCACCGAGACCACCTCGCTGGCTGGGATGACGATCACCCGCACCACCGTGGTGCTGACCATCCTCGAGGACGTCGTCCACCGCCTCGAGGTGCACGTCCGCGACGAGCACGGCACCTGGGTGCGGGAGGACCTCCACCCCGAGCTGCAGGGATCGATCGGCGTCGCCGCCGTCGACGCTGACCGCAGCGACGAGATCTGGGTGACCGTCACCGGGTTCGTCGACCCCACCGCGCTGATGCTCGGCGACCTCGCCGACGTCCCCGGCGGCGGTGCCCCCGGCGAGCTGACGGTGATCAAGTCCACCCCCGCCCGGTTCGCGGCGGACGGCCTCGAGGTCACCCAGCACTTCGCCACCAGCGACGACGGCACCCGCATCCCGTACTTCGAGATCGCTCGGGTGGATCGTGCGGAGTCCGACGGCCCCGCCCCGACCCTGCTGTACGGCTACGGCGGCTTCGAGATCTCCCTGACCCCGAGCTACCTCGGGGCGATCGGCAAGGCCTGGCTGGAGCGCGGCGGCACCTATGTGCTGGCGAACATCCGCGGCGGCGGCGAGTACGGCCCCCGCTGGCACCAGGCCGCCCTGAAGGAGAACCGCCACCGCGCCTACGAGGACTTCTCCTCGGTCGCGAAGGACCTCCTCGAGCGGGGCGTCACCGACCGGGAGCACCTCGCGGTGCGTGGCGGCTCCAACGGCGGCCTGCTCACCGGCAACATGGTCACCCGGTACCCGGAGCTGTTCGGCGCGGTCATCATCCAGGTGCCGCTGCTGGACATGAAGCGCTACTCGCATCTGCTGGCCGGAGCCTCCTGGATGGCCGAGTACGGCGACCCGGACACCGAGGACTGGGAGTACATCCGCACCTTCAGCCCGTACCACCTGCTGCGCGAGGACGTCGACTACCCGCCGACCTTCCTGCTCACCTCGACCCGCGACGACCGGGTCCACCCCGGTCACGCCCGCAAGTTCGCGGCCGCGATGGAGTCCCTGGGCGCTCCCGTGCAGGCCTGGGAGAACATCGAGGGCGGCCACGGGGGAGCGGCGACCAATGCGCAGTCCGCCCGCATGAACGCGCTGATGTACACCTTCCTGTGGTCCACCCTCGGCGGGCGGCCGGAATCCCGCCGGGACGAGGGCGCATGATGAGTCCCAGCCACCGCGCCGAGGTCCCGCGCGCCGCGGAGCCCCCCGCACCTTCCGACCCCGATGAGCTGGACTTCCTCGTCGACCGGCTCGCCCAGGAGCAGACCGATCAGGCCACCGCCCGGGAGATCGCGGAGGATGCGACGCCCGACCGTCCCCGCGCGCCCCTGGTGGGCGGGGAAGTCGAGACGCTCCACGGCACCCTCGAGGAGCTCCGCGCCTCGATCCGGTGGAAGGTCGAGGGGCTCAGCGACGAGCAGGCCTCCCGGCGCCTGGTCGGCTCCGACACCACGGTGATCGGCATGCTCCAGCACCTGGCCGACACCGAGCGCTACTGGTTCCGGGCGATCCTCGGGGCCTATCCCGCGGAGGAGGTCGGCTACCGGTGGTCGCAGGACCATGACGCCGAGGCCGAGTGGTCCCTCGCCCTGGACGCCTCCCTCTCCCGCGCGTGCGAGGACTACGAGGACGCGATCGCCGCGTCCCGTGCCCAGCTGCTGGGCCGTGACCCGGACGAGGAGCTGCGGGCCGGGCCCGAGGTGCGGACCGTGCGCTGGGTGCTCGTCCACATGATCGCCGAGACCGCGCGCCACGCCGGCCAGCTCGACATCCTCACCGAGCAGACCGACGGTCGGACCGGCGAGTGAGCCCCCGCCCCCGCTCCCGCCGGACCGAGCTGTTCGAGCGCTCCGCCCAGGACGACCTGCTGCTGATGCGGAACGACCTGATGACGGTCTACCGCGAGCACTCCGCGCAGGACCAGCGGCTGTTCCCGCTGCGCTATGCCCGCAGCGCGCCTCGCCGCGGGGCCCGGATCCCTCCGGAGGAGGCACCGCCGCAGGTGCCGGCGCTCATCATCCCCGACGGGCCCGGCACCGCCTCGGTGCTGCCCTACCATCTCCTGCGCAGCACCCTGGGCGGTCACGGCCTGGACGTGCTGATGATGGAGCATCGCGGAGTGGGCCTGTCCCGTCTCGATGCGCGAGGGGAGGATCTCCCGCTGTCGGCCATGCGGGTGACCGAGGTGGTCGAGGACCTGCGTGCCGTGCTCGACCATGCCGGGGTCGAGCAGGTGGCGGTCCTGGGCAGCGGCTACGGCGCCTATCTCGCGCTCGCGCTCGCCGCCCGGCACCCGCAGCGGGTCCATTCCCTGGTGCTGGACTCCCCGCGCACCAGTGCCGAGGACGAGCGCATCAGCCAGGCGGCCCTGCGCGCCGCGTACTGGGACGGCGAGGATCCCCATACCGCCCGCACCGCCGCCTCCCTGCGTCGCCTCATCGAGGGTGAGGAGGTCGATGCGCAGCGCGCCGGGCCGATCATCCTGGCGGTCCACGAGCACGGCGGGGCGGAGTCGGTCCAGGAGCTGGTGCGCCTGCTCGAGGTCGGCCGAGGCCACCTCACCTGGAACAGCGTCCGCCAGGTGCTCACCCAGGGATGGCTCGAGTCCACGCCGTACGTGGTCGAGCACGATCTGGTCGCCCCGATCTCCCACACCGAGCTCGGCTACGGCGCCTCGGCGGACGGGGAGCCGCTGGACGCGCTGGCGATCACCGCGCAGCGTGCCCGTGCGGTCCCACCCTTCGCCGGGGAGCCCTGGGACCTGCCGGTGCTCGCAGAGTCCATCACGGTGCCGACGATCATCCTGTCCGGCACCCGGGACATGATCACCCCGGCGGTGATCGCCCAGGACCTCGCCCGCCGGATGCCCGCCGCGCAGCTGCTGAGCATCCCCGGGGCCGGGCACAACCTGCTGGATGCTCGCAGCCGGATCGCACAGGTCGCGCTGCGCTGGTCGGCCGCCGGCATCGGTCAGCGGCTGCCACCGCTCGCCCCGCAGCTGGCCCGGCTACCGGTGAGCCCGGCGGACCGCTCCGTCTCCCGCGGTCTGCACATCGCGCTGGCCGCGGAGCGGCTCTCCCCGTGGCGGCTGGCGATGGAGAGCGCGCGCGAGCGTCGGGATCGGGCGCTGGTCGATCCCACGGCCCGCCGCACCCGCACCACTCGCGTGCGCTGAGCGGTCTCCCCTGTGAGCAGTGTGATCGACGGACGCACGCGCACGGTGACCACCAGCGCCCGGAGCAGGAGGAGGGGACATGGCTCGACGAGCCCGCGGCATCCGCAGCGTCGTGCCCCTGCCCGGCAGATCGCGGACCATGGCGGTCCTGGCGGCGGCGACCATCGCGGCCGTCGGCGCTCTGACCGGCCTCGGGGCGGTGGGCATGGGGCCCTTGGCCGCGCTCTCGGCGCGCACTGCCGAGACCGACGCCCGTGACGGCCAGCAGGACCCGGCTCCGGCCTCGCCCGCCGTCTCGGACGGGGGCGGGGAGGTCCCGCCGACCGGGGACCCCACCACGCAGACGACCCCGCCGCTGCCCCCGAGCAGCGAGCAGCCCACCATCGACGAGCCCTCGCCCGAGCTGACCGAGGGGGAGCCCGTCGAGGACGGCGGTGCGGGCGACCGAGGCACCTCGGGCGGCTCCTCCTCCGAGGGAGGCCGCTCCGGCGGATCCTCGAGCGGTGGTTCCGGTGGCTCCGGTGGCGATGGTTCCGGGAGCGGCGGCTCCGGTGGCGGTGATCCCAGTGGCGGAAGCTCCGGCGGGAACGACGGCTCCCCGGGCGACGGCGGCTCCGGCGGGGGTGAGGAGCCCGGTGACGGCGGCGGCTCAGGTGAGCCCCCGGGCGACGACGGAACTCCCAGCGACGGCTCCGACGGGGAGGAGGGCCCCGGCGACAGCGGTCCTGGTGGAGGTGACGAATCCCCGCCCGGCGATGGCACCACGCCCCCGGGCACCGGTGGCGGCGGCAGCGGCAGCGACGGCGGTGGCACGCCGAGCCCCGGCAGCCCCACGCCGTCTGATCAGACGCGGCAGCTGACCACGAACTCGGACTCCTCGAAGACCGTCTCGTAGGCGGTTCCCCAGCGCTGCTGCGCCCAGATCGACGCCTCCGGGGGCGGGGTCCCGTTCCAGGAGAAGTTGAAGCGGTCCACCAGCACGCAGTCCGGGACCCGCTCGTTGGGGCCGTGGAGCCACTGCACCTCGTGATCGGTGACGGCGGGGGCGAGCAGCGTGATGTCGACGGCGAGCACCGACCCGTCGGGCACGGCGTCCAGGGCGGCCTCGGCGGCGGGAGCGCGCCAGGTCAGCTCCCACCGGTCTGTGCGCACCACGTCCAGCAGCGGCAGGGCGGAGCTGAGCACCAGGGTGGCGGCCGCCGAAGCCGCGACCGCCACCGTGCGCACCGTGGCAGACGGTCTCGGAGCGCGGTCGCGCAGCCAGGCTGTGGCGCGCCCGGTGCGGGGATCGCCCAGGGCGTCCAGCATCGCGGCCAGCGCGATCGGCATCAGCACCGCGTTGTAGTGCCAGTACCAGTCCCAGTAGAACTCGACGGTGCCGGTGAAGCGCCACGCGAGGGTCGGCAGCATCAGCCAGATCAGCGGGGAGCGCGCCCCGATCACCCCGGCGGCCAGCACCAGCAGCCCCACCGTGAACCACTTCGCGGGCGGCCAGAACACCTCCAGCACGCTGCCGAGATTGTCGGTGTAGTCGTACTGCCCGGCGGTGTTCAGCAGCGGCAGGATCACGAAGGTCGACAGCAGGAACCAGCCGATCCCCCAGCAGGCCAGCCCCGCCCCCTCCAGCCGGTAGGCACGGTCTCGCAGGGCGATCACCCCGCCGAGCACCGCGACGGTCAGCCCGAGATCCTCCTTGACCAGCACCAGCGGTGCGGCCCAGAGGATCGCGGCGGGGATCCGGCCGCGCAGCAGTGCGGTCAGGGAGAACGCCAGCAGCGGCACCGCGAAGGCGATCTCGTGGAACTGCACGGCCGCCGCGGACTGCAGCCCGAAGGAGAACACGTAGGCGGTGCCGGCGAGGCTGCCGAGCACCGGTCCCAGTCGGTCTACGGCCATCCGGGTCAGCGGGATCGCGGAGATCCCGAAAAGCAGCGCCTGGGTCCACAGCAGCGCCAGGCCGGACGGCCAGATCCACCACACCGGGGCGAGCAGCACCAGGATGGGATGGAAGTGGTCGCCCAGCAGGTGGACGTCGTCCCCCTTGATCGGGACGATCGGTGCCCGCAGCTCGCCGTAGGCCTTCGCCAGCTGGGTGAAGATCCCCAGGTCCCAGGAGGGGGAGACGAGGTTCCGCCACTGCTGCAGCCCCAGCAGTCCGTAGGCGCCGGTGGCGAGCACGGCGAGCAGGACCGGTACGAGCCGCCGGGTCCACACTGCAGCGCGGCTCTCCGTCGGCTCAGGGATCACATGCTCGAGGGTAGCGGTGCTCGTGCCCGGAGTGTGCGCGCTGCGCGATCAGAGCGAGACGACGAGCTGGACCACGATGATCTTCACGATGATGCCCATCGCGTAGAGCGCCGAGTACCCGGATTCGGCGCGCTCGTCGTCGATCATCGTGCCGACGTGGCTGAGCAGTGCGGGCTGGCCCACGAATCCGGCCATCGCCCCGGCGGTGCGCGGGGCCGAGAGCCCCACTGCCCGGCCCAGCGCCCAGAAGGCGAGCAGACCCACCACCAGCATCACGACCGCGGCGAGCACCACCATCGCACCGGTCCGGCTGAAGGCGGTGGCGGCGAAGGCCTGCCCGTTGGACAGCCCCACCGCGGCCAGGAACAGCACCAGTCCGAGCTGGCGGATGGTGAGGTTCGCGGCCCCCGGCATCGCCCACACGAGCGGGCCGGTGCGCTCCAGCCGGCCCAGCAGCAGCCCGACCAGCAACGGCCCGGCGGCGCTGCCGAGCGCAAGGCTGATCCCGCCCAGCGGCAGGGTGATCAGCCCGGCCAGGACACCGACGGTGATCCCCAGGCCCACGGTCAGGAAGTCGACCTCGGTGACCTTCTTCTCGGAGTCCCCGAAGAGGCGCGAGATCGCTGGCATCTGCTCCCGCGGCACCACCACTCGCACCCGGTCCCCGAGCTGCAGGCGCATGTCGGGCAGGGCCAGCAGGTCGCGGTCGCCGCGGCGGATCCGGGTGAGGATCCCGCGGAACCGTGCCGGGATCCGCAGCTGGGCGACGGTGCGGCCGGCGACCTGCGGGTCGGAGACGACGAAGCGGCGGAAGTCGACCACGGTGCGGTCGTCGGCCAGATGCCGGTCGGCGCGATGCCCGATCGCATCGGCCGCGTGCCGGACCGCCGCGGGGATGCCGACCAGCACCAGGTGGTCGCCGGGCTGGAGGGTGTCCTCGGGCAGCGCGACCCGCACCTCCGCCCCGCGCAGCAGGTAGGACATCCGCACCTGCCCGTCGGAGCGGCCCGGGGTGACGGCGATCCCGGGGATGTCCTCCACCCGCACCTCCCGTTCGATCTCGACGGTGATGTCCAGCAGCCCGGCGGCGGCCAGCGGCTCCGGGTCCCGCGTCCCCGGCAGCGGCCGACGCACCACGAGGGTCAGCATCAGCATGGTCACCAGCACCCCGACCGGGTAGGCGATCGCGTAGCCGACCGCGGGATCGGTCGAGCCGTCCAGGGCACTGGTGGCGGCGGCGAGGGCCGGGGTGGCGGTGAGCATCCCGGCGAAGGTGCCGCCGATGACCCCGGGGTCCAGGCCCAGCAGGCGGGCGAGCAGGATCGCGATCGCCCCGATCACCACCAGCAGGGCGGCGGCCCCGGCCATCAGCGGGGTCTGGGTGCGCAGGTCGCGGAAGAAGGAGCCGCCGGCGGCGATGCCGATCGTGTAGACGAACAGGGCCAGGCCGATCGCCTGGGCGAGCCCCAGCCCTTCCCCGAGCCGGGGATCCAGCGCTCCGATCGCGAGGCCGACGAACAGTGCCCCGGCCGCACCGAAGCGCACCGGGCCGAGCTTGATCGCCCCCAGCGCAGACCCGAGCGCGACCACCAGGAACACGGTCAGCAGCGGGGTCTGCGCGAGGATCTCGGTCATGGATCCAATCTAGGGCAGTAGCAGTGCGGGCAGGAGGGACCGTCGCCGCTCCCCGGGAGGAGGGTCAGGGTCCCTGCATCGCCGCGGCGAACCAGGAGGTGATGCTGGTGGGGTGCGTGATCGCCGTGCCGACCACCACCGCGAACGCCCCCGCCTCGCGGGCCGCGCGGGCCTGGGCGGGGGAGTGCACACGCCCCTCGGCGACCAGCACGGAGGTCGGGGGCAGCCTCCCGGCCAGCTCCTCGATCAGGGCCAGGTCCGGCCCGTCGGTCCGCTCCCGCGCGCCGGTGTATCCGGCGAGGGTGGTGCCGATGATCTCGACTCCCGCGTCGGCGGCCGCGAGCGCGGAGTCGACGCTGTCGCAGTCGGCCATCAGCGGCCCCTCGAAGCGCTCCCGCACCCGCTGGACGGTCTGCGCGAGGGTGAGACCGTCGGGCCGGGGCCGGGTGGTGCCGTCCAGGGCGAGGACGTCCGCCCCGGCATCGATCACGGCCAGGCAGTGCTCGAGGGTGGGGGTGATGAACACGCCCTCTGTGCCGTCCTTCCAGATCCCGATCACCGGGACGTCGACCGCGGTGGAGACCTGCCGGATGTCCTCGAGGCCCTGTGCGCGCACCGCAGCGGCGCCGCCGGCCCGCACGGCGGCGGCGATCTGCGCCATGGTGCGCGGATCCCGCATCGGCTCCCCGGGGTAGGCCTGGCAGGAGACGATCAGGGCACCCTCGAGCGGGGCGATGAGGGGATGCATGAGGGCTCCTTCGGCTGCCGGGCTGGGTCAGTTCACAGGGTGGGGGTCTGCGCTGTCCAGGCCGGTTCCCTCCGTGTCCCGACCGTTCCCGTCGGGGCGGAACCTGTCCCGTGCCGCTGCGGCCGCGCCCAGCAGCGCGGCGTGGGTCCCGGCGGCGGCGGGCAGCACCGGGGTCTCGGCGACCACGTCCATCGCATCGGTCGCGATCCCGGCGTCCAGCGCCCCGCGCCATATCGGAGCGGCGGAGGCGACGCCGCCGGTCAGTGCGACCACATCGACGTCCAGCAGATTCAGGACGCCGCCGATCACCCGCCCGGTGGCGTGCCCGGCGAGCCGGTAGGCCTCGAGCGCGGCGCGATCGCCCTGCTCGGCGAGGCGGGCCAGATCGTGCCCGGTCCCGACGTCGCGGGCACCGAGCCGCTCGGCGAGGCGCACGATGCCGGGGCCGGCGGCGAGCCCCTCGAGGTGCCCGGTGCGGCCGCAGGGGCAGGGGACCCCCTCGGCCTCCGGGACGCTGAGGTGCCCGATGTGCCCGGCGGCTCCGCGGACCCCGGCGACAGGGGTGCCGTCGCGCACGATGCAGCCACCGATGCCGGTGCCCACCGCGACCAGCAGCAGGGAGTCGTGCCCGGCGCCGACCCCGAAGCGATCCTCCCCGAGTCCGTGGGCGTGGACGTCGTTCAGCACGGTGACCGGTACCGCGAAGTGCTCCTGGAACGGATGGGCCACATCGGTCCCCGCCCAGCCCGGCAGGGAGTCGGTGGCATGGGTCACCTGGCTGGTGCCGGGAGCGATCACCCCGGCCGAGGCGATCCCGATCCCGGTGACCGCAGGGGACCCGGCGGGGGAGGAGGCCAGCACCGCCTGGGCGCAGTCCATCGCCGCCGCGATCACCGCGGAGGGGCCCTCCGGCGCGGGGGTGGGGATGGTGACCACCCGTTCGATCACCGGCCGGTCCCCGCCCAGGCGCACCCGGGCACCGGCGATCGTGGTGCCGCCGATGTCCAGGGCCAGGAGGTGCTGCTCAGGCATCACTTCTGCCCGGCAGTCCGGTCTGCTCGAGCACGGATTCCTGGCTGGGCAGCTGATCCTGGGGCTGCGGTTCGAGCGAGCAGGCCACGCCGTTGAAGCCGTGGTTGCAGTAGCCGCCGGGATTCTTGGCGAGGTACTGCTGGTGCTCGGGCTCCGCGGTGTAGTACACGCCGTTGCCGGCTTCGGCCAGGGGCTTCAGCTCGGTGGAGATCTGACCGCGTCCCGCCTGGTCCAGCGCCTGCTGGTAGCGCTCGGCGGAGTCGAGCACGATCTCGCCCTGCTCCGCGGTGGTCCAGTAGACGGCGCTGCGGTACTCGGTGCCCACGTCATTGCCCTGCCGCATCGCGGTGGTGGGATCGTGCTGCTCCCAGAACTGGGTGAGCAGTGCCCGCAGGGTCGTCACGCCTCCGTGGTAGATCACGCGCACTGCCTCGGCGTGCCCGGTCCGTGCGGAGAAGACCTCCTCGTAGGTGGGGTGCGGGGTGTACCCGCCCGCGTACCCGCTGGAGGTGGTGTGCACGCCCGGGACCTTCCAGGCGATCCGCTCGATGCCCCAGAAACAGCCCCCCGCCAGGATGATCTCCTCAGCACCCGCCGGCCACGGAGCGGGGTCGAGCGGGGCGTCGGGGCCGAGCATGTCGGTGCCCAGGACCACGTGCTCGCGCGCCGGACGGTACGGGTAGCGGTCGCGCCCGGGGAGGGCGTCCTCCGGCGCGACCATGTCCTTCTTGTGCGCGTACAGGAGATCCATCATCTGCCACATGCCCCCACGGTACGCCGGGGAGGGTCACCTCGCCGTGGTCGCCATCACCTGAGGTCTCGCCGACGACGCTCGCGGAGGGAGGGGAGGTTTCTGTGCCCGCGGGACGAAATAGCGAAAGAAGGGGCGCTTTCGAGAATATCCCTGCGATGCGACATTCGAAGATTCCGCTGTGGAGCCATGGTGTGGCGGAGTGGCGAGCTCGGCATTTCGACCTTGCGAGCTTCCGGAATGCCGTGATTCCGCAGGTGGCCCTCGCGGCCTGGGGCGGCGAGATGCCTGCCCCGGTGACTGCCCGCTGGCTGTGGGTGCCAGATGGCCTGGGGCTGCATGGTGGCCTGCGGATGCCTGGTGTGCTGCGAGCGCCAGATGCGGCGTCAGTGCCCGGTGCGATGTCGGTGCGAGGAGCGCTTTCGGCGTCAGAAGAGTCATCCATCGTTCCTCCTCAATGGATGGTCTTCCGCATTATTGACGAATTTCTGAATATCCCTTGTGGTGGCCGAATGGGTGCGGAAGAATGGGGTGAGTGGTCGGTGCAAGGATTCGTTCACGCCGTGATGGATATTCGGAGAGATCGAGGGGGTGAGGTCATGAACGTCGGGATGCAGCAGTTGATGCAGGAGATGCAAATCATGGCGCACGCCGTTTCGGAGCGGGGGGGCTCTCGAGGCGGCAGATGACGCCGCCCTGATCGACCTCATCGCCCTCACCGAGTCGCTCAAGGGCACCCTCGCCGCGCTGCAGGCCGGTGCCGAGAAGGCGTTCCGGGACTCCCATCTCCGCCGACAGCGCGAGGCCGGAGTTCCGCGCGAGCATCTCGGGCGGGGCATTGCGGACCAGGTCGGTCTGGCTCGGCGGATCAGCCCCAAGCAGGCGGGTGATCAGATGGCCCTGCGCAGAGTGCTGCTGGAGAGCCTGCCGCGCACCACCGAGCTGCTCGCCCGCGGTGAGATCAGCGAGTGGACCGCGCACGAGGTCGCCAAGAACGTGCTCGTGCTCGATGACGAGGACCGCGCACTCGTCGACGCCGGGCTCGCCGATCAGCTGCCGTCGATGAGCGCGACCCGAGCCGGGCGCACCGCGAGGGCACACGCCCAGGAGCTGGACCCGGCGGCAGCGGTCAAACGGGCCCGCAAGAAGATCTCCGAGCGCAACGTTTCCCTGCGACCGGCACCGGATGGAATGGCCATCCTCAGCGCTCTCCTCCCGCAGAAGGAAGGCGTCGCCGCCTACGCGGCGCTGCACCGCGAAGCGCGTTCCCGGAAGAGCCAGGGCGATCCGCGCCGCAAGGGTCAGATCATGGCCGACACCCTCGTCGAACGCGCCACTGGAGCGGCCACCGTCGATGACATCCCCGTCGAGATCCAGCTGCTCATGACGGACAAGGCCCTGCTGGACGGGGGAGAGGAGACCGCATGGCTGAACGACCACCCGGTGCCCGCCGCTCTCGCTCGTGACATCGCACTGGGAGTCCGTGGCGCGAACATCGAGGGCAGCTCTACCGGGTCCGAGGAACAGCTCTCGGCACCGGAACTCTCCGAGGCACGGCGCTGGATCAGGCGCCTGTACAGCGATTCCCCCAGCGCCGAGTTCGCCGCCGTCGACTCCCGCCGCAGGCTCTTCACCGGGAACGTGCGACGCTTCATCCTGCTGCGCGACCAGCGCTGCCGCACACCGTGGTGCGATGCCCCGATCCGGGACATCGACCACGCCCATCGCAGCGCCGACGGCGGACTCACCACCGTCGACAACGGCGTCGGGCACTGCCAGCAGTTCAACCTCGCCCGCGAGACACCCGGCTGGGATTCACAGATCGTTCCGGCCGACGGGGCCGAGCCGAGCACTCTGCTCATCACCACCCCGACCGGCCACACCTACCGCTCACCGGCCCCGCGCCTGCGACCAGAACGAAGAACCCCCTCCGCCCCGACCGCCACGGCCCCGCCGGGCCTCAAGCCACCGGGCCCCGACCCAGCAGCTCCCGAACCACCGGAACGAGAACTCATGCTCCGCCGGCCGACCATCGAGCGAGGGGCCCAGCCGCTCAGACCAGCACGGGCAGCATCGGCGCCCCGCGCGGCCAGCGGCTAGCGCGAACCACGCATCAGCGCGAGGTCACCCCTTCTGCGCGTTCACTCCTTCTTGCGAGGCAGCAGCACGATCAGCAGCACTATCACCGCCAGCACCCCGACCACGGTGACCGCCGGCGCCAGATGGACCCCTGACAGGGCGAGCACGAGCCCGCCCGCTATGAGACTCCCGGCGAGCACCACGATCAGGACCACTCCCGCCGACCCCCACAGGGAGGAGAGGAACACCCCGTGCGCGGGACCGAGCGCCGCCCACGACCACGCCATGTGCGCGACC
The DNA here is from genome assembly GCA_019115335.1 of Candidatus Brachybacterium merdigallinarum. Lineage (GTDB taxonomy): Bacteria > Actinomycetota > Actinomycetes > Actinomycetales > Dermabacteraceae > Brachybacterium > Brachybacterium merdigallinarum. Next base: position 31,557 of record DXDT01000188.1, read on the forward strand.
AGCATCAGCAGGCCCACCGCACCGACCCGCATCAGCGAGACCTCCCCCTGCCCGAGGAAGCACAGCACGATCAGCCCCATCGCCGCCAGGCCCGCCGCAGAATCCGGCAGGAACAGCTGGGCCAGCAGCAGCACGGGCACCAGCAGCAGCGCCACCGCGGAGAACACCCCCGCGGTCAGCCAGCCCCCAGGGGTCGCGAGGATCAGCGCCGACACCATCGTCCCCGCCCCCAGCAGGCGCAGCAGCCACTGCGCCCCGCTGATCGTGCGCAGCTCCAGGAGCTTCTCCGCCGCGGCGTCGACATACCGGGTCAGTCCGAGCATCAGCCCCTCCTCCTGCGCGGTGCCGAACGCGCCACCGACAGCGACAGCAGCACCGGCGCGAGCGAGGCCGGCCCCTCCCACGCCGTCACCGGCACCCCCTGCTCGGTCAGCTCCTGCACCGTCTCCTCCCGCAGCATCCGCCGCAGCGCCCACGCCTCCGGCCAGAACCGATCCGGACCGGAGCCGCCGTCGCGCACCGGCGAGCCACGCAGCATCGAGAGATCCCCGATGCTCGGCGGCAGCGTGTCCACCACGATCACATCGGCCCCCTGCACGCGCAGCAGTCCGATCTGCTCGATCGCCAGCTCGCTGAGCAGAGGCGAGCACACCACCACCAGCGTGCCCGGCCGGACCGTGCGCAGCGTGCGCGCCGGCCGCAGCTGCCCGTCGGCCCGTCGTGCCCGGGACAGCACCTCGGTGAGCACCCGCAGCTGACGGGGCCCGGTCCCGGCGCGCACCGGACCGATCAGCGAGCCCAGATCGAACACCGCCACCCGGTCCCCGGCGATCAGATAGTGCCGAGCGATCGCCGCGGTGGCCCGGATCGTCATGTCCAGACTGCTGGGGGCGTCCTCCGCTGCCCACGGCGCCGGCGGCACATCGGTGAGCGTGTCGGTCACCAGCAGCACATCCGTGTCCTGCTCGGTGAACGTCGCATTCGTGTGCAGCGTCCCGGTACGGCTGGTCACGCGCCAGTTGATCCGATGCAGCCGGTCCCCGGGACGGAACTCCCGCACCTCCGACAGCGCCGTGCCCTCACCCCGCCGGCGCGAGAGATGCATCCCGCTGACCCCGATCGGCGTCGGCACCTCCGTCGGGGCGTCCAGCACCGGGGCCGACGGCACCACCTGCACCGTCACCGGCTCCAGACGGTGCTGCCTGCGGTGCGCACCGAGCGGATCGGCGACCACCGTGTGCACCGGACCGACCTTCACCATCCCCCAGCGCGTCGCGGTCACCCGCAGCGGGACCTCGTGCCGCGCCGTCGCGGAGCCGAAACGGGGGAACAGGTCGGCGTGCGCGGTCAGCGGCACGCTCACGCTCAGCAGCAGGTCCGGCGAGGCGGTGACGGTGATCGCGGTGCTCCCGCCCTCCTCGATCGCCCGCACGCCGCGCCGGATCCGCGGACTGTCCGGACGGGTCGCGTCGGCGTGCAGCAGCCGCCAGCAGGCGGCCACCAGGGCCCACACGAGCAGCGGCGCGCCCAGCAGCATCAGCTCGGTCCGCCCCACCAGAACGGCGAGCAGCACGGTGCCGACACCGATGCTCACGGCGCGGACCAGTGCGGGAGTGGGACTCACGGGGCGGGTCGTGCGCTCGCCGCCGGGACCGGGACCTGGCCGAGCGCCCCCTCGACCACTCCGGCACCGGTCGCGTTCTGCAGCCACAGCTCGGGCTTGACCGTCACTCGGTGGTCCAGCACCGGGTGAGCCAGCTCCTTGATGTCCTCCGGCACCACGAACCCGCGCCCCCGGATCACGGCCAGCGCACGGGCGCACAGGATCAGGGCGAGGGTGCCGCGCGGCGAGGCCCCCACCAGGGCCGACGAATGCACCCGGGTCGCCGCGACCAGCTCCACCGCGTAATGACCGATCGCCTCCTCCACGTGCACGGACTCCACCGTCCGCTGCGCGGCGAGCAGGCCCTCCCCGTCCAGGATCTGCGGCACCGTGACTTCCTCGCGGGCACGGTCCAGGCGCCTGGCCACCACCTCCCACTCCTGCACGGGGCTCGGGTATCCGAAGGAGAGCCGCAGCAGGAAGCGATCGAGCTGCGCCTCCGGCAGCGGGTAGGTGCCCTCGTGCTCGATCGGGTTCGCGGTCGCCAGCACATGGAACGGCTGCGGCAGCGCGCGGGTGGTGCCCTCGACCGAGACCTGCCGCTCCTGCATCGCCTCCAGCAGGGCGGACTGCGTCTTGGGCGGGGTGCGGTTGATCTCGTCTGCCAGCAGCAGCCCCGTGAACACCGGGCCGGGGCGGAACACGAACTCGCCGGTGCGCTGGTCGAACACCTCCGCCCCGGTGAGGTCCGACGGCAGGAGATCAGGCGTGAACTGGGCACGGGTGAACGGCAGCCCGAGCGCCTGCGCGAAGGAGCGGGCAGCGAGGGTCTTGCCGAGGCCGGGCAGATCCTCGAGCAGCACGTGCCCGCCGGCCAGGATGCCGGCCAGGACCAGCTCCAGCTCCGGGCGCTTGCCGACCACCGCCGTCTCGACGGCGTCGAGCACCTGGCCGGTCGCCTCGGTCGCCTCGGACAGGGGCAGCGCGTGGTGGGGGGATGCGGTGGGGGAGACCGTGTGCTGGGGCATGAGCCGACACTACGTGAGACCTGCCCCACAGCGGGCGGACCTCAGCGCTCGGGCGTCGCCAGCTCGTGCAGGATGCGATGCAGGAAGCGGCGATCCACCGGTCGCGGTGCATCGTGCACCTTCGGATCCCGGGAGTGCCCGATCAGGTCCTGCAGGGCAGGGCTGAGGGGCGGCGTGCCCTGCGGCCCGGCACGGTGCTCGCGCTGGTCGGCGAGCCGGCCCAGCAGCTGACCGAGGGCTCGGGTGCTGGTCCGGCGCCGAGGCTGAGCCCCGTACAGCGTGTCCTCGATCCGGCGCACCGCGGGATCCTGGGCATGGGGCAGGGCGTAGCCGGGGTCCAGGTTCAGCTCGGGCGACTCCAGGGGGATCGCGACCTCGGCCCCGGCACCGACGATCCACCACAGAGCGCCGCCCGCCAGCGCGACCGCGAGCGGCACCGGGAGCGCGAGGTGCATGCCGATCAGCCGCAGCGCGATCACCAGCAGCAGCACCGCCGCGACGGCGAGGAGCAGCCGCGGGACCAGTCCGCGCAGGATCCGGGTCACGACGACGACCTCCCCGGCTGCGGGGCGGGCTCCGCCGGCTGGTCGAGCTGCGCCTGCTGATCGGGTTGCGCCGGCTGGTCGAGCTGCGCCATCAGGGCGTCCAGCAGCGCGATCGCCTCGCGGCGGTCGTGATCGGTCAGCGGCGCATCGTCGAACAGCGCCCGCTGGTAGAGCTCGGCGAGCCGTCGTACGGCGGAGACGTCCAGGGCATGCGCGCCCAGCACCGCGGAGACGAACTCGAAGGTGGTCTGGGAGGAGCCGCGCTGCAGTCCGGCCTCCGCGATCGACTCCTCGAGGGTGAGCCAGACGGCGATCACGGCGCCCTGCGCCTCCACGATCGTGTCCAGCCTCCGGCGCGCCATGTCCAGGGCCGCGCGGGCCTGCTCCTCGCTGAGCTCCTCGTCGCCGACCAGCTCCTCGGCCTCCGAGGCCGCGGTGCTCGGCAGGGCGCGGGCTCGCTGGAGGATCCGCACCACCAGCCATCCGATCCCCACCGCCGCCACGACGGCCAGCAGGATCAGCAGCCAGCGCAGCAGCGAGCCGTCCCCACCGGCCGACGGCGGGGGCTGCCACTGCTCCAGCGGATCATCGGTCGGACCGACCTCGATGGTCGGCGGGGGGACGGGATCCTCCTGCGGCGTGGCAGGGGCCGGGGGATCGAAGGTCACCAGGGTGCCGCGCTCCGCCCCGGCCCCGAGCACCGCGAGGGCCAGGCACAGAGCGCTGAGCACGATCAGACCCAGCGCGGACAGCCGCGCACGGGAGGTCATGAATCGGTGCCTGCCGCATGATCCTCCCGGTGCGGGGAGGCGACGATGACGGACTGCTCCCCGGCGATGCGGGTGAGGATCAGGGTGGCGGACTCGTCCCCGAAGCGTCGGGGTCGCAGGGAGCGACGCAGCTCGTCCGGCTCCACCGCCGTGCCCCGCTTCTTGATCTCCAGCACCCCCAGCCGATGCTCGCGCAGGTACGCGGTCAGGCGCTTCATCCCGAAGGGCATCACATCGCGCACCGTGAATCCGCGGGCGAACGGCGTGCTGGTCCGACGGTCCGAGGTCAGGTACGCGATGGTGGGATCCAGGGTGCGGGCCTCGAGGGACCGGGCCAGGTGCCCGATCAGGCCGGCGCGGATCACGGCGCCGTCCGGTTCGTACAGATGATCCCCGAGGGCGCCCGGCTCGGGGTCGGGGACCGGTTCCTCCCCACCGGTCAGCTGGTGAGCGCCCGCGCGGTCGATCACCAGGGCCGAGGAGCTCACTCCCGGCTGGGCGAGCGGCCCGCACCACAGGGTCGCCTCCAGCACCTGGCCGTGGAAGGACAGCCACTGCACCTCGGCCTGCGCGGGCAGGGCGGAACGGTCGATGCCCGGTCCGAGCTTCGCTCCCAGCGGTCCGAGCCGATCCGGGTCACCGGGCAGGTCGTAGCCACCGAGCCGACGTGCCATCTCCAGCACCGCGGAGAGCGGCGGCTCGTACTCCTCCGGATCGTGCACGCGGCGGGAGCGGCCGTGCGTGGTCCGACGGGCCGGGTCCAGCCAGATCCCCTCCGTGAGCGTCGGATCGTGGTCCTCGGCGCTGCCGAGCCGGACCGCCACCGTCGGGAAGGGGCGCAGGTTCACGGTTGCGACGGCCACGGTCACCGGGTCCCGGTCCACCGCGAGGACCTCGAGATCCAGGCCCGCCATGGCCATCGCGTCCCCGCCGATGCCGCAGCCCAGATCCGCGACCGAGCTGATGCCGGCCCGCTGGTAGCGACGAGCGTGCAGAGCGGCGACGGGCAGCCGGGTCGCCTGCTCCAGACCGTGCGGGGTCAGCAGCATCCCGGCGGCGAACTCCCCGAACTTGTCGGCGGCGCGGGCGCGGAGGCGCGACTGGGTCATCACCGCGGAGACCAGCTCGGGGGAGTGCCCGGCGGCGCGCAGGGCCGATCCGCGCTGCAGCGCCTCCTGCTCGCGGTAGGGCGGCTGCGCGTTCAGCAGCGCGAACCCGGCAGGATGCAGGACCGGTTCGACGGCGGCGAGAGCGGCATCGGCATCATCGCTGCGGGGGGAAGGCATACCGGCGAGCGTACCCGCCGGACGGCATCAGGCGCGGGCGTCGAGGATCAGCTTGCCGCGGGTGTGGCCCTCCTCGAGCAGGCGATGGGCCCGCGCGATCTCCCCGAGCGGCAGCACCTGCGAGGCCTCGAGCGGGTAGCGGCCCGAGCGCATGCCCTGGACCAGGTGATCGAGCCGGTTCCGGCCCGCCACGATCCGGGGGATCACTGCGGTGATGCCACGCTCCTGCGCCGGGCTGAGGTCCGCGAGCGAGGGCAGAGGGATGATCCGCCCGCCCTCGGCCACATGGTCCAGGCTGGGCACGAAGGTCGAGAAGTAGTGGGTGTCCAGGATGACGTCCACCCCGCGACCGTCGGTCGCCTCGCGGATGACCTGCTGCCAGTCCTCCTGGTCGTAGGCGATCGCCGTGGCGCCGAGCTCCTCGATCCGGGTGGAGTTGCGGGCCCGGCCCGTGGCCCAGACACGGGCGGCCCCGGCCTCGAGGGCCATCGGGATCAGCAGCTGCCCCACCCCGCCGCTGCCTCCGTGGACGAGCACCGTCTGCCCCTCGGAGACCTCCGCGGCGTCCTGGATGGTCGCGATCGCGGTGAGCCCCGCGAGGGCGAGCCCGGCCCAGGCGGGCAGGGCCTCCGCCGTGACGTCGTCGGGGATCGGGGCGACGTCCTCTGCGCTGAGCGTGATCAGCTCGGCGGCGGTGCCCCGGCGATCCGTGGGCCCCCGCATCCCGAACACGCGGGTGCCGGGGGTCAGGCCGCGCGAGCCGAGCTCGGCCTCGTCGAGGTCGGCGCCGGCGCCGCGCACCACCCCGGCCATCTCCCGGCCGGTCCCGGCGGGCAGCTGCAGGTCCTTCGCCATCCCGGAGGAGCCGTCGCGGATCTTGTAGTCCAGTGGGTTCAGGCCCACGTGGGTGACCTCCACCAGCACCTCCCCGGGCCCGGGCTCCGGCTCGGGCGAGTCGGTGTGGAGGGTCAGCACCTCGGGACCGCCGAAGCGATCGAACAGAATCTCGCGCATGGATCCATTCTGCACCCGCTCGCCCCGGAACGGGGTGTCCACCTGTCTGCCGCCGGGATGTCCGCTCTCGGGCGGGGACGCGCCGGGGCAGGGGGCGCTCGAGCGTCATGGCAGGATCGTTGACGGAGTCCTCGAGGGACATCGAGGCAGGGGACACCGGGACTGGACCGGTCTGGACAGGCCCCGAGACAGGACCCCCCGAGACAGGACCCACCGAGACAGGAGCCGGAGCGATGGGCGTCCACGAGATGACGGCCTGGCAGTGGCGGGCCGAGCTGCGGGCCGAGCTGGCGCCGGCCCTGGCCCGTCGCCGCGCCCGCGACGGAGCGATCCAGGAGCTGCCTCCGGATGCTGCCCTGGGACGACACCTCGCGGCTGCGGTGGAAGCACCCGAGGACCAGCCCGCCGTGCCGGTCTCCGCGATGGACGGCTTCGCGGTGCGCGCCGCTGATCTCTCCGCCGACGCCCCGGTCGAGCTCGTGGTCCGCGGAGAGCTGGCGGCCGCTCCGCAGCTCGGCCCGGCCCCGACCGTCGGCCCGGGGGAGGCGCTGCGGATCATGACCGGTGCCCCGGTGCCACCCAGCACGGACACCGTGGTCGAGGTCGAGCGCACCGATGTCGATCCCCACGGCGCACTGCCCTCCCGCATCCGGATCCGACCTGACGGCTCGGTGCGGCCCGGCCGGCATGTGCGGGGGATCGGGGAGGAGATCGCCCGCGGCGACCTGCTCGCCGAGACCGGGGACCGGATCGGACCCGGCCTGATCGCTCTGGCGGCGACGCTCGGGATCCGCACCCTGCCGCTCGCGCGCCCGCCGCAGATCGCGGTCGTCGTCACCGGTGACGAAGTGGTCGACACGCGCAGTGGACCGGTGCAGGACATCGCCCCGGGGGCGGTGCGGGACTCCAACGGGACGATGCTCGCCGCCGCGATCACCGTGACCGGTGGCCGGGCCGAGCTGCGCACCACCGACGACGATCCGGCGCGGCTGCGGACCCTGCTCGACACCCTCGCCGAGGGGTCGGACCTGGTGCTGACCACCGGCGGAGTGGGCCACGGCGCCTTCGACGTGGTCAAGGCCGCGCTCGGTGATCGCGGTGCCGGCCTCTCCCGGTTCGAGCACCTGCGCCTGCGGCCCGGCGGCCCCCAGGGGTATGGGATGCACCCGAGCGGGACCCCGATGATCCACCTGCCCGGCACCCCCGTGGGGGCCCTGGTCGGCTTCCATCTGTTCGTCGCGCCGCTGCTGGGCCACGGGCGGATCGAGCGCGCCCGCTGGGATCAGGCCGGGGGAGCGGAGCCCCGCCCGAGTGGGCGGAGGGCCTGGTCGGGCCTGCAGGTGCTGCCGGGCCGACGGATCGAGGCCGCGCGTGGGCCGTCCCAGCCGCAGGTCGAGGTGGTGCCCGGGCGGCGCCTGGCCCCGTTCGGGCGCGCCGACTGCCTGCTGCTGCACGAGGAGGATGCAGCCTCGACCGACCGTTCCTGGGTGCCGGTCATCGACCTGCGGGCCTGAGCCAGCTCACCGATCAGCCCTTCAGGGAGCGGTCCAGGTTCGCCCTCGTCGCGTCCCGCTGCTGGGCGCGCTCGTGACGGCGGGCCAGGGCGCGGCGGGACCAGATCGTGATGGTGCGGACCGAGATGCCCAGCGCGTACCCCAGCGACAGCGCTGCGAGCCAGGCGCTGTAGTACCAGCCGGCGGCGATCACCAGCGGGATCGTCGCCAGCGCCGCGATCCAGGTGCCGATCCTGGCGCGCTCCAGCAGATCGCACAGGGCAAGGGCGATCGCCACGCCGAGCGCGAGGACGATACAGTGCACGATGGTCACGATTCGAGCATATCCTCATGCCTGAACGTGCGATCCGCACCTGTTTACGGCACAGTAGCCCGATGCAGGACCGCCGAAGACGTCGGCAGCAGGGAAAGGACACCGCCTCATGCAGGACCGCGTGACGAGGAGCCGTCGTGGCTAGATTCATCGCCATCCGCACGCTCACGTACCTGATCCTCGCGTTCGTCGCGACCAGCTTCGCCTACCTGCTGGCGGCCTCGCTGATGAACCCCGAAGCGGTGCTGTACCCCCCGATCGCGACCAACCCGGTCCCGGCCGAGACCGCGCAGCAGTACCTCAACGTGCGCAACGTCAACCCCGACACCCCCCTGTTCGAGCGCTACGCGACCTGGCTCGGCGGCCTGATCCGCGGCGACATGGGCCTGACCACCGGCACCGACCGCCAGCTGCTCGAGGTCACCGACGTGATCCTCTCGCGGGTCCCGATCAGTCTGCAGCTCGTGGTCATCGGCACCGTCATCGGCACCGTCGCCGGCGTGGCGCTGGGCATGTGGGCCGCGGTCAACCGCAACGGGATCGGCGACCGCCTCTCCACCCTCCTGGCCTTCGTGGTGCTGTCCCTGCCCACCCCGGTCATCATCCTGACCGTCCAGCAGACCAACGAGTTCATCGGCAACCGCAGCGGATTCAAGCTGCCCGCCATCAACCGCGTGAACCCGCTGCTGACCGAGGGCACCTGGGCCTATACCGAATATCAACTGCTCGCGCTGATCATGCCCACCATCGTGCTGGCGCTCGCCGGCGCCGCCTCCTACTCGCGGTACATGAAGGTCACCACCCTGGACGTGCTGGGCAGCGACTACCTGCGCACCGCCCGCGCGAAGGGCCTCACCCGCTCCCAGGCGATGCGCCGCCACGGCCTGCGGATGGCGCTGATCCCGATGGGCCAGTACTTCGCCTTCGCCGTCGGCGCGGCGTTCACCGGCTCGCTGTTCGTCGAGCTGATGTTCAACTGGGAAGGGGTGGGCCGGTACGCGATCTCCTCGATCGCGCTGGCCGATGTCAACGGCACCGCCGGCGTGGTGCTCTACACGGCGGCCCTCACCCTGCTCTCCGCGACCTTCGCCGACATCCTGCAGGCCGCTCTCGACCCGAGGATCCGGTGATCTCATGACGAACCCCTCTGACATGCGATCCACGGACGACGCCGCTCAGCTGGCCCACGAGACGGACCCCTCCGAGAACCCGCTGATGGGCAACCCGGACTACGCCCCCGGGGCGGAGGACGCGACGGCACCGCCCGGCGGTCCGGCCATCGAGTCGATGGGCCGCGGCGAGCTGCTGCGGCGCCGCTTCCTGCGCAGCCGCAGCGGCTGGGTCGGGATGGTGGTCTTCACGATCCTGGTGCTGATGGCGATCTTCGCGCCGATGTTCTACCAGTACGAGCCGTTCGACCGCGACCTGCGCAATGTGCTCTCCGGCCCCACCCAGTACCACTGGTTCGGGGTCGACGACCGCGGCTACGACATCTTCGCCCGCACCATGGAGGGCCTGCGGATCTCGCTGATGATCGGCATCGGCACCGCCGTGCTCACCTCGATCCTCGCCCTGCTGGTGGGCACCACCGCCGGGTTCGTCAGCGGCAAGGGCAAGTGGGGCGCCTTCGTCGACGGCGGCCTGGTCAACGTGATCAACCTGTTCCTGGTGATCCCCTCGATGCTGCTGCTGATGCTGTTCAGCCCGATCCTGCAGCAGGCCACCTGGCTGTGGCTGATCCCGCTGCTGGCGCTGTTCGCCTGGATGCTCACCGCCCGTGTGCTGCGGGCGATGACCCAGCAGCTCGTGCGGACCGAGTACGTCGAGGCCGCGAAGTTCATGGGCGTCAATCCCGTGGTCAGCATCGTCCGGCACATCATCCCCAACATCGCCAGCTGGATCATCATCGACACCACCCTCGGGGTCAGCGCCGCGATCCTCGGGGAGACCGGCCTGTCCTTCATCGGCTTCGGCATCCAGTACCCGAACGTGTCGCTGGGCACCGTGCTGCAGGAGTACAACATCGCCTATCCCCACACCTGGGTGCTGCCCGCGGCGGTGCTCGCCGCCCTGATCATCTCCATCAACCTGATGGGTGAAGCGCTGCGTGACGCCCTGGATCCGACCAGCGGCTCGAGCCGGATCTGAGACGAGCCGAGGAGATCACCCATGACTGAACCGATCCTGTCCGTGAGGGACCTCAGCGTCACCTTCCCCTCCGAGTACGGCACCGTCCAGGCCGTCAGGAACCTCTCCTACGACGTGCACAAGGGCGAGGCCCTCGCGATCGTCGGCGAATCCGGCTCCGGCAAGTCCGTCAGCTCCCTGGCGGTGATGGGGCTGCTGCCCCGCACCGCGACGATCAGCGGCGAGATCGACCTGCTGGGCCGGCAGATGTTCACCCTGAACGACAAGCAGCTCTCCGATCTGCGCGGCAACGTGCTCTCGATGGTCTTCCAGGACCCGCTCTCGGCCCTGACCCCGGTGTACACGGTGGGCAGCCAGATCGCCGAGGTCGTGCGGATCCACCATCCTGACGTGTCGAAGGAGCAGGCCCACGGCCGCGCGATCGAGCTGCTGGACGCGGTGGGGATCCCCGAGCCGCAGCGTCGCGCGAACCAGTACCCGCACGAGTTCTCCGGCGGCATGCGCCAGCGCGCCGTGATCGCGATGGCGATCGCGAACGAGCCCGAGCTGATCATCGCCGACGAGCCCACCACCGCCCTGGACGTGACGATCCAGGCACAGGTGATGAGCCTGCTGAAGTCCGCCCAGGAGCTGCTGGGCGCCGCGACCATCCTGATCACGCACGATATGGGCGTGGTCGCCGGCTTCGCCGATCGCGTGCTGGTGATGAAGGACGCGCAGCTGGTCGAGACCGGTGGGGTCGACGACATCTTCTACCGGCCCCGCGAGGAGTACACCCGCAGCCTGCTCTCCGCCGTGCCCCGCGTGGACCTGCAGAAGTCGGGCACGACCGACTCCGGCAGCCAGAGCGTGGCCGGCACCGCCTTCCGCGCTCTCGCCCGCGAGGAGGGCGAGGTCGCCCCCCGCGAGCAGCGCTCGACGGTCCTCGAGGTCGAGGATCTCCAGCGGATCTACCCCATCACCAAGGGGGCGCTGGTGCGCCGCAAGGTCGGCGAGCAGCGTGCGGTCGACGGCATCTCCTTCGACATCCGCGAGGGGGAGTGCCTGGCCCTGGTCGGCGAGTCCGGCAGCGGGAAGACCACCACCCTGATGGAGATCATGCAGCTGCGCGCCCCGCAGAGCGGCGCGGTGCGCATCGACGGCAAGGACACCCGGGCCCTGTCCCGGGCCGAGCGCTCCGCGATGCGCGCCCGCGTGACCATGGTGTTCCAGGATCCGATGGCGTCCCTGGACCCGCGCATGCCGATCGGCGACATCCTCAAGGAGCCGATGCGGGTGCAGGGCTACAGCAAGCAGCGGATGGACGAGCGGGTGGACTGGCTGCTGCGGAACGTGGGGCTCACCCCGGAGCACGCCGCCCGCTATCCCACCGAGTTCTCCGGCGGGCAGCGGCAGCGCGTGGGCGTGGCCCGGGCGCTGGCCTGCGACCCGACGCTGATCGTGCTGGACGAGCCCACCTCGGCGCTGGACGTCACGGTGCAGGCCGGCGTGCTGGCCATGCTCGCGGACCTGCGCAACCGGCTCGGCGTGAGCTTCCTGTTCGTCTCCCACGACCTCTCGGTGGTCCGCCATATCTCGGATCGCATCGCGGTGATGAGGAACGGGAAGATCGTTGAGATCGGCGATACCGAGGAGGTGTTCACGAACCCGCAGCACGAGTACACCCGTGAGCTCCTCTCCGCCGTGCCGATCCCGGACCCGCAGATCGCCCGCAACCGGCGTCACACCGAGATCGACACGGACGCCTTCGCGCGCAGTCACGTGGATGCCACGACCGACGGCGACGCCCCCGAGGGGGAGGGCCTCGCAGGCTGAGCCGGCGGTCGGGGCCGTGAGGTCTCGAACATGTGACCAGGAGGTTGCGAACCGGTAACGGGCGGCGGCTATGAGGTTTCGCACGGGTGGAGTGTCCCTAGACTGTCCGCACCGCGCATGACGATGTGCCACGGCGGACATCTCCCCAGCGCGACGCATCATCACACCTGGCGGTACCGGCGATCCCGGTGCCGTGACTGAATGGAGAAACACATGCGATTCTCGCGGCGTTCCATGCTCGGAGCAACAGCGATGACGGCCTCGCTGGTGACCCTGGCGGCCTGCAGCCAGGACCCGGGCACCGGCGGGGGTGACGGGGGTTCCGACGGGGGCGGCGACGGCGGCGAAGCCATCGACGCGACCACCAACGACATCAACGCCACCGAGCGCGACGGCATGGGCCAGGGCGGCGTGCTCCGCATCGCCAACAACGCCTTCCCGGCGAACTGGAACCCGTGGCACTCGGACGGCAACGAGAAGAACACCTCCGACATCCTGCGTGCGATCTACCCGCTGGAGCTGTGGTACTCGGATGCCGCCGGTGAGGTCACGGCGAACCCGCACTACCTCACGCGGATGGAACTCACCTCCGAGGATCCCCAGATCATCGAGATCGAGCTCAGGGAAGGCATGACCTGGTCGGACGGCACCCCCATCGACTGGACCTCCATCGCTAACGTGTTCAACACGATGAACGGCACTCAGGAGGAGTACGGCATCGCCTCCTCCGAGGGCTACGACAAGGTCGAGTCCGTCGAGCAGGGCGAGAACGAGCTCACCGCCGTGGTCACCTTCGCCGAGCCCTACGCCGACTGGATGGGGCTTCCCGGGATCGCACCGGACTCCCTCGTGGAATCTGCCGACGCCTTCAACTCCGGCTGGCTCGCGGAGCCGCTGGTGACCGCCGGCCCGTTCAAGATCGGCCAGATCGACGCCACCAACCGCACCGTGCTCATCGAGCCGGACGAGAACTGGTGGGGCGACGCCCCGTTCCTGGACCAGGTCCTGTTCACCACCATCGAGGATCCCTCCGCGATGGCCACCAGCTTCCAGAACGGCCAGCTGGACGTCATCGAGACCACGGTCGCCGCCACCTACACCGTGGTCGAGCCGATGATCGGCAACGGGGCGACCCTGCGCCGCGCCGCCGGACCCAACTGGACCCACATCACCCTCAACGGGGTCGAGGGCCGCGCCCTCAACGACGTCGCGGTGCGTCAGGCGATCCACAAGGCGATCGACCGCGAGGAGGTGTTCCTCTCGGTGACCGCGGCCCTGCCGTACCCGGAGAACACCGAGCCCCTGAACAACCACCTCCTGATGACCAACCAGGAGGGCTACCAGGACAACGCGGGGGACCTCGGCACCTACGACCCCGAGGGTGCCAAGGCGCTGCTCGAGGAGGCCGGCTACACCTTCGACGACGCGGGCCTCGCCTCCAAGGACGGCGCCCCGATCGAGATCAACTACGTCTACAACGACGGCTCCGCGACCAACGAGGCCGTGGTCCCGATCGTGCAGGAGGCCCTCGCAGCCATCGGCATCACGATGAACGTGCAGACCGTCCCGCCCACGGACCTGTTCACCCAGTACGTGATCCCCGGCGACTTCGACCTCACCCTGTTCGGCTGGAACGGCACCCCGATCCTGTCCTCGGGCGATTCGATCTGGAAGACCGGCGGCGAGCAGAACTTCGGCCAGGTCAGTGACCCGGAGTCCGACGACCTGCTGAACCAGGCCGCGGTCGAGACCGATCACGAGGCGCGCCTCGACCTGATCAACCAGGCCGATGCCGTCATCTGGCAGTCCGCCGGGGTGATCCCGCTGTGGCAGGCCTACGACTTCTTCGTCCAGCACGACGACCTCGCGAACTATGGTGCGTGGGGCTTCGAGAGCCCGGACTGGACCAAGATCGGCTACGTCGCCGGCTCGGACAAGCTGTCCGCCTGAGCCTCCGACCCGCGCTGCAGCGCGACCCGGGAAGCCCTCGAGCCATCATGCTCGGGGGCTTCCCCCGTCCGCGGAGGTCCTTCGCGCACCCTCGCCGGCTCGGGCAGACTGGAGCACATGAGCACGAGTCCTGAGACGGAGGCGCCCGGCAACGAGACGGCGCCCCTGATCCGCGAGCGCGCGATCCCTGATGACCGTCTGCAGCGCACCGAGGGCTCGGAGGTCGCCCTCGAGGATCCCGCCGACCAGCAGCGGTACCTGCGGCAGATGCGGCTGCCGCAGCTGGGCGCAGGCGGCCAACGACGGCTCGGGGCGGCCCGCGTCGCGGTGATCGGCGCCGGTGGCCTCGGGGCTCCGGTGCTGACGTACCTCGCCGCCGCGGGCATCGGTGAGATCACCCTGTTCGACCCGGACACCGTCGACGAGACGAACCTGCACCGGCAGGTTCTGTTCACCGGGGAGGACGTCGGGCGCTCCAAGGCGGTCGCTGCCGCCGAGCACCTGCACGCCCTGAACCCCCAGGTGCGGGTCAGCGCCGTGGTCGATGCGCTCACCCCCCGCAATGCGCTCGAGCTGCTGGCGGGCCATGACCTG